>NZ_JAEHFP010000132.1 GCF_016446475.1 Paracoccus binzhouensis | reverse complement strand
CTGTCCTGGGCGGCCGGGGCAGCAGCGGGCGCGGCGGCCGGGGCCTGGGCAGTGGCCGCGGGCGCACCCTCGGCCGGCGCCGCCGTTTCGGGGGCGGCAGCTTCCTGTGCAATGGCGCCGGCGCTCAGGCCGGCCACCGTCAGCGCGGACAGGATGGCGGTGCGGAATTTCGCGGAACGTGCGATCATGTCGATCTCCGTCTGTTGCATTGTGCGGGGACTGTGGCACGCGCGCCGCCGGGCCGCAAACCGGCTCGGCGGAATGTCGCGGCGGGTTTCACACGGATCAGCGGAAAAGCACCAGCGAGCCCGGGGACCAACTCACATTCGCGCGGGTGCCGACATCCTGCACCTCGCGGCCGAAGACGTTGCGCATGGCGATGCGCACCGGGCGGGCCTGGCCGTCGAAGCCGGCCGAGCCGTCCAGTCGCACGTCGTAATAGGTCATGTCGCCGTAATAGACGACCTCGTCCACCACGCCCTCGGCCACCCGGTTGGCACCCTGCGCGCCGGGCGCCACCAGCGACACCGCCTCTGGCCGGAAGCCGACCGAAGGGCCTTCGTCGCCCGGATCGGCGCGGCTGACATTGGCCATGGGAATGTCGACGCGGCCCAGGCCCGGCGCCTCGATCTGCACGGCCTCGCCGGTCTCGCCCAGCACCCGCGCCGGCAGGAAGTTCATCACGCCGATGAAATTCGCCACCCGGCGGCTGGTCGGGCGGGCATAAAGCGCTTCGGGCCCGTCCATCTGGGCGATCTGGCCCTCGAACATCACCGCGATGCGGTCGGACATGACCAGCGCTTCCTCCTGGTCATGGGTGACAAGAACGAAGGTGATGCCGACCTGGCGCTGCAGCTTGATCAGCTCGACCTGCATCTGCTCGCGCATCTTGCGGTCCAGCGCCGAAAGCGGCTCGTCGAGCAGCAGCACCTTGGGCTTCAGGATCAGCGCCCGGGCCAGCGCCACCCGCTGGCGCTGCCCGCCCGACAGCGCATGGCTGGCGCGGCTGCCATAGCCTTTCAGGCCCACCATCTCCAGCGCCTCCTCGACCGCCGCGGCCTTCTCGGCGCGCGAGCGCGGGTCGCGGCGCAACCCGAAGCCGACATTCTCGGCCACGGTCAGATGCGGGAAGATGGCATAGGACTGGAACACCATGTTGGTGGGCCGCCGGTTCGCCGGCACCTGCTGCATGTCCTGCCCGTCGATCAGCACCGCGCCCGAGGAGATGTCCTCGAACCCGGCGATGGTGCGCAGAAGCGTGGTCTTGCCGCAGCCCGAGGGGCCCAGCAGCGAAAAGAACTCGCCCGCCCGGATGGTCAGGTCGATGCCGCGCAGGGCGTGATAGTCGCCGTAATATTTCTGCACCGCGCGGATCTCGATCATCGGCTTGGCCCCGGCCATGGCGGCGCGATGGGCGGCGGTGCTTTTCGGGCCCGGGTTGTTGGTCGTCACAGGAAACCTCCGGTATCCTTGGCGCCGGTCTTGGCGATGCCGCGGCGGCGGAAATATTCGGCGATGGTCAGAAGCAGGATCGACAGGACCACCAGCACCGTTCCCAGCGCCATGATCATCGGGATCTGCTTGGGAAAGCGCAGCTGGCTGAAGATATAGGTCGGCAGCGTCGGCTCGTTCCCGGCCAGGAAGAAGGCGATGATGAACTCGTCGAGGCTGATGGTGAAGCTCATCAGCAGCGACGAGATGATCCCCGGCATGACCAGCGGCAGGATCACCAGCCGGAAGGCGCTCCAGCGGGTCTCGCCCAGGTCATAGGCCGCTTCTTCCAGCGAGCGATCGAGCGAGTTGAAGGCCGTGGACAGGATCACCGTGGCATAGGGCATGCAGATCAGCGTATGGCCGACGATCACCGTCAGCACGCTGAGCGTGACCCCCAGCGACAGGAGCACCACCAGAAGCGAGATCGAGACGATGATCTCGGGCAGCACCAGCGGCAGCATGATCAGCCCCATGACCGGCCCCTTGCCGGGAAACTCGAAGCGGGTCGAGGCGCGGGCGGCGAAGATGCCCAGGCAGGTCGCCAGGATCGAGGCGCTGACGGCGATGGTCAGCGAATTGGCCAGCGCCCGGCGCAGCGAGGCGTTGCCCCACATCTGCGCGAACCATTCGGTGGTGAACTCCTTCAGCGGAAAGGCGATGATCGTGCCCGAGTTGAAGGCGAAGACCGGCAGAAGCAGGATCGGCGCGTAAAGGAAGAGCAGATAGACAACCGCATAGACGCGAAGCCCGCCGCCCTTCATTGCCGCACCTTCAGGAAACGCCGGTTCATGGCCACGAAGATCAGGCTGAGCACCGCGACGATCAGCATGGCCGTGACCGCCAGCGCCGAGCCCATCGGGCGATTGTCCTGGTCCAGCATCTGGCTCTGGATCATGTTGGCGATCATCGGGATCTTGCCGCCGCCGATCAGCGCCGGGGTGACGTAATCGCCGATGGTCGGGATGAAGACGATCAGCGCCGCCGCCACCACCCCCGGCATGGCGAGCGGCAGGGTGACGCGCCAGAAGGTCATCGCCCGGCTCTCGCCCAGGTCGCGCCCGGCCTCCAGCAGCGAGCGGTCGATCTTTTCCAACGCGATGAAGATCGGCAGGATGGCGAAGGGCGCATAGGCATGGGCCAGGGTGATGACCATCGAGTTCACGTTGTAGAGGATGAAGGTCAGCGGCTGCTCGATGATGCCCAGCGATTTCAGCCCCGAATTGATGACGCCGTTATAGCCCAGGATCACCTTCCACAGGAACACCCGGATCAGGTAGCTGGTCCAGAACGGAATGGTGATCAGGAACAGCCACATGGATTTCCTGCGCGGGTCGACCGCGAAGGACAGGAAATAGGCCACCGGGAAGGCCAGCACCACCGTCACCAGCGTCACCAGCGCGGCGACCCCAAGCGAGCGCAGCATGATCTTGTGAAAGATCGGATCGGACCAGACGGCGCGGTAATTCTCCAGCGTGAATTCGCGGATCACCGTCAGGTAACCGTCCTTGAAGAAGGAATAGGCCAGGATGGTCAGCAGCGGCGCGGCCAAGATCAGCACCGCATAGGCCAGGGGCGGTGCAATCAGGGTCAGCCCCTGAGCCGCTTGCGATCGGTTGCCTGCCGCCATCCCTTGCCCTTGTCGTCTGAATCCGCCCGGTTTCCGCCCCGGTCAAGGCCGCAGGTTTCCACATCCGGCGCGCAAGGGAAAGAGCTTTCCTGCACCCCGCCGCGGCGGTTCAGCCGGGCTGGAACCGCGCCGCCACCTCGCGCCGGTGCGGGCTGGCGCGGTGCTCGACCAGGTAGATGCCCTGCCAGGTGCCCAGCTCCATGCGGCCGGCAAAGACCGGAATCGACAGGCTGACCGGCAGCACCGCCGCCTTGAGATGCGCCGGCATGTCGTCCGGCCCTTCGGCCCGATGCGTCAGGTAGCGCATCGACGGATGATCGGCCGAAGGCGCGATCCGGTCGAGCCAGTTAAGCAGGTCGCGTTGCACGTCCGGATCGGCATTCTCCTGCACCAGCAGCGAGCAGGAGGTATGGCGCACGAACAGCGTCACCACCCCGTCGACCGCACCGATGCCGCGCAGCCAGCCCGCGACCTCGGCCGTGAAATCATGGCAGGCCGGGCCGCGGGTCGGGATGGTGAAGCGGGTCTTCAAAACAGGCGCTCCAAGGCCGACATGCCCAGAAGCACAACCCCGCTAAAGGCCAGCACGACCAAAATCTGCCCGACGAAGCGGCTCAGAAGGTGCCACCGCCACCAAGCTGCCGAATGCAGGCTGCGATCAGCGCGTTTCAGCTCGTGATTGAACCTGCTCGCCTCACCGAGCAGAGCGAGGCAGGCGGCCACGAAAACGCTGGCGCCGATCCACATCCAGGCTTCCACCTGTGCGCGATCAGCGCTGCCCGCGGGCATGGCCACCGACCTCGCATGCAAAGCAATCGTCAGGGTCGCCGCGACCTGCATGACCTTGCCGACAGGCGCCTTGATCAGCAATCGCCAGAACTCGCGATTGTTCAGCTCGACGCGCTCAACCCTGCAGAGCCCCGGTGGTTTGCGCCAAGGCGCCCAATCACGTCCCGTCATGCATTTCACCGTTTCTCAAATACCCCAAAAGCTATTCCGCTGCCTCGCCCGGTGCTTCCAGCGACTCGACGCCGTCATGGTCCAAGCCGATGCGCTTCTGGGTGCGCGCGCCCAGGTCGCGCAGCATCTCGGCCTGGCGGATCACGTTGCCGGGGCCGCGGGTCAGCCGGTCCATGGCGGTGGCGTGGCTCTTCTGCGCCCGGTCCAGCGCCGCACCAACCTCCTCGATGGCGCCGACGAAACCGTGCAGCTTGTCGTAGAGCTGGCCGGCGCGGGCGGCGATGGCCATGGCGTTCGATTCGCGCCGCTCGACCGTCCAGATGTGATCGACGGTACGCAGGGTCAGCATCAGCGTGGTCGGCGTCGCCAGCCCGACCCGGTTCTCCATCGCGTGCCGCGCCAGGTCGGGATCGACGCGCAGCGCCTCGGAAAAGGCGCCCTCGACGGGGATAAACATCAGCACATAGTCCACCGAACCCTCGTCCAGCGCCTGGTAGCCCTTGGCGGCCAGCCCGGCGACATGGGCGCGGACCGAGGCGACGTGCCGGCGCAGCGCCGCGTCGCGGGTCGGCATGTCCTCGGCATTCACCGCCTCCTCATAGGCGTTCAGCGAGACCTTGCTGTCGATCACCAGAAGCTTCTTCTGCGGCATCTTCACGATCACGTCGGGGCGCCACAGCTTGCCGTCGCCGTCGCGATGGCTGGCCTGCGTCTCGTAATGGGTGCCGGCGATCAGGCCGGAATCCTCCAGGATGCGTTCCAGGATCATCTCGCCCCAGGCGCCGCGCTTCTGGCTGTCGCCCTTCAGCGCCCGGGTCAGCGCCACCGCCTCGCGCGAGATGTCCTCGGAGCGCTTGTGCAGGTATTCGATCTGCTCGCGCAGCCTTGCGCGTTCCTCGTCCGTGGCCTTGTTGCGGGCCTGCAGCTCGGTCTGGAAGCGGTGCACCTGGTCGCGGAACGGGGTCAGCAGCGCCGAAAGCTGCTCGCCATGCGCCTTCTGCATCTCGCTGCCCTGGGTCTTCAGCGTCTCATGCGCCAGCAGCCGGAACTGGCCCGACATCTCCTCGCGCAGTTCACGCAGGGTGGCGATGTCGCGCTCGGCTGCCTCGCGGTCCTTCTGCGCCGCCAGCCGGGTCTCGGCCAGCTCGCGCTCCAGGCGCGAGACCTGCTGGCGCTCGCGATGCAGCGCATCGCTCAGCCCGTCGCGCTCCTCGATCAGCTCCTGGGCGCGGGCGGCAAGCGCCTCGTTGCGGGTTTCCAGCCGGCTCGCCGCCAGTAGCTGGGCGCGCAACTGCTCGGCTTCGGCGGCCAGCCGGGTCTGCAGCCCGGCCTCGCGCGCGGCGGCATCGGCGGCGGCGGCCCCGGCCGAACGCCGCGTTCGGAGCAGGGCGACGAGGCAGGCCGCCAGCAGCGCCAGCGCCACGGCCAGCAGGATCTGCAGATTGCCCGAATCGGCCAGCCATGCCTGGATGTTTCCTGCTTCCTCGCCGGGCATTCCCGCCTCTCTGCCTTGCACCTGATCTGTCCCTGGCGGTGACTGTTCACCTTTTTTCCCCAACAATGCAAGCGCGGCCACCCCTTTCCTCCTTGCCGCCGCCATCCTAGCCTGCATCCGCAAAACCGCTAAGGGAGAACGCGCATGGTCAAGTCCGTCGCCGTCATCGTCGGGTCGCTCCGCAAGGATTCGCTCAATCGCAAGCTGATGCAGGCGCTGCAGAAACTGGCCGAGGGCCGGCTGGAATTCCACCTGCTGCATGTCGGCGACCTGCCGCATTACAACGAGGATCTCTGGGCCGAGCCGCCGGTCTCGGTTCTGCGGCTCAAGGACCGGATCGAGCATTCCGACGCAGTGCTGGCGATCACGCCGGAATACAACCGCGGCTATCCGGGCGTCATCAAGAACGCGCTGGACTGGGCGACCCGGCCCTATGGCGAGAATTCCTGGAAGGGCAAGCCGGCCGCGGTCACCGGCACCTCGCCCGGCGCCATCGGCGCCGCCGTCGGGCAGATCCGGCTCAGGGCCGACATGCTGGGCGTGGGCATGGTGGTGATGAGCGCGCCCGAGGCCTATATCCAGTGGAAACCCGAGGCCTATGCCGCCGACGGCAGCGTCACCGACGAGACCACGGCGAAATTCCTGCAAGGCTTCATCGACGCCTTCGCGGACTGGATCGAAAAACACGGTTGAGCCCGGCCGCAGAACGACACAGGCCGCGCCAGAAAAGCGCGGCCTCTTTGCGTTGATCCGGCGACTACTGGTCCAGGAAGGACCGCAGCTTGCGCGAGCGCGAGGGATGCTTGAGCTTGCGCAGCGCCTTGGCCTCGATCTGGCGGATGCGCTCGCGCGTGACGCTGAACTGCTGGCCGACTTCTTCCAGCGTGTGGTCGGTGTTCATGCCGATGCCGAAGCGCATGCGCAGCACCCGCTCCTCGCGCGGGGTCAGGCTGGCCAGCACCCGGGTGGTGGTTTCCTTCAGGTTCTCCTGAATCGCGGAATCCAGCGGCAGGACGGCGTTCTTGTCCTCGATGAAATCGCCAAGCTGGCTGTCCTCCTCGTCCCCGATCGGGGTTTCCAGGCTGATCGGCTCCTTGGCGATCTTCATCACCTTGCGGACCTTTTCCAGCGGCATCTGCAGCTTTTCGGCCAGTTCCTCGGGCGTGGGCTCGCGGCCGATCTCGTGCAGCATCTGCCGGCCGGTGCGCACCAGCTTGTTGATCGTCTCGATCATGTGCACCGGGATGCGGATGGTGCGGGCCTGGTCGGCGATGCTGCGGGTGATCGCCTGGCGGATCCACCAGGTCGCATAGGTCGAGAACTTGTAGCCGCGGCGATACTCGAACTTGTCCACGGCCTTCATCAGGCCGATATTGCCTTCCTGAATGAGATCAAGGAATTGCAGGCCCCGGTTCGTGTATTTCTTGGCGATCGAGATCACCAGCCGCAGGTTCGCCTCGACCATTTCCTTCTTGGCCTGGCGCGATTCCTTCTCGCCGCGCTGGACCTGGCTGACGATGCGGCGGAACTCCTCGATATCGACGCCGACATGCTGGCCGACCATGGCCATGTCGCCGCGCAGCTGCTCGACCTGGGCGCGCGAGCGCTCGAACAGCGCCTGCCAGCCGCGGCCCTTGTTCTCCATCATCCGCTCGACCCAGGTCGGGTCCAGCTCGCTGCCGCGATAGGCGTCGATGAATTCGCGGCGGTTGATGCGGGCAGCGTCGGCCAGCTTGACCATGCCCGAATCGATGGTGACGATGCGGCGGTTGATGCCGTAGATCTGATCGACCAGCGCCTCGATGCGGGCATTGTGCAGGTGCAGCTCGTTGACCAGCCCGACGATGCGCGAGCGCAGCTCCTGATAGGCCGATTCCTGCGCGGCCGAGAAGGTTCCGTCCTCGTTCAGCGTGGCGGACATGCGGTTGTCCTGCATATGCGCCAGTTCTTCGTAGCCGCGGGCGATCGCTTCCAGCGTCTCCAGCACCTTGGGCTTCAGCGAGGCTTCCATCGCGGCCAGCGACAGGTTCTGGCCGTCATCCTCGTCCTCGTCCTCCTCGCCACGGCCCATCGGGTTGCCGTCGGCGTCCAGCTCCTCCTCCTCGCGCGCGGCGCCGCCGGCGGGGCGCGGGCCGTCGGCGTCGATCACCTCCTCCTCGTCATCGCCCTCCTCGTCCATCGAGCGGCCGAAGGTGGTTTCCAGGTCGATGACGTCGCGCAGCAGGATCTCCTCTTCCAGCAGCTCCTGGCGCCAGAGGGTGATGGCCTTGAAGGTCAGCGGGCTTTCGCAGAGCCCCGCGATCATGGTGTTGCGCCCGGCCTCGATGCGCTTGGCGATGGCGATCTCGCCCTCGCGCGACAGCAGTTCGACCGAGCCCATCTCGCGCAGATACATGCGCACCGGGTCGTCGGTGCGGTCCAGCTTCTCGGTCTCGGCGGTGGCGACGGCGATCTCGCGCGAGCCCGAGCCGGTGATGGCCAGCTCGCCGCCCTGCTCGGCCTCCTCGGCCTCCTCGTCGGTCTCGACCACCCGGATGTCCATTTCGGACAGCATGGACATCACGTCCTCGATCTGGTCCGAACTGACCTGTTCGGGCGGCAGCACGGCGTTGAGCTGGTCATAGGTGATGAAGCCGCGCTCGCGCCCTTCGGCGATCATGCGCTTGACCGCGGCCTGCGACATGTCCAGCGAATGATCGTCGTCCTTGGTGTCGGGCTTCTGGTCGTCGTCGTTGGCTGCCATGCTGGCTCCCTTGAAGCGGTGATTCGCGAATCGGCGAATCGGGATCGGCTATCGGCCGTTTCTATCCGAATCGCGGGGGGATTCAAACCCGCGACCCGGCCCCGCGGCCCGAGTCCGGCCGGGGTGATTCGGCGCCGGCCCTGCCGCATCCTTCAGCGGCGCGGCTTGCGCCAGATCTCGTTCTTCAGCGCCGCGTCGAGAATGGCCCGATAGGCGTCGCTGTCCTCGCCCAGATCCGACAGGTCGGCCAGCGAGGGGTGGTCGGCCAGCTGCCGGGCGCGGGCGGATTGCGCCATGCGCCAGGTCAGCCCTTCATCCGCCAGGCCCTCGATCTCGGCCTCGGCACGGGCGATTTCCTCGCGTGCGGCGCGGCGCGCCTCGATCCGGTCCAGGGCATTGGCCAGGATTTCCGCGGCGGCGTCGCCGTCATGCGGGCGCAGGATGGCCGGGGCCGCCCTCACATGGGGGTCGGCCAGGATGCTTTCAAGGGCGCGCTGACCCGCCTGCGACTGCGTGCCCGAAAGCAGGTCGTGGACCAGCGCCGCACGGTCGGCGTCATGCGGCTCCAGCCGCTCGAGCCGCGATTCCACCGGCGCGATCAGCTGTGGATGGGTGGCGCAGATCGCCAGCACCATGGCCTCGATCAGCAGCTCGGCCTCATGCTCGTCGGCATCGGGCGCGGACAGGCGCGAGGCGCGGGTCGGCGCCGCCGGCGCGACGGGCTGGAAGCGCGCATTGCGCCCCTGGCCCTGCCAGCCCTCGCGCGGCGGGCGCGCCTGGGCCGAATCGCGGCGGCGGTTGCCGAACAGCTCCCATTTCAGGTTTCTGAGCGTGGCGAAATAGTGATCGCGGGTGTCCTTGTCGGGGATCTTCGCCACCGCCTCGGCCAGCGCCTTGTCCAGCGCCGCCCGGCGCTCGGGGCTGTCGAAGACCCGGCCATCGGTCTCGCGCCGCCAGAGCAGATCGACCAGCGGCCGCGCCTCTTCCAGCACGGCGGCCATGGCCGCGGCGCCGCGGGCGCGAATCAGGTCGTCGGGGTCCTGGCCCTGTGGCAGGAAGGCGAAGCGCAGCGCCTGGCCCGGCCCGGTCATCGGCAGCGCCAGGTCGATCAGCCGCATCGCCGCGCGCAGGCCGGCATCATCGCCGTCCAGCGCGATCACCGGCTCGGGCGAGATGCGCCACATCAGCCGCAGCTGCTCCTCGGTGATGGCGGTGCCCAAGGGCGCCACCGCGCCCTCGAACCCGGCGCGGACCAGGGCGATCACGTCCATGTAGCCCTCGGCCACCACCAGCGGCTTGCCCTTGGCCACCGCCGCCCGCGCCGGGCCGACATTGTAGAGGTTGCGGCCCTTGTCGAAGAGCGGCGTCTCGGGAGAGTTCAGGTATTTCGCCCGGGCGTTCGGGTCCATCGCCCGGCCGCCGAAGGCGATGCAGCGGCCGCGCCCGTCGCGGATCGGGAAGATGATGCGGCCGCGGAAACGGTCGAAAGGCGCGCCGCCGTCGTCGGGCTTGGCCGCAAGCCCGGCCTCGACGATCAGCGCCTCGGCGATGCCCTTGGCGCGCAGGGCGTTGAACAGGCCCTGGCGCTGGTCGGGGGCGAAGCCGATGCCGAAGCGTTCGCAGGCGGCCTCGTCCAGCCCGCGCTGCGCCAGATAGGCGCGCGCCTGCTCGGCCACGCCCATGCCCAGCTGCATGCGAAACCAGCGCACCGCCTGTTCCATCACCTCGACCAGTTCGGTGCGGCGGTCGGCGCGCTGCACCTGGCGCGGATCGCGCTCGGGCATCTGCAAGCCGGCCTCGGATGCCAGAAGCTCGACCGCCTCGAGAAAGCCCATGCCCTCGGCCTCGCGCAGGAAGGTCAGCGCGTCGCCCTTGGCGTGGCAGCCGAAGCAGTAATAGAAACCCTTCTGGTCATCGACATGGAACGAGGCGGTCTTCTCGCCGTGGAAGGGACAGGGCGCCCACCAGTCGCCCTTGGCCTGATTCGAGCGGCGCAGATCCCAGACCACCTTGCGCCCGATCACGCGCGACAAAGGCACGCGGGCGCGGATTTCGTCGAGGAATTGGGGCGGCAGGCTCATGCCGTCTTATATCGGATCAGGACCGCCGGTTGAAAAGGGGATTCGCACCGACGGCGCCACGCACCAGGTCCCAATAGACCGCGGCCACCCGCTCCTGGTCCAGCCGCCCGCCCTCGCGATACCAGTTGGTGACGCCGGTCAGCATGGCGATCAGCGCCATGGTGGCCAGCCGCGTGTCGGGCACCGCCATCGCGCCCTCGGCCTCGCCGGCGATCAGGATCGCCTCCAGCGCATCCTCGTAGCGGCGGCGCAGGGCGGCGATCTCGGCGCGGTTTTCCGGCGTCAGGTTGCGCAACTCCATATAGGACAGGAACACCGCCTCGGGACGCTCCAGGCTGGTCTGGATGTGAAAGCGCAGGAAGGCCTCCAGCCGCTCCAGCGCAGGGCGCGCCGGATCGTCGCGCCAGGCGGCCAGCAGCTCCTCCATATGTCCCCGCAACAGGTCGGCCAGCAGCGCCTGCTTGTCGGGCGTATAGGCGTAAAGCGCGCCGACCTGCACGCCCACCTCAGCCGCGATCTGCCGCATCGAGACCGCCGCATAGCCGTGGCGCGCGAACAGCTTGCGCGCCGTGTCGCGGATCAGCGGTCCGGTGATCTCTGCCCTTGAGCCCTGGGTTCTTGCCATGCCGCCTTCTAGGAGGCGCCGCCGCGCAAGGAAAGAGCGCATCTTGCCCCCGGGGCACGCCCCGCCCTATGGTCCGGCGGTGAACGTTCAGGGGGACGGCATGAGGCTGGCCAGGATTTGCAGCGCGCTGGCGCTGGCGGCGCTGACCGCATGCGGCGACGACACCAGCGACTATCCCGCGCTGATGCCAACCGATCGGCTGCTGGCGCCGCCGGCCCTGCCCGGCCATGCCGCGGATGCCGCCACCGACCCGGAGGCCGCCACGGCGGCGCTGGACGCACGGGCGCAGGGCCTGTCTGGCCGCGCCGGATCGGGCCAGGCCGCCGGCGATGCCGAATTGCGCCG
>NZ_JAEHFP010000131.1 GCF_016446475.1 Paracoccus binzhouensis | reverse complement strand
AACCGCGAACTGCTGCTCGAGGAACTGCGGGCCGAGCTGGACGCCACCGGCGCGCCGCGGCCGCGCGCCATCGTCGTCGGCGCGCTCGGCCGGGTCGGCAGCGGCGCCTCGGACCTGCTGGCGGCCATGGGTGCGCCGGTCACCCGCTGGGACATGGCCGAGACCGCCGGCGGCGGCCCCTTCCCCGAGATCCTGGCGCATGAGCTGTTCGTCAACTGCATCCTCGCCGGCCCGGACAGCCCGGTGCTGGTCCCGCCGGAAGCGGTCGTTCCTGCCCGCCTGCTGACGGTGATCGGCGATGTCGCCTGCGACCCGACCAGCGCCTTCAACCCGGTCCGGGTCTATGACCGGGTCACCGACTGGGCGCATCCCGTCATCCGGGTCGCCGAGCAGCCGCCGCTGGACGTGATGGCGATCGACAACCTGCCCTCGCTGCTGCCGCGCGAAAGCGCGGTGGATTATGCCGGGCAGCTGCTGCCGGTGCTGGAAGGGCTCGACCGGATCGAGGCAGGGCCCTGGGGCCGGGCGCATAGCCTGTTTGACAGGCAACTGGCGGCGCTGGCTTGAAGCCTTGTCGCGGCGGAACAACCCCGCCGCGCGCGTGTTGATCTGCGTTAACCCATCGCGACGCCGCTGGCGACGCCCGAACGCGACGGAGAAGCCATGACCCCCATCCGCGTCCCTGCCTGGTTGCTGGCCGCCGCCCTTCCCCTGGCCGCGGCACCGGCCCTGGCCGATTTCAACGACTATCCGCCGAACGCGCCGGATCAGACGCCGGCTTTCCAGAACCAGACCCGCGCGCCGGTGCTGCCGCAGGCGCTGCGCCTGGCCCGCACGCCGCTGGTCGAGGGGCTGCGCGATCCCTGGGGCATGGCGCTTCTGCCCGATGGCAGCCTGCTGCTGACCGAAAAGCCGGGTGCCATGCGGATCTATCGCGACGGCAGGCTTTCGGCGCCGCTGAGGGGCCTGCCCAAGGTCGATGCCCGCGGCCAGGGCGGCCTGCTGGACGTAGCCGTCGCGGCGGATTTCGCCCGCAGCCGGCAGGTCTGGTTCAGCTTCTCGGAGCCGCGCGGCAATGGCGAGAACGGAACGGCGGTTGGCACCGGCCGGCTGTCGCCGGACGGCACCGCGCTCGAGGAGGTGCGGGTCATCTTCCGCCAGCAGCCGGGCGTCGATTCGCCGCAGCATTTCGGCTCGCGCCTGGTCTTTGGCCGCGACGGCTATCTCTATGTCACCACGGGCGAGCGCGGTCTGCCGCCGGACATGCCAGTGGCGCAGGACCTGGGCAACCATCTGGGCAAGGTGCTGCGCATCGACCCCACCACCGGCAAGGCGGCGCCGGGCAATCCCTTCGCCGGCGGGCAGGGACAGCCCGAGATCTGGTCCTATGGCCATCGCAACATCCAGGCTGCGGCGCTGGACCCGCAGGGCCGGCTCTGGACGGTCGAGCACGGCCCGCAGGGCGGGGACGAACTGAACCGGCCGCAGGCGGGGCGCAATTACGGCTGGCCGGTCATCAGCTATGGCGAGAATTACGACGGCAATCCCATCGACGGCGGCCTGACCGCGCGGCAGGGGATGGAGCAGCCGGTCTATTACTGGGATCCGGTGATCGCCCCCAGCGGCATGGTGTTCTACCAGGGCGACATGTTCCCGGAATGGCGCGGCGATGCGCTGATCGGCGGCCTGCGCGCCGAGGCCGTGGTGCGGCTGAAGATCCAGGGCGACCGCGTCGCCGGGGAGCAGCGGCTGGTGCAGGGCATCGGCCGGGTGCGCGACGTCGAGATCGCCCCGGACGGCGCGCTGCTGGTGCTGATCGACGGCGATCCCGGCGCGCTGATCCGGCTGACCCGACGCGGCGCGCAGCCCTAGACGCGCGTTCAGACCCCGTTCAGACCGGGCGGTGCAGGTCGTCCTCGACCTCCTCGGGGGAAATGCCCAGGGCCTCCATCCCGGCTTCCAGGTAATCGGCCAGCTGCGGCTCGCCCATCAGGTAATCCTCGGTCGGGCTGCGGCGCTCGGTCTTGGCGGTCTCGATCGCCTCCTCCAGGTCCTCGGGGCCGAAAGTGTCGCGGCCGATCCACATCACCGCGACCAGGCTGGCCTGCTCGTCCTCGTTCAGGCTGGCGATGAACTCGGCCAGCTCGGTCTGGGTGCCGTGGCCCTTGCGGTGCCCGCTATGCGCCCAGGCGTTCACGCCGCTGTCGTATTCGCGGGCGCGGATGATGACATGGGCGATCTTTTCGGGACTGATTTCCAGCATGGCGGCACCTCCGGCATATGCCCATTTGTCGCCCCGCGCAGCGCCGGGGTCAATCCGGATCGAAGCGATAGCCGAAGCGGGCGATGTCCTCGGCCGCCAGGCGTGCGACCAGCGCAGCGCTGTCCCCGTCATAGGCCGCACGCCAGTCGCCACGGACCGAACGGTTCTCATGCGGCAGCGGGCGCAGGGAAAAGCCCAGATGCCGCTCCAGCGCCGGCAGGTCGTCGTCGAGATGCTCCAGCCGCAGGTAAAGCCCCGGCCGCTCGCCCGCCGAGCCGGTCAGGTAATGCCGCGCCGGCACCGCAAGCTGCCTCTGCGTCAGCGGCGCGCGCAGGAAATCGGCAAAGCCGAGGGTCTTGGCCAGCCGGACCGAGGCATGATCGAAGCTCTGGCCCCGCAGCCAGCTGTGATAGCTGACCGCCCGCGCCCAGGGATTGCGCACCAGGGTGAAGGGCAGGTAGCCCGCCAGCAGTTCCGGCGCGACCAGCCCCTCGATATCGGCCAGCGTCGAATGCTTCCACAGCCGGCCGCGCGCCGTCGCGCCCTTGACCCGGCGGCGGCGGTTGCGGCCCTTGGGCGTGTCGGACAGGATGATGTCGTCGCGGCCGACCCGCGATTCCAGCGCCAGCGTCAGCGAGGTGCCGCCGGTCTTGGGAATATGCACGAAGACATAGCGGTGCCGGTGCGAGACGATCATCGCCCGAACAGCCGCTCGATATCCGCCAGCTTCAGCTCGATCCAGGTCGGGCGGCCGTGGTTGCATTGCCCGGATTTCGGCACCCGCTCCATCTCGCGCAAGAGCGCGTTCATCTCCTCGGCCGACATGCGCCGGCCCGAGCGCACCGAGCCGTGGCAGGCCATCGAGGACAGCACCGCATCGACCCGTGCCCGCAGCCGGTCCGATGCGCCCTGATCGGCCAGGTCGTCCAGGATGTCGCGGATCAGCGCCGCGGCGTTCAGGCGCTGGATCAGCGCCGGCACCTCGCGCACCGCCACCGCGCCGCCGCCGAAGGGCTCGATCACCAGCCCCAGCGCCGCCAGTTCATCGGCAATAGCGAGGATACGATGGGCCTCGGCTTCGGATAGCTCGACGATCTCGGGGATCAGCAGCGCCTGGGTGGCGATGCCGTTCGCGTCAAGCTGCGCCTTCAGCCGCTCGTAGACCAGCCGCTCATGCGCGGCATGCTGGTCGACGATGACGATGCCGTCGGCGGTCTGGGCGATGATCCAGTTCTCGTGCAGCTGCGCGCGGGCGGCGCCCAGCGGCGCATCCTCGGCTGGAGCTTCCAGCTCGGGCTCGACGCGGGCGGTCGGGGTTTCGGCAAAGCCCGGCGCCTGGAAGGCAAGGCTCGCCGCGATCGCCGCCGCCGAAGGACGCGCCGGGGCATAGCTCGCCTGATAGGCGCGCGGCGCCGGTTCCGGCCGCGCCGCCGCCAGCGCCGCTGTGGCCACGGTGGTGGAACTGCGATGCCCGGCCCCGGCCAGTGCGTGACGCAGGGCGCTGACCACCAGCCCGCGGGCGATGTCGGGCTCGCGGAACCGCACCTCGGCCTTGGCGGGATGCACGTTCACGTCAACCTGATGCGGCTCGCAGGTCAGGAACAGCACCGCCGCCGGATGCCGGCCCGAAGGCAGCACGTCCATATAGCCCGCCCGCAGCGCCCCGGTCAGCAGCTTGTCGCGCACCGGGCGGCCGTTGACGTAGAGATGCTGCGCCACCGCGGCGCCGCGCGAATAGGTCGGCAGCGCGGCAAAGCCGGTCAGGGTGATGCCGTCGCGCGTCGCGTCGATGGGCAGGGCGTTGTCGATGAAGTCGCGGCCCATGACGCGCGCCAGCCGGGTCTGCAGGGCGCCGAACAGCTCGCCCTGCTCGGCATCGGCGCGGAACAGCAGCTTGCCCTCGTCCTCGTCGGTAAGGGTGAAGCCGACATAGGGCTCGGCCATGGCCAGGCGGCGGATCACCTCGGCCACGGCCTGGGTCTCGGCCCGATCGCTGCGCAGAAATTTCAGCCGCGCCGGGGTGGCGAAGAACAGGTCGCGCAGCTCGACCACGGTGCCGCGATTGCCGGCGGCCGGCCTGACCGGGCCGATGCGGCCGCCCGAGACCGCGATCTGCGCCCCGTCGAAACCGGCGGCGCGGCTTGTGATCACAAGCCGGCCGACGGCGCCCAGGCTGGGCAGCGCCTCGCCGCGAAAGCCGAAGCTGCGGATGTCCAGAAGGTCGCTGCCGTCGATCTTGCTGGTGGCGTGCCGGGCCAGGGCCAGCGGCAGGTCCTCGGCGGTCATGCCGCAGCCGTCGTCGCTGACCCGGATCAGCGCCTTGCCGCCCTTGGCGATGGCGACCTCCACCCGGGTGGCGCCGGCGTCCAACGCGTTCTCGACCAGTTCCTTGACCGCCGAGGCCGGACGCTCGACCACCTCGCCGGCGGCGATGCGGTTGGCGGCGGCCTCGTCCAGTTGCCGGATGATCGGGCGCATCTTGGGGGCATGAGTGTTCATGCCCCCAGATCTAGCATTTCCCGGCGCAGCGGGAAAGGATTCGTCAGTTGGTGGCGTCGATGCCCTCGGGCCGGCCGACCAGCACAAAGCGGATCTGGTCGGCATGCAGCAGGCGCTGCGCGAGGCGCTGCACGTCCGCGGCCGTCACCGCCTCGATCTTGCCGTTGCGGGTGTTGACATAATCCGCCGGCAGGCCGATCAGCTGCATGCCGGCTAGGATGCCGGCGATCTTGCCGTTGCCGTCGAAGCGCAGCGGATATTCCCCGGTCAGGTAGGTCTTGGCGTCGGCCAGTTCCTTTTCCGTCACGCCGCCCTGGGCGAAACGGTCCCATTCGCTGCGGATCAGGCCCACGGCCTCGGCCACCTTGTCATTGGCGCTGGCCATGCCGCCCTGCCAGGTCTCGCCGTAAAGCCCGTTCGACAGGCCGGTGCCGACGCCATAGGTCAGGCCGCGCTTCTCGCGGATCTCGTCCATCAGCCGCGAGGAGAAGCCGCCGCCGCCGAGGATGTGGTCGGCGACGAAGGCAGCGAAATAGTCCGGGTCGGACATCGGCAGGCCGGGCTGGGCAAAGCTGACCACCGTCTGCGGGCTGTCCCAGTCGATCACCGTCACCCCGCCGGTCAGCTGCAGCCGGGCCTTGCCGGGCAGCGGCGCCGAGCCCTGCTCGGGCAGGTCGCCCAGGATGGTGTCGATCAGCTGGCCCAGATCCTCGGGCGTGATGTCGCCGGCCGCCGCCACCACCACGCGGTCGCGGGCCAGCACCCGGTCCTTGGCGGCGACCAGGTCCTCGCGGGTCAGCGCCGCCACCGAGTCGCGCGTGCCGTTGATCGAGGTCGCATAGGGATGCTCGCCCCAGGCCTGCCGCGCCAGTTCCTTGCTGGCGATGGCGTTCGGGTCGGTCGCCTCGGAGCGGATCACCGCCTGCAGCTGCGCCCGCACCCGCTCGACGGCATCGGGATCGAAGCGCGGCTCGACCAGCGCCTGGCGCAGCAGCTCGGCCGCCTGGTCGCGATTCTCGGTCAGCATGCGGGCGTTCACGGTCAGCGCGTCGTCGCCGACATCGAAGCGGTTCTGCGCCCCCAGCCCCTCGACCGCCTCGGCATATTGCACCGAGTCCATGTCGCCCGAGCCCTCTTCCAGCAGCGCGGTCATCAGGCTCATCTCGCCGCGCTTGCCGGGCGCGTCGAGGCTGGCGCCGCCCTTGAACATCAGCGACAGCGCGGTGAAAGGGATCGAGTGATCCTCGACCAGCCAGGCCTTGATGCCGCCGGGCGAGGTGATCTGCTGGATCTCGATGGCGCGGGCAGGCAACGAGGCCAAGGCGACGAAGACAAGGGTGGCAAGGGCGCGGATCATTCGACTTCCCCCGGTTTTGCGGCATCGGCAGGGACGGGTTGCGGGGCGGCAGCGGCCGTGTCGGCCTTGGCCTCGGCCGGCGCATCCGGCGGTGGCAGCAGCCAGCCGGTGACGGGGGCCGGGTTTTCCAGCACCAGCTTGGCAGCGGCGCGGATGTCCTCGGGCGTGACGGCGGCCAGGATGTCGGGCCAGTCGTTCACGTCCTCGATGGTCAGGCCGGTGGCCAGGCCCTGGCCATAGTCATAGGCCCGGCCATGCGCCGAATCCTGGGAATAGACGCGGGCAGCGCGGATCCGGGTCTTGACCCGCTCCAGCTGCGCCGGGTCGGGCCCGTCGGCCAGGAACTTCGCCAGCGCCGCGTCCAGCGCCGCCTCGGCATCCTCGTTGCTGACACCGGGCGCCGGCACCATCGAGAGGCCGAAGGTGGTCGGATCGACCGAGAACCCGTCATAGGAGGCGTCGACGTAAAGCGCCTTGCCGGTCAGCACCAGATCGCGGGCCAGGACCGAGGTCTGGCTGGAGCCCGCCAGCAGTTCCGCCAGCACCGTCAGCGCCGCGGCGGTCTGCTGCTCGCCCCGGTTGCGTTCGGGCGCGATCACGCTGCGGATCATCACCGGCTGGGCGACGCGCGGGTCCACCCGCTCCATCCGCCGGGGCGAGCGCTGGATCGGTTCCTGCGGGCGCGGCTTGCGGGCGGCGTCGGGCTTGGCCGGCACCGGGCCGTAATATGTCTCGGCCAGTTCGCGCACGTCTTCGGCCGTCACGTCGCCGGCGATGACCAGCACCGCGGCGTTCGGGGCGTAATGCGCATCATACCAGGCGATGGCGTCCTCGCGCGTCAGGCCCTCCATCTCCTGCCGCCAGCCGATCACCGGGCGGCCGTAAGGGTGGTTGTAGAACTGCACCGCGCTGCGTTCCTCGGCGAATTGCGCGCCGGGGTCGCTGTCGGTGCGCTGCGAGCGTTCCTCCAGCACCACCTGGCGCTCGGCCTGCCAGTCATCCTCGCCGATCTTCAGATTGGCCATGCGGTCGGCCTCCATCTCCATGATCAGCGGCAGCCGGTCGCTGGCGATGCGCTGGAAATAGGTGGTGTAGTCGTAGCTGGTAAAGGCGTTGTCCATGCCGCCATTGGCGGTCACGGTCTTGCTGAGCTCGCCCGGCCCCAGCTTGTCGGTGCCCTTGAACATCAGGTGTTCCAGGTAATGCGCGATGCCGGACTTGCCGGGCTGCTCGTCGGCCGAGCCGATGCGATACCACAGCATCTGCACGACCACCGGGGCGCGGTGATCCTCGATCACCACGGCCTCGAGGCCGTTTTCCAGGGTGAAATGGCTGATCCCCTTGGGCATTTCGGCCAGCGCGGGGGTCACGGCCAATGCCAGCGCCAGCGGCGCCAGACGAGAAAGGATGGTCATGGGCAGGCTCCGGTTCCGGGTCGCGCCAAGACCCTGCCTTGCGCCGCCCGGCCGCGCAAGACCGCCGCCCGTCATCTAAGCGTGATCGGGGACCGGCGGCCGCGCTCAGTCGCCGTGCATGATCGGCGCCTGGTCAGCCGGCCGCACCGTCGCCGCCTCGCCGCGGTTGCGGGGCGGGGCGGCGGGCAGCTGCACGCCGGTCGGGCGCCAGCGCTCAAGCTCGGCCCAGCTGTCCAGGGTCATCGCATCATAGGCGCGGTAATAGACATTGGTCCGCGCCAGCACCTCGAGCAGCCGGCGCGAGTGGCGGCTGCGCCATTCGACATCTTCCTGCGCGGTGGTCTGGCGGATCGCCGGATCGCGGCCCAACCGCGAGGCATAGGCGATCAGCGCGCCATCCGCCGCGCCGACACCCTGCGCGGAAAGCTGGCCGGGATTGCCGCCCAGCACCGCCACCGCATCGGCCTGCGGCGTCGGATCGGTGATGTTGCTGCCGCCCGGCGTGGGCGCGGGCAGCACGTTCAGGTCCGCCGGCATCTGCAGGGGCTTGGTCGGCAGGATCGCGAATTCGTCGGGACTGGACCGGCCGGAATCGAGATTCATCAGATGCGGATCGGTGCTGCAGGCGGCCAGGCCCAGCATGGTCATCATCAGCGCGATCGCCCGCATCTCTTCCGTCCCTCACGTTCTTCTGGCGCCGTTCTAGCGTGAATTCCCGGCGCCGTCACGGGTCTTGTCGTCCAGGGCCAGCTCGGCCTGCGCCTCGTCGCCGGCGGCAGGCGGTTCTTCGGCCGCCGGGCGCGGTTTCGGCGTCCGCGGCCTGGCCGGGGCCCGGCGCTTCTTCGGCTCGGGCTTGCGTTCCGGCGGCAGCAGCACCAGCCCCAGCGCCCCCAGGAAAATGGCGATGTCGGCGACGTTGAAGCTGTAGGGGTTGCGCCAGCCGGGCAGCGACATGTTCAGGAAATCCGCCACCGCGCCATAAAGCAGCCGGTCCACGACATTGCCCAGCGCGCCGCCGATCAGCAGCCCGGCCGAGATCTGCGCAAAGCGCGTGGGCTTCGAGCGGCCGATCCAGATCCCGACCCACAGGCAGACCGCGATGGCGATGGCGATCAGCACCCAGCGCATCACCTCCACGTCGCTGGCGAACAGGCCGAAATTCATGCCCTGGTTCCAGGCCATGCGCAGGTTCAGCCAAGGGTCCAGCAGGTCGATCTCGCGCACCCGGTCCAGCTGCAGGACATGCACGACCAGGTATTTCAGCGCCTGATCCAGCAGGAAGATCAGCCCCGCCGTCAGCAGGACCGGTCGCCAGACCCGCGGCGGCGGCTTCTTCGCACGCCGCCTGGGGGCCGCCGGGCTTTTCCGCGGCTTGGGGGTCGCGGTCTCGGCCATCAGTGCCGGAAATGCCGCTGGCCGGTAAAGACCATCGCCAGCCCCAGCCGGTCGGCGGCCGCGATCACCTCGTCGTCGCGCATCGAGCCGCCGGGCTGGATCACCGCCCGCGCGCCCGCCGCCGCCAGGGCCTCGATGCCGTCCGCGAAGGGGAAGAAGGCGTCGGAGGCCACGGCCGAGCCGATGGTCAGCGCCTGGGCCAGGCCCAGCGCCTCGGCCATGTCCTCGGACTTGCGCTTGCCGATGCGGGTCGAATCGACCCGGCTCATCTGGCCGGCGCCGATGCCGACCGTCGCCAGCTCGCGCGCATAGACGATGGCGTTCGACTTCACGTGCTTGGCCACAGTCCAGGCGAAAAGCAGGTCGGCCAGCTCCTGATCGGTCGGCTGGCGTTTCGTCACCACCTTCAGGTCGGCGGGCAGGATCACGCCATTGTCGCGGCCCTGCACCAGGAAGCCGCCGGCGACCTGGCGGAAGGCCAGGCCCGGCGCCCTAGGATCGGGCAGCCCGCCGGTGGTCAGCAGGCGCAGGTTCTTCTTGGCGGCGAAGATCTGCTTCGCCTCGTCGGTGGCCTCGGGGGCGATGACCACCTCGGTGAAGATCTCGGTGATCGCCTGCGCGGTCTCGGCGTCGAGCGCGGTGTTCAGCGCGATGATGCCGCCGAAGGCCGAAGTGCGATCGCAGTCGAAGGCGCGCCGATAGGCGTCCACCGCCGTCTCGCCCCGGGCCACGCCGCAGGGGTTGGCGTGCTTGATGATCGCCACCGCCGGCCCTTCGGCCGGGTCGAACTCGGCCACCAGCTCGAAGGCGGCGTCGGTGTCGTTGATGTTGTTGTAGCTGAGTTCCTTGCCCTGCCATTGCCGCGCCGCGGCGACGCCCGGCCGGTCCGAACCGTCCGTGTAGAAGGCGGCGGACTGGTGCGGGTTCTCGCCATAGCGCAGGCTTTGCGCCAAGGTACCCGAGAAGCTGCGGCGGCGCGGCGTTTCCTCGCCGATGGCCTGCGCCATCCAGGTCGAGACCGCGGCGTCATAAGCGGCGGTGCGGGCATAGGCGATCTGCGCCTGCCGCTGGCGGAAGGCATAGGTCGTGGTGTCGTCGTTGGCGTCGAGCTCGGCCAGCACGGCGGCGTAATCCTGCACGTCCACCACCACCGTCACGAAGGCGTGGTTCTTGGAGGCGGCGCGGATCATCGCCGGGCCGCCGATGTCGATGTTCTCGATGCAATCGTCATAGGCGGCGCCCTTGGCCACCGTCGCCTCGAACGGGTAGAGGTTGACGACCAGCAGGTCGATCATGCCGATCCGGTGCGATTTCGCGGCGGCCATGTGCTCTTCGTTGTCGCGCAGCGCCAGCAGGCCGCCGTGGACCACCGGATGCAGCGTCTTGACCCGGCCGTCCATCATTTCGGGAAAGCCGGTCACGTCGGCCACGTCCACCACCGTCAGCCCGGCCTCGCGCAGCGCCTTGGCGGTGCCGCCCGTGGACAGGATCTCGACGCCCCGCGCCGAAAGCGCCCGCGCGAAGTCGATCAGCCCGGTCTTGTCGGAAACGGAAATCAGCGCGCGCTTCAGCGGAATGCGGTCGGTCATCGGTCGGGGTCCCGTGCGGTGGATGGCGGATTTGGCCCGTCACCTACCCCCGGAACGCGCCAAGGTCCAGCCGATCTGGATGGCCCGGCCCTGCAGATGCGCGGAAATCACCATCTGGCGCGAGGGGCGCGGCTCGGCCAGCGCGCGGTCCAGCACGCAGGACGCCTCCAGCCGCAGCTGGCCCACGCCGTCATGCGAAAAGAGCCAGACCTCGCCGGTCGGCAGGGTCAGATGGATCTCCTGCCCCTGCTGGCGGGCCTGGACCTCGGGGTGCAGGTGGAAGCGGATGTCGAAGGCCAGCCCCTCGTCCGGGCGGACCTGGTCCAGCCGCGCCTGGGCGCTGGCATCCAGCGCCGCCAGCGAATCCTCGCCGCGCAGGCCCATGCCGTCGGGATCGAGCCAGAGCTCGCGCAGATGCGTCAGCCCGTGGCTGGCCAGCCAGCCGTCATGGCCGGCCAGCAGATGCGCCGGTTCCGGGGAATGCACCGGGCCGCAATCCGGGGCGGTCAGGTTGCCGAGCGCATCGCAATCGCCGGCCCAGACCAGATCGGGGCGCTCGGTCAGGATGTCGGGCTCGCCCTCCTGCCGGTTCGGGTTCAGCCGCGAGGACGAGAGGCCGGCCAGGCACAGCGCCGAATGGCAGGGCGTGGCGCGGCTGGCCCTGGCCCAGAGCGGGCCGAAGCCGTCGCCGGGGCCGCAATTCACGATCAGCGGCTGGCGCGCCACGGTCAGCTCGAAGGCCAGGGTCGAGGCATGGGCGCGCACCGCCGCCGGCCCGCCGGGCGGCGGCGCGGCATCGAGGATCAGCGTGCTGCGCGCCCGCGCCATGCGGGCGAATCCCATGGCAAGCCCATGCGCGGGCAGCGCCGCGCCCTCGGCGGCGCGCAGGCAGCGGT
>NZ_JAEHFP010000130.1 GCF_016446475.1 Paracoccus binzhouensis | reverse complement strand
CGCATGGGCGGCCGCCACCGGCCCGCCGCGCAGCTCGGCCGCGGCCAGCTCGTCCATGCCGCCCGGCCAGCCGCCGGCCCGCAGCCCCGCGACCAGCACCGCCATCACGTCGCGGCTGGAGAACCGCCCGCCCTCGAAGCGTTCGGCCAGCGCGATCATGCTCTCGGCGCCCAACTCGGCCTCCAGCCCGGCCAGCGCGCCCAGGGTCAGCCGGGCGACATGGCGCCGGCCATCGAGAAAAATCTCGACCTCGCCCGCCAGCGGGTTGACCATCTCAGAAGGCGACGAAGCTGATCGCGCCCGCGCTTGCCATGGAAATCTCATAGGTTGCCTCGCCATTGTAACTGCCCGCATATTCCAGCGACGTGATCTGGAATGGCCCCTCGACCACGCCGAAATCCGGGATCACCACCTGGAAGCGCGGCACCTCGCCGTCGAAGAACACCTGCCGCGCGCGTTCGTCCGTGGTCCCGTCCCGGAACACCCCGGAGCCCGAAATGCTGGCCGAGCGCACCCCGGCGCCCGCCAGCAGCTCGCGCCAGCGGCCTTCGCTCTCCAGGCTCGTCACGTCCACCGTCTCGGCATTGAAGCCCAGCCGGGTCGCCCGCAGCCCCGCCACGGTCTCGAAATGGCCGTCGCCGGTCATGTCCATCTTGATCAGCAGGTCGCGTCCGTTCTGCACCGCCATCACCGTCTCTCCTCAACCCAGGTCGATGCGCGCGCGAAAGGTCAGGTCGACCCGCCGCCCCGCGCCGTTTTCCGCCCGCCGCGCCCTTGCGCGCAGGAACCACAGTCCCGCCAGATGCCCGCGATCCAGCGCCATCTCGGCCGTCTCCAGCGCCTCGCTGACCGCGACCGCCGCCGCCTTGACGGCACCGAAGCCGCCCGCCGCCTCGGCCCCCGACAACACCGAGACGACAAAATCATGCACCGCCCCCGCCGGCGTCATGTCGCCCGCGTCGCGCACCGCCTCGGGACCCAGCGAGACATAGGGGCCCGCCGGCGCCGCCACCGGCATGGCGTCATAGATCGCGTCGCCCACCAGATCTTGCAGCGCCGCGTTCTCGCGCAGCACGCGATAGACCTCGGCCTGCAGCGCGGCCGTTCCCAGATAGCTCATGCCAGCGCCTCCTCCTTGGCCACGCAGACCAGCCAGCGCCCATGCGGGTCGCTCTCGGCCACCGCCTCGATGCGGAAGCGCCGGGCATCCGCACCCTCGCCCAGCCGCAGCCGCTGCTCGGGGCGCGGGCGGCGCGGATCGCCCGCAGGCGCCGCCCGGACGGCGATGCGCCAGGTGACGACGCTTTGCGCCCCCACCTCGGCGATGCGCTCGGCCCCCGCACCCGAGCGCATCTCGGCCCAGATCCGCCCGACCTCCTGCCAGGACAGGGTGAAGCCACCCATCCCGTCTGGCTCGCGCAGCGGGCTCTCCAGCACCAGCGGCACCGTCAGCCGCGACGCGCTCATGCCCGCCCGCGCGTCCGGCCGCGCCCCCCCAGCACCCGGACCGAGCGCCAGCGCTCGATCAGCGCGCCGACCCCGAAAGGCATGGCGCCCTGCGGGTCCGCGAAACTGCGGTCCTCGTGATAGCGCGCGGCCAGCAGCAGCACCGCCTGCGCCAGATCGGCGGGCACCTGCGCCCAGTCCGCCCCGAACCCGGCCCGGAAGGTGACGGCGACGAAGCCGCCCCCGGGGACCGGGGGCAGGCAGGCCCCCGCAGGCTTCAGCACCGGCCGCTGCAGGTCCGGCACCAGCCGGTAGCTGGCCGGATCGACGACCGTCGCCGTGCCGGCCGCATCGGTGATCTCGACCCGCTCGACCGCCTCGACCGGGGCCAGCGGCAGCGGCTGGCCCGAGAGATCGCGCCATGCCTCCAGCCGCAGCCGGAACTGCCGGGCCAGCAGCACCTTGCCGGTGCGCGCCTCGATGGCGGCGATGGCCGCGCGCAGGAACCCCGCCAGCGCCGCGGTCTCGGCCGCGTCTTCGGCCATGCCGAAGCCCGTTCCCAGCCGCAGATGGTCGCGCAGCCCGGCGACCGGCAGCGCCTCGGTCGCGGGCGCCGTCACTTCCACAAGCATCATCTTCGTCTCTCCCACTCGCAGGGGTGCCGCATCCTCTGGACGAAAAGGGGGCCGCGCATGTCCGCCCTCGCGCGCGCGGACAGAGGCTTGCCGGTAAGGCGGACATTGCCCGCGCGGCCCCCGCTTCGGCCCTGGATCAGCCGAAGACCATCAGCTTGACGGCACGGGCATCGGTGACGCCGCCGCCGACGCGCTTGGCGGCATAGAACAGCACATGCGGCTTGGTCGAGAAGGGATCGCGCAGCACTCGCAGCTCCGGCCGCTCGACGATGGTATAGGCCGAGCGGAAGTCACCGAAGGCGATCGAGAACGAGCCGCGGGCGATGTCCGGCATGTCCTCGCAGACCAGCACCGGATAGCCCAGCAGCTGCGCCGGCTGCCCCATGGCCAGGCTGTCCGCCCACAGGAAACGGCCGTCCGCGTCGCGCATCTTGCGCACCGCCGCGGCGGTCTTCGAATTCATCAGGAAGCTCGCATTGGCCCGGTATTGCGCCCCCAGCGCATAGACCAGGTCGATCAGCGCATTGGCGGGGTTGGTCGCCGCGAAATCCCCGTCCCCGCCCGAGGCGATGATGCCGATCTGCGCGTTGGTCGCCGTGCCGTTCGGCGCCGTGGCATGGGTCAGAAAGCCCCTGGGCTTGTTCACGCCGTCGCCGTTGACGAAGGCGGTGGCCTCGGCGCGGGCGAATTTCTCGGCGATGCGGCCGGCCAGCCAGGTCTCGACGTCGAAGGCGCTGTCGTCCAGCAGCCGCTGGCTGGCCTTGGGCATGGCCGAAAGCTCGTGCACCGGGATCACCACCCGCTGCACGGTCGAGCTGCCGGTCTCGGCCTGCGCGGTGGCCTCGCTGGCCCAGCCATGGGCGATGTCGCCCATGTCGACCAGAACCTCGTAGGTCGCCGATTCCACCGTCACCACATTGGCGACCCGGCGCAGCGAGGCGGTGACGTTCAGCGCCTCCTGCACCTGCAGGGCCACGGTCGGCGCCGCCAGGAAGCCGCCGTCGCTGGTGGTGGTCATCGCCTTGCCCTCCAGCGGCAACCCGCGCAGCGCGCTGTCGTCGCCGTGGCGGATATAGGCGTCGAAGGCCTTCTGATGCGGCGCGCCCTGATCGGCCTCGACCGACAGAGGGGCGCGGGCGCGGGAAATCGTCTTGCGGTCCAGCATGGTCATGCGTTCTTCCTGTGCTTCCAGTCGTTTCTGAATATCGGCGCGGAATGCCTTGAGTTCATTGACGAACCCCAGCATCTCGGCCCCCAGCTCGCCGGGCATGTCCGCCCCGGCCGCGGCTTTCACCTCGGTCATGGTCCCCTCCATCTGGTGAAACTCACTCGGCGCGCAGCGCCCGCGTCGCAGCCCGGAAGGCTGCCGCCAATTCCCATGCACCGTCGGACTTGCGCCCGACCTTGGCCTCGGCCAGCATCGGGAAGGTGACCAGCGACACCTCCCACAGCTCGACCTCGGACAGCAGGCGCCGACCCTTGCCGTCGCGCTCGGCGGACACGGTGCGATAGCCGATCGACAGCCCGTCGATGGCCCCGGCCGCGATCAGCGCCGCCGCCTCGCGGGCCTGGGCGATCTCGGGCAGAAGCCGGCCCTTGACCCACAGCCCCTTCTCGTCCTCGCAGATCTCCTCCCAGACGCCGATGGGCCGGGCCGGGTCGTGCTGCCACAGCATCCGCACCTTGTCGCCCCGCGCCGCCAGCCGCTTCAGGCTCGCCG
The DNA here is from genome assembly GCF_016446475.1 of Paracoccus binzhouensis. Lineage (GTDB taxonomy): Bacteria > Pseudomonadota > Alphaproteobacteria > Rhodobacterales > Rhodobacteraceae > Paracoccus > Paracoccus binzhouensis. The sequence continues at coordinate 7,622 of NZ_JAEHFP010000130.1, read as the reverse complement.
CATAGGCGCCCCGGACCACCACGTCGCCGCCCTGGTCGGCCAGGCCGAACAGGCTGGCATAGCCCTCGATCCGCGTGCCCTCGGCGACCAGAGAGCCGCCTTCCGCATATTTCAATTCTAGCCCGTAATCCTTTGAATCCATGTCAGACTCCTTTCGGCGCATATTCCAGGATCGACTGCACCGCCTGGGTCAGGATCACCGCGACGACGCCATAGACCGTCATCCACAGCCGTCGCTCCAGCCCCTCGATCAGCGCCTCGATCCGCTCCAGCCGTCGCTCGACCTGGCCGAATTGCAGCGCCATGATCCGCTCCTGCGTGTCGAAACGCTGGTCGTGCCAGTCGAAGGGCTCCTTAACGAAACGCGAGCCCTCCATCCTCAGCCCTCCGCCAGCGGCGGCAGGCCCAGCGCGGCGCGCTTCTCGGCCTCGGTCAGGAAGGCGGCGTCGCCGATGCGCCGCCAATGGCTGTCGCGCTCCTCGGCCAGCGCCGGGACCTGGTCCGGGTCGGCGCGCAGGCCGATCTCGGCCCCCAGATGCTCGGACAGCCACCAGGCCACGGCACTGGCCACGCGCGCGACCAGCGGCAGCACCGTCAGCCGATAGAAGGCCCGGTGCGCCTCGGCGTAATTGGCATAGGTCGCCTCGCCGGGAATGCCGATCAGCATCGGCGGCACGCCGAAGGCCTGGGCGATCTCGCGCGCCGCCGCCAGCTTGGTCTCGTGAAACTCCATGTCGGCGGGCGAGAACCCCATCGGCTTCCAGTCGAGCCCCCCTTCCAGCAGCATCGGCCGCCCGGCATTGCGCGCCCCCTGGTGATGCATCTCCATCTCGCTGACCAGCCGGTCGTACTGGTCCGGCGACAGGCTGCCCTGCCCGTCCGCGCCCTTGTAGACGATGGCGCCACTCGGCCGCGCCGCATTGTCCAGCAGCGCCTTCGACCAGCCGGATGCGCTGTTGTGCACATCCACCGCCACCGCCGCCGCCTGCATCGGCGACAGCCCGTAATGGTCGTCCAGCGGATGGAAGCTGCGGATGTGGCAGATCGGATCGGGACTGCCCGCCATGTCGAAGCGCACCTTGCGCCCGCCCACCGCATATTCATAGGCGATGGGCCAGCCATCCGGCCCCGGCACCACCGCCATCCGGTCCGAGCGCAGCACATGCAGTTCGGCCGGCAAGCCCTTGGCGCCCTCGCCCACCGCCTCCAGATAGCCGTTGCCGCTCAGCAGGATCTGCCCGAACAGCGCCTCGAACAGCTCGGCCCGGCCCTGGCCCGGATTGGGCCGGCGCAGCAGGTCCAGGACCGGATGCGCCTCGTAGCGCCGCTCGCGGTCCTGGCAGACCAGCGGCACGGCGGCGGCCGCCTCGGCGATCAGCCGCACGGCGCGGAACCCGACCGGGTTGCCGGTAAAGCCGGCATGGGTCAGGCTGACCGTGTCGCGCGGCGACCAGACCGCCCGCCCCGAGCCCGCCGCCAGCGCCACCACCTTGCCGGCAGCGCTGGCCTTCTTCTCGACCTCGACGACGGGCGGCCTCGCGGCCGCAACCCCCCGCCCGAACCAGGGAAATGCCATCGGTCCCTCCTGAATCTCCAATGAAAAAGGGCCGCTCGCGCGACCCTTCGCGGGCCCCAAGGGCCCTTTTCCGTTTTCCCAATACCCCGGGGTCCGGGGCAGAGCCCCGGTCCGGCGCTACAAACCCCGCACCGAGGGCCGCCGGTAAGAGGCCGCCGGCTCGATCACCAGTTCGTGGATCGCCCAGACCAGCGCGTCCAGCCGGTCGGGCGAGCCGCGGCCCTCATAGCCCGCCACGGTCATCCGGCACATCTGGTCCTCCAGCGCGCCCAAGCCGCGCAGGTGATGCACCCGGCCCTGCTCGTAAAGCGCTGCCACCGGCTCGGCCCGCAAGCCCTTGCCGCGCCCGGCGCGCAGGGCCCGGAACGGCACCAGCGGGTCGATCTGGCGGATCACGCTCTCGACCAGGTCGCCGCCCTGGTTGACCTCGGCAACCAGCCGCTCGGCGCCGTGGCGCTGCATCGCCGCGATGGCCGCCCGCGCCCAGTCCGTGGGCCCGCCCCGGACCGAGGCATCCTCCAGCACATAGGCCCGCCAATCGGTGATCGGCCCCTCGCCGGCCACGCCCGCCACGACGATGCCGCATTCGTCCGAAGCCGCGCCCGAGGTTACCGCCGGATCAACCGCCACCACGATGCGCGACAGCTTCGGCGCCGTCTCGACCCGGCAACGCTCGACCATGGCGGTGGTCCACAGCGCCCCCTCGACATCCTCCAGCAACACGCCCTCCAACTCCTGCCTTCCCAGCCGGGTGCCGGCATAGCGCGCCTCGACCTCGGCCAGGAAGCTCTCGGCCAGATAGGCGCGGTTGGCCTCGGTCGGCGCATGGGTCGTCACCGTCGAGGCATTGCCCAGGATCCGCTTCAGCACCGCGACGTTCTTCGGCGTGGTGGTCACCACCTGCTGCGGATGCTCGCCCAGCCGCAGCGCGAATTGCAGCATGTCCCAGGTCTCCTCGGCCTTCTTCCACTTTGCCAGCTCGTCCACCCAGGCCGCGTCGAATTGCGGCCCGCGCAGCGCCTCGGGCTCATGCGCCGAATAGACCTGGGCGGTCGCGCCGTTCGGCCAGAGCAGCCGCCGCCGCCCTGCCTCCCAGACCGGGCGGCGGTCGGGCGGCGAACAGGCCAGGATTCCGGACTCGCCGAACACCATCACGTCCCGCGCCTGGTCGAAGGTCTCGGAGACAAGCGCCACGCGCTGCGCCCGCCCCGGCGCCTCCGGGGTCGCGCCCTCGACCTGCGCGCGCACCCATTCCGAGCCGGCGCGGGTCTTGCCCGCACCGCGCCCGCCGATGATCACCCAGGTCTTCCAGTCTCCCTCGGGCGGCAGTTGATGCGGCAGCGCCCAGAACTCGAACAGCCAGGGCAGCGCGGCCAAGGCATTGTCGCCGAGCCCGCCCAGGAAGGCGTCAACCTCCCGCGGCGCGGCGGAGGCAAGCCAGGCGGCGCCCGATCTCATCTCGTGCCGCGACAAGGTCGAGTGCGCCTGCACCGACCTGTCCGGCAGCATCCTTGCGAAGCTTGTCAACCTTGCTCCTTTCCTCCAGCACCAACTGGGTCGCGGCCCTCAGGTCGCGCACCAGCCGGCCGGATTCCTTCAACTCACCCGTCTCGCCTGCCTGGATCTTCTCCCGCAGCCGGGTCAGATCCGCCGCGTAGGACCAAAACAGCCCGTCCGCGATCTCCAGCACGCTCATGTCGGGCGCCGTGGCGGCGCCGGGCACGAAAGGCCCTTCCGGCGCCTCCGGCCCCGGATCGAAACTCATGGTCATTCTTGATCGCCCTGCCCTCGTGTGCCTGTCCGCACGAGCGAGACATGAAAAAAGCGGCCCAAGGTCACCGACCCGGCCGCTTGCCCATTTCTCCCAGCATGGGTAATTTCTACTTCAGGGCGTTCGCAGAGTCAACGCAAAACCCATGGCTGTGCAGGCCTCTGTCAATTATCCTTGCGAAACAATGAACTGTCCCGCGCAACACCCGATCGCGCGGCCCGCGCAACAGGACGAAAACGGGGGCGGAATCGCCCCCGTCCCGCGCCGCTAGTCGCCCTGGACCGGCGACAACGGTTCGCCGCGCTGCCGCTCGATCTCGCGCCAGCGCGCGACGTTCTGGTTGTGCTCCTCCAGCGTGCGGGCAAAGGCGTGCCCGCCCGAGCCGTCGGCAACGAAGAACACGTAATCCGTATCCTCGGGATCCAGCGCCGCCTCGATGGCGGCCTTGCCGGGATTGGCGATCGGCGTCGGCGGCAGCCCGTCCACCTGATAGGTGTTGTAAGGCGTGCGCCGCCGCAGTTCCGAGCCGCGGATGCCGCGATCCAGCACCCCCTTGCCGCCGGTGATGCCATAGATCACCGTCGGGTCGGTCTCCAGCCGCATGCCGCGCCGCAGCCGGTTGACGAAGACGCTGGCCACGATGCGGCGCTCGTCCGGCACCCCGGTCTCCTTCTCGATGATCGAGGCCATGGTCAGCGCCTCCTCCGGCGTCTCATAGGGCAGATCCGGCTCGCGCTTCTCCCAGGCCGCAGCCAGGAAGGCATCCTGCCGCCGCGCCATCTCGGCCAGCAGCTCGGCGCGGTCGGCGCCCTTCTGGACATCATAGGTATCGGGCGCCAGGCTGCCCTCCTCGGGCATGTCCGAGACCTCGCCGCTCAGGAACCCGGCCTGCTTCAGCCCCTCGACCACCTGCCAGCTGGTGACGCCCTCGGCGACCGAGATGCGCAGCCGCGCATCCGGCTTCTGCTCGGCGCTGGCGATCACCTCGGGCGCCGGCTCGCTGGCGGGGTTGTATTTCGCCTGCTCGGCAAACATCCCGGTCCCGGCATCCATGTCGCGCAGGATCACCGAGTTCTCGCGCACGCCGATGCGGAACACAACCTCGGTGCCGCAGGTGCTGGGACCGCCGGCGGTGATGACCCGGACGATCTCCTCCATGCTGGCATGCGGAGGCATCAGGTAGGAGCCGTATTTCAGATCGCGCGACTTCCCCGCATAATCCGCGCCGGCCCGGAACACATAGGCATTGGACACCACACCCTGCTCGGCCAGCTGCTGGCTGACCGCGTTCAGGCTGGCGCCGGGGGCGACGCGCACGCAGGCGGCCACGGCGCTGGGGCCGGGCCTGGTGTATTCGTGCTTGCCCCAGGCGATGACCGCCGCGACCGCGATCAGGATCACGATCAGCAGCGTCAGGAAATTCGACGCGATGTGGCGCCAGATCATTCCTTGACCCGCCCCATCACCAAGCTGGCATTGGTGCCGCCGAAACCGAAGCTGTTCGACAGCACGTAATCCACCTTGCGCCGCACGGCGGCATTGGCGGCCAGGTCGACCGGGGTCTCGCGCGCCGGATTGTCCAGGTTGATGGTCGGCGGGCAGATCTGGTCGCGCAGCGCCAGGATGCAGAAGATCGCCTCGACCGCGCCGGCCGCGCCCAGCAGGTGCCCGATGCTCGACTTGGTCGAGGACATCACCACATCACCCGCCGCCTCGCCCAAAAGCCGCTCGACCGCGCCCAGCTCGATCACGTCGGCCATGGTCGAGGTGCCATGCGCGTTGATGTAGTCCAGGTCGCCCGGCGACAGGTTGGCGCGCTTCAAAGCATTGGTCATGCTGCGGAATCCGCCATCCCCGTCCTCGCTGGGGGCGGTGATGTGATAGGCGTCGCCCGACATGCCGTAACCCAGGATCTCGGCATAGATCTTGGCGCCGCGTGCCTTGGCATGCTCGTATTCCTCCAGCACCACGACACCGGCGCCCTCGCCCATGACGAAGCCATCGCGATCCACGTCCCAGGGCCGGGATGCCGCCTTGGGGTCGTCCTCGCGCTTGGTCGACAGCGCCTTGCAAGCGTTGAAACCGGCGATGCCGATCTCGCAGATCGGGCTTTCGGTGCCGCCCGCGACCATCACATCCGCATCGCCCAGCGCGATCAGCCGCGCCGCGTCGCCGATGGCATGGGCGCCGGTCGAGCAGGCCGTGACCACCGCATGGTTCGGACCCTTGAAGCCGAAGCGGATCGAGACCTGGCCCGAGACCAGGTTGATCAGCGCCCCCGGGATGAAGAAGGGCGAGACCCGCTTCGGCCCGCGTTCCTTGATCAGCACCGCCGTCTCGGCGATCGAGCGCAGCCCGCCGATGCCCGAGCCGATCATCACCCCGGTGCGCTCGCGCTCGTCCTCGTTCGCGGGCTCCCAGCCGGAATCCTTCACCGCCTGCGCGGCTGCGGCCATGCCGTAAAGGATGAAGTCGTCGACCTTGCGCCGGTCCTTGGGCTCCATCCAGTCATCGGGGTTGAAGCTGCCGCCCGTGCCGTCGCCGAAGGGGATCTCGCAGGCATATTTCGTCGCCACGTCCTTGGTGTCGAACCGGGTGATCGGTCCGGCGCCGGATTCCCCGGCCAGAAGCCTCGACCAGGTCTCATCGACCCCCGAGGCCAGCGGCGTGACCATCCCCAGACCGGTGACGACAACTCTGCGCATGCACGGGCTCCCTTCGCAACGCTCAATCGGGGCAGGTTCTACACGCCCCCCGCCGCCCGCGCAACGCAAAGCGGTCCGAGCGGGCAAGCCCCCGCCACGCCCGCCGGCCGCCACCCGGGCAGGATGGCAACACCCGCGAAAGCAATGGGAACCGCCGGGGCGGGCGCTCGTTGAACTCACCGGGAATCGGCCTATTCTGCGGCCGAGCCCCTCTCTTGCAGACGCTCCCACAGGAAAGGACGACGCCGGATGACCACGCAGACACAGGCCAGCGCCCAGGCCGCCCTGGACGAGATCCAGACCGTGACCTCGGTGGTCCTGCCCGAACCGCCCGCCGCCGCGCCGAACCTGGCCGAGGCCGATCCGGCCCTGGCCGAGGAGATCCGCAAGCGCATGGCCGAGGTGGACATCCGCGACTCCGGTTCGATCGTGCATTTCGGCGCCCGGGCCCAGAACGAGCTGCAGGAAATCAGCCAGGCCATGCTGGCGGACGTCAAGAACAAGGACGTGGGTCCGGCCGGCGAGTCGCTGCGCGAGATCGTGACCACCATCCGCGGCTTTTCGGTCAGCGAGCTGGACGTGCGCCGCCAGCGCAGCTGGTGGGAGAAACTGCTGGGCCGCGCCGCGCCCTTCGCCAAGTTCGTCGCCAATTACGAGGAGGTGCAGGGCCAGATCGACCGCATCACCGCCGACCTCGACCAGCACCAGCACCGGCTGCTCAAGGACATCAAGTCACTGGACCTGCTTTATGAGCGTACGCTGAACTTCTACGACGAGCTTGCGCTCTACATCGCCGCGGGCGAGGAGAAGCTGGCCCAGATCGACCGCGACGAGATCCCGGCCAAGGAGACCGCCGTCGAGGCCGCGGCCGAGAACGACAAGGTCATGGCCGCGCAGGAACTGCGCGACCTGCGCTCGGCCCGCGACGACCTGGAGCGCCGGGTGCACGACCTCAAGCTGACCCGGCAGGTGACCATGCAGTCGCTGCCCTCGATCCGGCTGGTGCAGGAAAACGACAAATCCCTGGTCACCAAGATCAATTCGACGCTGGTGAACACCGTGCCGCTGTGGGAAACGCAGCTGGCGCAGGCCGTCACCATCCAGCGCAGCGCCGAGGCTGCCCGCGCGGTCAAGGAGGCGAACGACCTGACCAACGACCTGCTGACCGCCAATGCCAAGAACCTGCGCGAGGCGAACGCCCTGATCCGCACCCAGATCGAGCGCGGCGTCTTCGACATCGAGGCCGTGCGCACCGCCAATGCCGAGTTGATCTCGACCATCGAGGACAGCCTGCGCATCGCCGACGAGGGCCGCACCCGCCGCGCCGCCGCCGAGGAAGACCTGAGGACCATGGAGGCCGAGCTGCGCAAGACCCTGGCCTCGGCCAACGCCCGATCCGCAACCCCAGCCGCGAAGCCATCGTGACCCTGCCTGCCCGCTTCCCTCTGCCCCTGTCCCTGCCCGTCGCGCTGGCCCTGCTGGCGCTGCTGGCCGCCTGCGCACCTCAGCCGCCGGCGGAGACCCCGCCCGCGGCCGTCGAGGCGCCGCCGCCCCCCGACCGGCCCGAGCC
>NZ_JAEHFP010000013.1 GCF_016446475.1 Paracoccus binzhouensis | reverse complement strand
GGGCAGCGGCGAGGCCCCGGCCGCCATGCCGGGCACCGCGCCGCGGCTGCGCGTGGCACGCAGCCCGGGCCGGACCGGCGCGCATCCGAACGGACAGCCGGCCTGGCTTGCTGTGGGGTTCTGGGCCGTCATGGCCGTCCCGTCCTCATGCCTTGGAATCACTACAAATATGGCAGGCCAGTCTCCTTCGTGAAAAGGGGGGATGGCGTGCCGGGCTGACAAATCCACACGCTGACCGGCGCGCGCCGGCAGGAAATCTCGCGGCATTCGGGCCGCGGCCGGAATTCCAGCACCAGCGCGCAGGGTGCGGCGGGCAGTTCCTCGGCCGCGTCGGGGAACAGGCGCGGCGCCTGCAGCGCATAGCCGCGGATGCGCGCGCGCACCGGCTCCAGCGCCGCCTCCTCCCCGGTCGAGCGCGCGGCCAGCAACTCCATCAGGTTCAGCTCCATCAGCAGCAGCTCGCGCAGCGCCTTGTCCGCCGCCGCGACCGGGTCGTCATGGCAGCCGAAGCCCAGCACCGGGTCCTGGCCCTCCAGGCTCATGCTGCGGCAGACCATGACGCAGGGCTCGCAAGAGCTGCGGATCTGCCACCAGTCGGTGCGCCGGCGCAGCGCCGCGCCCCGGCGCATGGCCTCGAGCTGCGCGGCCAGACCGGCCTGCGCGATCCATGCCTCCGAGACCGGCGCCGCCGGTTCGTGCCCCAGCCACCAGTCGGCGACCGCGGCGCGTTCGCAGGCCTCGTTGCGGGCGGCCTCGCAGGCAAGGGCGGGGTCGGGATGGGCCGCCACCCCGTCGCGCCACGGGTCGAACGCGCCGCCCCGTCGTCGCCAGTCGGCCAGGGCGTGGATCTCGGCGGTTTCGCCAAGGCAGCGGTCGAAGGCGTCGTCCCTGGTCCACCCGGCGCCGCTGGCAGTGCGGCCGTCCCGGGTCAGGGCCTGCAGGATGACGAGGCCGGGGGCGAAGAAGCTTTCGCGCCAATCGTGGCGCTGCCAGCTGTCGATCAGATCCTCGGTGCGTCGGCAGAGCTGTTCCATCGGTTTGCAGATGTCCTTTCAAGTCCTGGGTTTCCCCGGCCTAGCGGCTGCCTGTGATCCCGGTGTGAATTTTCCCCGGCGAGGGGCTGTGGCCGGGTCGCGGCCCGCAACGGCTTGCCGCAAGCGCCCGCGATGGCTAGGAAAGCCCTGCAACAGCAGGAGGGCCGGGCCATGGCCGACGAGGATTATGTCTATGACGAGGCGAGCGGAGAGTGGCGCCCGGCCTCGGAAATGGCCGCGGCGGCCCAGGCGGCCCTGCCCGTCGCCCGCGACGCGGCCGGCAATGCCTTGGCCGACGGCGATTCGGTGACGCTGATCAAGGATCTGAAGGTCAAGGGCACCAGCCAGGTGCTCAAGCAGGGCACCGTCATCCGCTCGATCCGGCTGACCGAAAATCCCGAGGAGATCGACTGCCGGCACGACTCGATCAAGGGCTTGGTGCTGCGCACGGAATTCGTGCGCAAGCGCTGAGCGGGCGGGCGGTGGCCGGGCAGGGGGCGGGCAAAGTCGCCTGCCGGGCATTGCAATCCTGACGCGTTTCCATCACGCTTCCCCTCAACGGGATGAGGGAAGCATGGCAGGACGTCCGACCATCGAGGATGTAGCCCGCGCCGCCGGCGTCAGCGTGGCGACGGTGGACCGGGTGCTGAACGGCCGCGCCCGGGTGCGCGAGGAGACGGCGCGCAAGGTTTCAGAGGCCGCCGAGGCGGTGGGCTATCACGCCGCCCCCGCCATCCGCGCCCGGGCGCTGGCCCATGTGCCGGAACTGCATCTGGGCATCGTCCTGCAAAAGGAACGCCATGCCTTCTACCAGGATTTCGCCGCCCGGCTCGAGGAGGCGGCGCGCCTGGACCCATTGCGGCGTTGGCGGCTGACCGTCCGCTTCTCGCCCGGACAGTCGCCGGCCGATTTCGCCGAGACCATCGCCGGCATGGCCGGCAAGGTGCAGGCCGTCGCTGCCACCGGCATCGACCATCACGACGTGACCTCGGCGGTGGCGATGCTGCGCGGTCGCGGCATTCCGGTCTTCTCAATGCTGTCCGATTTCGCCGCCGGCGTGCGCGAGGCCTATCTGGGCACCAACAACCTGAAGACCGGCCGCACCGCGGCCTGGCTCATGCACCGGATCATGCGGCAATCCGGCAAGATCGCGCTGTTCATCGGCGGGCACCGCTTTCACGGCCATGACCTGCGCGAGGCTGGATTTCGCAGCTATTTCCGCGAATATGCGCCAGAAATCCCGTTTCTCGACACGATGATCAACCTCGAGACCCGGCAGCTGACCTATGAGACGACGCTGGAAATCGCCGCCCGCCATCCCGACCTGGCCGGGATCTATTGCGCGGGCGGCGGCATGGAGGGTGCCATCGCCGCCATCCAGGAACTGGGCCTGGGCGGCAAGGTGGCGCTGATCGTCCACGAGCTGACGCCGGAATCGCGCCAGGGGCTGATGCAGGGCGTGGTCTCGGTGGTGCTGGCGACGCCCTTGCAGCCGCTTTCCGCCGATGTGCTGAGCGCGGTCGGCCATGTGCTGGAACACGGCATGGCCGAGAACCCGGGCCAGCGCTTCGTCAATGCGCTGGTGGTGACGCCGGAAAGCCTGTGACCAGGAATGATGGAAAGACATCATTTCTGGCTCTGTTTCTGTCATCCATGATGGAAATTTCCTCTCAAAGCATTTGACCTGAATCGCGTTCTGCCCGAATGCTTCTGCACGGTCCCGGAAGATGAGGAGCCAGGGATCGGCAGCCAGACAGGGTCGCGGCGCCCCGTGCGTGCCTTTCCGGCACCCCGGCGGCCGCTGTCCGAGCTGACGCGGGCCACGCCCGCATGAACCGAAATGGGGAGGATAGTGATGAAGAGATTCCTGCTGGCAACGGCCTGCGCCGCGTCGCTTTCGGGGGCGGCCTCGGCCGAGACCATCGGCGTGTCCATGGCGCTGTTCGACGACAATTTCCTGACCGTGCTGCGCAACGGCATGCAGGAGCACGCGGCGACCCTGGACGGCGTGACGCTGCAGGTCGAGGACGCGCAGAACGATGTCGGCAAGCAGCTGAACCAGATCGAGAACTTCGTCGCCTCGGGCGTCGATGCGATCATCGTCAACCCGGTCGATACCGATGCCACCATCGCCATGAGCGCCGCGGCCCAGAACGCCGGCATCCCGCTGGTCTTCGTCAACCGCCAGCCGGTGAACCTGGACAGCCTGCCCGAGAACCAGGCCTTCGTCGCCTCGGACGAGAAGGAATCCGGCACGCTGGAAACGCAGGAGGTCTGCCGGCTGCTGAAGGAGCAGGACAAGACCGAGGCCAAGGCCGTGGTGCTGATGGGCGAGCTATCGAACCAGGCAGCGCGGATGCGGACCCAGGACATCAAGGACGTGCTGGCGACGCCGGATTGCGGCTTCATCACCATCGTGCAGGAGCAGACGGCGAACTGGTCGCGCACCCAGGGCGCCGACCTGGTCAGCAACTGGCTCTCGGCCGGGACCGAGTTCGATGCGGTGATCTCGAACAACGACGAAATGGCGATTGGCGCCATCCAGGCGCTGAAGACCGCCGGCCGCGACATGGGCTCGGTGGTGATCGGCGGCATCGACGCCACCCAGGACGCCCTGGCGGCGATGAAGGCGGGCGATTTGGACGTGACCGTGTTCCAGGATGCCGCCGGCCAGGGCCACGGCGCCGTCGACACCGCGCTGAAGCTCGCCCGCGGCGAGGCGGTCGAGCAAAAGGTCTATGTGCCCTTCCAGCTGGTCACGCCCGAGAACCTGGACCAGTTCCTGTCCAAGAACTGAGCCTTGCGGCGGGGCCGCCCTGGCCCCGCCCGATCGAGACAGGGGGGAAGCCGATGCTTGACCGGAGCAGCGCCTGGCAGGGCGAGTTCATTCTGGAAGTCGACAATATCACCAAGGAGTTTCCCGGCGTGAAGGCGCTCGACGGGGTGCAGCTGAAGATCCGCCCCGGCACCGTCCATGCGCTGATGGGCGAGAACGGCGCCGGCAAATCGACGCTGATGAAGATCATCGCCGGGGTCTATACGCCCGATGGCGGCGAGGTGCGCTTCGCCGGCCAGCCGCTGAGCGTCAGGACCCCGCTCGACGCGCTGAACTCGGGCATCGCCATGATCCATCAGGAACTGAACCTGATGAACTGGATGACGGTGGCCGAGAACATCTGGATCCGGCGCGAGCCGCTGAACCGCTTCGGTCTGGTCGATCACGGCCGCATGCGCCAGATGACCGCCGACCTGCTGGGCCGGCTGAACATCCGGCTGGATCCCGACGCCCAGGTCAGCGAGCTGACCGTGGCGCAGAAGCAGATGGTCGAGATCGCCAAGGCGGTCAGCTACAATTCCGACGTGCTGATCATGGACGAGCCGACCAGCGCCATCACCGAGGCCGAGGTCGAGCATCTTTTCGCCATCATCCGCGACCTGAAATCGCGCGGCATCGGCATCGTCTACATCACCCACAAGATGAACGAGCTGTTCGAGATCGCCGACGAATTCACCGTCTTCCGCGACGGCAAATATGTCGGCACGCATCCCTCCAGCGGCGTGACCCGCGACGACATCATCCGCATGATGGTCGGGCGCGAGATCACCGAGATGTTCCCCAAGATCGACTGCGAGATCGGCGAGACCGTCCTGGAAGTGCGCAACCTGACCCTGCCGGGCGTGTTCCACGACGTCAGCTTCAGCGTCCGCAAGGGCGAGATCCTGGGCATCGCCGGGCTGGTCGGCTCGAAACGCTCGAACGTGGCCGAGGCGATCTTCGGCGTGCATCCCGCGCCCATCGGCGACATCCTGATCGACGGCCGGCACGCGCGCATCACCTGTCCCTCGGACGCGATGGCGCATGGCATGGCCTTCCTGACCGAGGACAGGAAGGAGACCGGCTGCTTCCTGATCCTCGACTGCCTGGAAAACATCCAGTCGGCGCTGATCACCCGCGGCCATGTGAAGAACGGCTTCCTGGACCAGAAGACCATCACCGCCAAGGCCGAGGACATGGCGCAAAAGCTGCGGGTCAAGACCCCCAGCCTGCACGAGACGGTCGAGAACCTGTCGGGCGGCAACCAGCAGAAGCTCTTGATCGCGCGCTGGCTGCTGACCGAGCCGCGCATCCTGATCCTGGACGAGCCGACGCGCGGCATCGACGTCGGCGCCAAGTCCGAGATCCACCGCCTGATCACCAACCTGGCCGCGCAGGGCGTGGCCGTCATCATGATTTCCTCGGAAATGCCCGAGGTCCTGGGCATGAGCGACCGCATCATGGTCATGCACGAGGGCCATGTGTCGGGCTTTCTCGACCGGGCCGAGGCCGATCAGGTCAAGATCATGTCGCTGGCCGCCAAGTAACAAGGAGTCCCCATGTCAGACGCAAGCATGGCCGCGCCGCAGCGCCGCCACCGCCCGATGATGGCGGAATTCAACATCCTTCTGGTCCTGGTCGGCATCAGCCTGACCTTCGAGATCCTGGGCTGGATCACCCAGGGACAAAGCTTCCTCGGCAACTGGCAGCGGCTGTCGATCATGATCCTGCAGGTCTCGGTGGTGGGAATCATCGCCATCGGCGTGACGCAGGTCATCATCTCGGGCGGCATCGACCTGTCCTCGGGTTCCATCGTCGGCGCCACGGCCATGGTCTCGATGAGCCTGGCGCAGGCCGCCGGCTATGAGCGCGCGGTCTATCCGGCGCTGACCGGCCTGCCGGTGCTGGTGCCGCTGGCCGTCGGGCTGCTCTTCGGGCTGGTCTGCGGCATCATCAACGGCGCGCTGATCGCCTATACCAGGATCCCGCCCTTCATCGCCACGCTGGGCATGATGGTGACGGCGCGCGGCTTCGCCAAATGGTATACCAAGGGCCAGCCGATCAGCTTCCCCTCGGACGGCTTCGCCGCCATCGGCAAGGGTATGATGCCGGTCGTCATCTTCCTGGTGGTGGCGCTGATCTTTCACGTGGCGCTGAAATACACCCGCTATGGCAAGTTCACCTATGCCATCGGCGCCAATCCGCAGGCGGCGCGCGTCTCGGGCATCAATGTCGAGCGTCAGCTGGTCAGGATCTATGCCATTGCCGGGCTGCTCTCGGCCCTGGCCGGAATCGTGGTGGCGGCGCGCGGCCTGACGGCGCAGGCCGGCATGGGCACCATGTACGAGCTCGATGCCATCGCCATGGCGGTGATCGGCGGCGTGTCGCTGACCGGCGGGCGCGGCTCGATCCTGGGCACGACGATCGGCATGGTGATCTTCGGGGTGATCATCTCGGGTTTCACCTTCCTGCGGCTCGACGCCTATTACCAGGAGATGATCAAGGGCGTCATCATCGTCGCCGCCGTGGTCGCCGACGTCTATCGCCAGAAGAAGCGCAAGAAAGCCTGAGCCATGACCCACGCTTCCCTGGGTGTCGCGCTGATCGGCACCGGCTTCATGGGCAAATGCCACGCCATGGCCTGGCGCAACCTGGCGACCGCCTTCGGCGGCACCCCCCCGCGGCTGGAGATCCTGGCCGACACGCCCGCCGACAGGGCCGCCGATGCGGGGCGTTCCTTCGGCTTCGCCCGCGCCACCGGAGACTGGCGCGCGGCGGTCTCGGACCCGGCGGTGGACGTGGTCTCGATCACCACGCCGAACGGCCTGCATCGCGAGATGGCCGAGGCGGCGCTGGCGGCGGGCAAGCATGTCTGGCTGGAAAAGCCGATGGCCCTGACCGTCGCGGATGCCGAGGCGATGGAGGCGGCGGCCCGCGCCTCGGGCCGGATGACGCTGCTGGGCTACAACTATACCCGCTCGCCCGCCTTCCGCGCCGCCGTCGAGCTGGTGGCCCAGGGCGCCATCGGCCGGCCGATCCACTTCCGCGGCATGTATGACGAGGATTACATGGCCGATCCCGGCCTGCCCTGGAGCTGGCGGCTGACCCGCAAGGACGGGGGCCTTGGCGCGCTGGGGGATCTGGGCTGTCACCTGGTCTCGGTCATGCTGGCGCTGATGGGGCCGGTGGCCCGCGTCTATGCGCAGATGGACACGGTGATCGCCGAGCGTCCGCACCAGGACGGCACGGCGCCGGTCGAGAACGAGGACCAGGCGCAGGCGCTGATCCGCTTCGCCTCGGGCGCCTCGGGCGAGTTTTCCTGCTCGCGGATGGCGCGGGGCTATCGCTGCCGCCTGGCCTGGGAGGTGCAGGGCACCGAGGGCACGCTGCGCTTCGACCAGGAGCGGATGAACGAGCTGTGGCTCTACCAGCCCGGCGCGGCCGAGACGGACGGCTTCCGCCGCATCCTGACCGGCCCGGCCCAGCCCGGCTTCGCGGCCTTCTGCCCGGCGGGCGGGCATAATTTCGGCTTCAACGAACAGAAGGTGGTCGAGGCGCAGCTGCTGCGCGAGGCCATCGAGAGCGGCAGCCCGGCCTGGCCCGACTTCACCGCGGGCCTGGCCATCGAACGCATCATCCACGGCATGGCCCGGTCCGCCGAGACCGGCGGCGCAGTGGCCTTCTAGACCCACCCCTATCGGAGCACATTCCATGACCTTGAAGATCGGAGTCATCGGCACCGGCGCCATCGGCCAGGACCATACCCGGCGCATCAACCGGGTGCTGGCCGGTGCCCGGGTCACGGCGCTGAACGACGTGAACCGCGCCAATGCCGAGGCCTGCCAGCGCGACCATGCCCCCGAGGCGCGGATCTTCGACGATCCGCATGCGCTGATCGGGGATGCGGATGTGGATGCGATCCTCGTCTGCTCCTGGGGCCAGACGCATGAGGATTATGTCCTGGCCGCCATCGCCGCCGGCAAGCCCTGCTTCTGCGAAAAGCCGCTGGCCACCACCGCCGAGGGCGCGAAGCGCATCGTCGAGGCCGAAGAGGCCGCCGGCAGGCGGCTGGTGCAGGTCGGTTTCATGCGCCGCTACGATCCCGGCTACGTAGCGCTGAAGAAGGCGCTCGCGCAGGTGACCGGCGCGCCCTTGATGGTCCATGCCGCGCATCGCAACCCGCGCGTGGGCCAGAACTACCTGACCCCGATGGCCATCCACGACACGCTGATCCACGAGATCGACGTGCTGCGCTGGCTGCTCGACGACGACTATGTCAGCGCCCGGGTGTTCTTCCCGCGCAAGTCGCCCCGCGCCCATGAAAACCTGCGCGATCCGCAGGTGGTGGTGCTGGAGACCGCCGGCGGCGTGGTGATCGACGTCGAGGTCTTCGTGAACTGCCATTACGGCTATGACATCCAGTGCGAGATCGTGGGTGAGGACGGCATCGCCCGGCTGCCCGAGCCGATGGGCATCCAGACCCGCTCGGGCGCGGTGCTGGGCCAGCCGATCCTGATGGACTGGAAGGACCGCTTCATCGACAGCTACGACCACGAACTGGCCGATTTCCTGAAGGCGGCGGCCCAGGGGACCGCCGCCGGCCCCACCGCCTGGGACGGCTATGTCGCCGCCGTCACCGCCGATGCCTGCGTCGCCGCGCAGGACGCCTCGGGCGAGGCTGTCAGGATCGACCTGCCCGCCCGTCCCGCCCTTTACGCCTGAGGTTTCGCCATGCGCTTCGCCCTGAACCATATCGTTGCCCCGCGCCTGCCGCTGGCCGAGTTCTTCGCCCTGGCCCGGCGCCTGGGCTGCACCGAGGTCGAGATCCGCAACGACCTGCCCGACGTGACCGGGCAGGCCCCGGCCGAGGTCGCCCGCATGGCCGCGGATGCCGGCGTGGCGATCCTGTCGGTCAACGCGCTCTATCCCTTCAACCAGTGGAGCGACGACCTGGCCGGTCGCGCCGAGCGGCTGGCCGATTTCGCGGCCGGGGCAGGGGCGCAGGCGCTGGTGCTCTGCCCACTGAACGACGGCACCGAGATCGCGCATTCCCGCACCGTGGCGGCGCTGGACAGGCTGCGCGACATCCTGCAGCCGCGCGGGCTGTCCGGGCTGGTCGAGCCGCTGGGCTTTCCGCAAAGCGCGCTGCGCCGCAAGGCCGAGGCGGTCGCCGCCATCACCGAGGCCGGCGGTTTCGACGCCTTCCGCCTGCTGCACGACACGTTCCATCACCATCTGGCGGGCGAGACGGCGTTCTTCCCGCATCGCACCGGGCTTGTGCATGTCTCGGGCGTCACCGATGCGGCGCTGCCGGTCGCGGCGATGCTGGACCGCCATCGCGTGCTGGTCGATGCCGATGACCGGCTGGAGAACGTGGCGCAGCTGCGCGCGCTGCTGGCGGATGGCTATGACGGCCCGGTCAGCTTCGAACCCTTCGCGCCCGAGGTGCATGCGCTCGAGGACATCGAAACCGCGCTGCGCGGCAGCATGGAGCACCTGCGCCGCGCCGTCGCGGAAACCGCGGAGAGCCCGGCATGAGCAAGCCCCTCGACGTCATCACCATCGGCCGTTCGTCGGTCGATCTCTACGGCCAGCAGATCGGCGGCCGGCTGGAGGACATGGGATCCTTCGGCAAGTATATCGGCGGATCTCCGACCAACATCGCCTGCGGCACGGCGCGGCTGGGACTCAAGTCGGCCGTCATCACCCGGGTCGGCGACGAGCATATGGGCCGCTTCATCCGCGAGCAGCTGGCGCGCGAGGGGGTCGATACCCGTGGCGTCGCGACCGATCCCGAGCGGCTGACGGCGCTGGTGCTCTTGGGCATCCGCGACGAGGACAGCTTCCCGCTGATCTTCTATCGCGAGAACTGCGCCGACATGGCGCTGTCCGAGGACGACATCGACGAGGGCTTCATCGCCGAGGCCCGCGCGGTGCTGGCCACCGGCACGCATCTGAGCCATCCCCGGACCGAGGCCGCGGTGCTGAAGGCGCTGGAACTGGCGCGGAAGCACGGCGCCAGGACGGCGCTGGACATCGACTACCGGCCGAACCTCTGGGGGCTGTCGGGCCATGGCGATGGCGAAAACCGCTTCATCGCAAGCGCCGCCGTCACCGGCCGGCTGCAGGCGACGCTGCCGCTTTTCGACCTGATCGTCGGCACCGAGGAGGAATTCCACATCGCCGGCGGCACGACCGACACGCTGGCGGCGCTGCGGGCGGTGCGGGCGCTGACCCCGGCGGTGCTGGTCTGCAAGCGCGGCGCGGCCGGCGCGGTCGCCTTCGAGGGCGCGGTCGAGAACTGGCAGAGCGGCCGGACCGGCCCCGGCTTCCCGATCGAGGTCTTCAACGTGCTGGGCGCCGGCGACGGCTTCTTCTCGGGGCTGCTCAAGGGCTGGCTGGATGGCGAGGACTGGCCGCGCACGCTGGCCTATGCCAATGCCTGCGGCGCCTTCGCGGTCAGCCGCCACGGCTGCACCCCGGCCTATCCGTCGCTTGCCGAGCTGGAATTCTTCCTCAAGCGCGGGGTGGTGCGGCCGGACCTGAGGAACGACGCCGCGCTGGAACAGATCCACTGGGCCACGAATCGCAGCAATCCGGGCGCGGGCGACTGGTCCACCATGCGGGTCTTTGCCTTCGATCACCGCGCACAGCTCGAGGAGATGCCGGGCTACACGCCGGAAAGGGGCGGCGCCTTCAAGGAGCTGTGCCTGCAGGCGGCGCTGCGGGTGGCGGATGGCCGGCCGGGCTATGGCATCCTTTGCGACAACCGCATCGGCCGGCGGGCGCTGCATCGGGCCTCGGGGACCGGGCTGTGGATCGGCCGGCCCTGCGAATGGCCGGGCTCGCGGCCGCTGGAGCTGGAGCCGGAGCTGGGCCCGGATTGCGGCGCCCTGTCCGAATGGGCGCGCGAGAACGTGGTCAAGGTGCTGTGCTTCTGCCATCCCGAGGACGATGCCGAAACGCGCGCCGCGCAGGAGGCGACGGTCGGGCGCCTCTACGCCGCCGCGCGCCGCAACGGGCTGGAATTCCTGCTGGAGGTGATCCCCTCGAAGGTCGGGCCGGTGGACGACATGACCACCGCCACGCTGATCCGGCAGTTTTATGCCGCAGGCATCTGTCCCGACTGGTGGAAGCTCGAGCCGATGACCAGCCGCGCCGCCTGGGCCGAGGCCATTGCCGCCATCGAGGCGCATGACCCCCATACCCGCGGCATCGTGGTGCTGGGCCTCGACGCGCCCGAGGCCGAGCTGCGCGCCAGTTTCGAGGTCGCCGCCGGTTTCGGCCTGGTCAAGGGCTTTGCCGTCGGCCGGACGATCTTCGGCGCCGTGGCACGGCGCTGGCTGGCGGGCGGGATCGACGATGCGGCGGCGGTCGAGGAGATGGCCGGGCGCTATCGCCGGCTCTGCGAGATCTGGGACGAGGCACGCGCCCGCGTCGGGGTGGCGGCATGAACGCCGCGGGACGGGGGGCGCCGCCCCCCGCACCCCCCGGGGTATTTGGCCAGCGAAGAAGCGGAAGGACGCGGCGGCGTCCGGGAGGAAGGACATGAGCGGGACGATCCGGCTGACGGCGGCGCAGGCGATGGTGCGCTGGCTGTCGGTGCAGATGAACGAGGCGGGCGAGCGCTTCGTCGAGGGCTGTTGGGCCATCTTCGGCCATGGCAATGTCGCCGGGATCGGCGAGGCGCTGCACGGGATCGGCGAGGCCTTCCCGACCTGGCGCGGCCAGAACGAGCAGACCATGGCCCATGCCGCCATCGCCTATGCCAAGGGCCATGCCCGGCGGCGCTGCCAGGCGGTGACCAGCTCGATCGGCCCGGGGGCGACGAACATGGTCACCGCCGCGGCGCTGGCGCATGTCAACCGGCTGCCGGTGCTGTTCATCGCCGGCGACGCCTTTGCCAGCCGCCGGCCCGATCCGGTGTTGCAGCAGGTCGAGGATTTCGATGACGGCACCGTCTCGGCCAATGACTGCTTCCGCCCGGTGGTGCGCTATTTCGACCGCATCCAGCGCCCCGAGCAGCTGTTGACCGCGCTGCCGCGCGCGCTGCGGGTGATGACCGATCCGGCCGATTGCGGGCCCGCCTGCCTGGCCTTCTGCCAGGATGTGCAGGCCGAGGCTTACGATTGGCCCGAGGCCTTCTTCGCGCCCAGGGTCTGGCGTATCCGCCGGCCCGAGCCGGATGCGGGCGAACTGGCCGAGGTGGCGGCGCTGATCCGCCAGGCCGAGCGGCCGGTGATCGTCGCGGGCGGGGGCGTGATCTATTCCGGGGCCGAGGCGGCGCTGGCGGAATTCGCCAGCCGCCACGGCATCCCGGTGGCCGAGACCCAGGCCGGCAAGTCGGCCCTGGCGCAGTCCCATGCGCTGAACCTGGGCGCGGCCGGGGTCGACGGCTCGGCGGCGGCCAATGCGGCGCTTGCCGCGGCCGATCTGGTGATCGGGCTCGGCACCCGGCTGCAGGATTTCACCACCGGCTCGCGCACGCTGTTTTCCGGGCGGCTCGTGTCGATCAACGTACAGCCCTACGACGCCGCCAAGCATGGTGCGGTGAGCCTGGTCGCCGATGCCCGCGTGGCGCTGGAGCGGCTGACCGCGGCCCTGGGCGATCATCGCCTCGCCTTCGACGGCGCGGCGCGAGCCGAATGGCTGGCGGCGGTCGATGCGCATTGCGCCGCCCCGGCCGAGGGCAATGCGCTGCCGACCGACGCCCAGGTGATCGGCGCCGTGCAGCGCGCCGCCCCCGAGGCCATCGCCATGTGCGCCGCCGGCACCATGCCGGGCGCGCTGAAGCTGCTCTGGCAGCCGGCGCAGGGCGGCTACCACATGGAATACGGCTATTCCTGCATGGGCTACGAGATCGCCGGCGCGCTTGGGTTGAAGCTGGCACGGCCGGAGCGCGAGGTGATCTGCTTCGTCGGCGATGGCAGCTACATGATGGCCAACAGCGAGCTGGCGACGGCGGTGATGCGCCGCGTGCCCTTCACCGTGATACTGACCGACAACCGCGGCTATGGCTGCATCAACCGCCTGCAGGCCGGCACCGGGGGCGAGCCGTTCAACAACCTGTATGTCGACTGCGCCGTCGAGGCGCAGCCGCAGATCGACTATGTCGCCCATGCCGCCTCCATGGGCGCCCATGCCGTCAAGGCCGGCAGCATCGCCGAGCTGGAGGCGCGGATCGCCGAGGCGCGGTCCCGCGACATCCCCACGGTCATCGTCATCGACACCACCGCCGCCCCCGGCCCCGGCGACGGGCTCACCGGCGCCGGCCATTGGTGGGACGTCGCCGTGCCGCAGACCGGCGGCTCGGACCGGCTGCGCGACGCCTATGCAAGATACATCGAGAACAGCCGCAAGCAGGCGCTCGTCAACTGAAGGAATCCCCATGATCCGTTTCGGCACCAATCCCATCGCCTGGGCCAATGACGACGACCCGTCGATCGGCGCCCATATCCCGACCGAGCAGATCCTGCACGAGGCGGGCGAGATCATCGGCTTCGACGGCATCGAGAACGGCCATCGCTGGCCCTCGGACCCGCATGCGCTCAAGGAGTTGCTGGGCCGCTACGGGCTGAAATTCGTCTCGGGCTGGTATTCGACCGCGCTGCTGACCCGCTCGGTCGCGGAGGAGATCGCGGCGGTCCAGGAGCATCTGGCCAAGCTCAAGGCCAATGGCTGCAAGGTCTGCATCGCCTGCGAATGCTCGAACACCGTGCATGGCCGGCCCGACGTGCCGGTCAATGCCCGGCCGCGCCTGAGCGCCGCGGAAATGGCCGAGTTCGGCCTCAAGATGGAGGAATTCGCCCAATACCTGGCCGGGCAGGGCATCACCCTGGCCTATCACCACCACATGGGCACCGTGGTCGAGAGCCCCGAGGAGATCGACGCCTTCATGGCCGCGACCGGCCCGGCGACGCATCTGCTGTTCGATGCCGGCCATTGCAGCTTCGGCGGCGGCGATCCCGAGGCGGTGCTGAGAAAGCATGTCGGCCGGGTGGCGCATTTCCACGCCAAGAACATCCGCCGCGCCGTGACCGAGGAGGTGCGCGCCCGGGACATGAGCTTCCTGCAGGGCGTGCTGGCCGGGGCCTTCACCGTGCCCGGCGATCCCGAGGGCGCCATCGACTTCCGGCCGCTGCTGAAGATCCTGGCCGAGGCCGGCTATGACGGCTGGCTGGTCATCGAGGCCGAGCAGGACCCCGACAAGCGCAACCCGCTGGAATACCAGTCTCTGGGCCTGAAGGCGCTGAAGGATATGGCGCAGGCCGCCGGTCTTCACTAACCTGCCGCCATGCTGGTCGATCCCCAACACCCGTTCTTCCGCCCGCTCTGGGTCCGCATCCTCTGCGTGCTGCTGCCGCTGCTCTGGGCCGGGTTCGAGGCCGCCAGCGGCTCGATCTTCTGGGCCATCCTGTTCGGGGCGGCGGGGATCTACCTGGTCGTGGCGCTGTTCATCATCCGCAAGGAGGAGCCATGAACCTGTTGCGCAAGCCGGCCGGCCGGCACGGCCTTGTCCATCACATCACCCCCGAGGCCGCGGGCTGGTCCCATGTCGGCTTCGACCTCTGGCGGCTGGGGCCGGGCGAGACGGCCGAGGGCCATACCGGCGGCATGGAGGCGATCCTGGTCATCGTCGAGGGCAAGGCCCGCATCGGCGGCGCCGGCCGCGACTGGGGCGAGATGGGCGCCCGGCTGGACGTCTTCGAGAAGACGCCGCCGCATTGCCTCTATCTGCCCGATGGCAGCGACTGGCGGGCCGAGGCGGTGACGCCGCTGACCCTGGCCGTCTGCCTCGCCCCCGGCAAGGGCGGCCATCCCGCGCGTCGCATCGGACCCGAGGGCATCGCGCTGACCCGGCGCGGACAGGGCGCCAATACCCGCTTCATCAACAACATCGCCATGGAAGACCAGGATTACTGCGACAGCCTGCTGGTGACCGAGGTCTTCACCCCGGATGGAAACTGGTCGAGCTATCCGCCGCATCGCCATGACGAGGACGACTTTCCCCGCATGACCTATCTGGAAGAAACCTATTACCACCGGCTGAATCCGCCGCAGGGCTACGGCATCCAGCGGGTCTTTACCGAGGATGGCAGCCTGGACGAGACCATGGCGGTCGGCAATCACGACGTGGTGCTGGTGCCCAGGGGCCACCATCCCTGCGGCGTGCCCTATGGCTACGAGATGTATTACCTGAACGTCATGGCCGGCCCGATCCGCAAATGGCGCTACGAGAATCATCCCGACCACGACTGGATCTGGCAGCGCGACAACGGCTGAGTGCCGCGCGCCCGCCGGTCCGGCGGTCGCGGTCTGCCTTTCCCCCTTCGGGTCTGCCTGGCGAAACGCCGAAATCCTGCCAGATCTTTCGGCGTTTCGCTGCGTCGTTGCGTCAGAATGACGGCCAGACCCGGCAGAGCACTTGACCTGTCAGGCAGATTCGTTTGCATCAGGGGCAGGGAATATCTCTAGACATGGGAGGCATTATGTCGTTCTTCTCCACCCGCATGCTTGCGGCGTCGGCCTTTGCGCTGATGGCTGCGGCGCCGCTGCACGCCAAGACCTTCGTCTATTGCTCGGAAGGCTCGCCCGAGGGTTTCGACCCCGCGCCCTATACCGCCGGCACCACCTTCGACGCTTCGGGCCATGCGGTCTACAACCGCCTGGTGCAGTTCAAGCCCGGCACGACCGAGATCGAGCCGGCCCTGGCCGAAAGCTGGGAGGTCAGCGAGGACGGGCTGACCTATACCTTCCATCTGCGCAAGGGGGTGAAATTCCATTCCAACGACAAGTTCACCCCCTCGCGCGACTTCAACGCCGATGACGTGATCTTCACCTTCGAGCGCCAGGCCTCGGCCGACCATCCCTGGCACGAATACATCCCCGGCATCACCTACGAATACTATTCCTCGATGGAGATGGACAAGCTGATCAAATCCATCGAGAAGGTCGACGACTACACGGTGAAGTTCACCCTGAACCAACCCGAGGCGCCCTTCCTGGCCAATGTGGCCATGCCCTTCGTCTCGATCGTGTCCAAGGAATATGCCGACACGCTGGAGGCCGCCGGCACCAAGGAGGACCTGAACAACGCCCCGATCGGCACCGGCCCCTTCAAGTTCGTCGCCTATCAGAAGGACGCGGTGATCCGTTACCAGAAGAACGCCGATTACTGGGGCGAGGCGCCCAAGATCGACGACCTGGTCTTTGCCATCACCCCCGACGCCTCGGTGCGGCTGCAGAAGCTCAAGGCCGGCGAATGCCATCTGATGCCCTATCCGGCCCCCGCCGACCTCGCCGACATCAAGGCCGACCCGAACCTGAAGCTGGACGAGCAGGCCGGCCTGAACGTCGGCTACCTGGCCTATAACACCACCGTTCCGCCCTTCGACAAGCCCGAGGTCCGCAAGGCGCTGAACATGGCCATGGACAAGAAGGCCATGGTCGAGGCGGTCTACCAGGGCAGCGCCGAGGTGGCCAAGAACCCGATCCCGCCGACCATGTGGTCCTATAACGACGCCATCGAGGACGACAAATACGACCCCGAGGCGGCGAAGAAGATGCTCGAGGAAGCCGGCGTCAAGGACCTGACCATGGAAGTCTGGGCCATGCCGGTGCAGCGCCCCTACATGCCCAATGCCCGCCGCGCCGCCGAGATGATCCAGAGCGATTTCGCCAAGGTCGGCGTCAAGGTCGAAATCGTCAGCTACGAATGGGGCGAATACCTGAAGAAGTCGATGGAGGAAGGCCGCAAGGGCGCCGTCATCCTGGGCTGGACCGGCGACAACGGCGACCCGGACAACTTCCTGTCGGTGCTGCTCAGCTGCGCCGCGGCCACCCCGGGCGGCGCCAACCGGGCTTTCTGGTGCAACGAGGAGTTCTCTGATATCCTGGCAAAAGCCAAGGCCAGTTCGAACCACGAGGAGCGGGTGAAGCTCTACGAGGAGGCGCAGGTCATCTTCAAGAAAGAGGCGCCCTGGGCCACGCTGGCGCATTCGACGCAATACGTGCCGATGGCCAAGAACGTGACCGGCTTCGTGCAGTCGCCGCTGGGCGATTACACCTTCGAATCCGTGGACCTGACCGAATAAGGCCAGCCCCGGATTGACACTCTTGCGGCCGTGCGGGGCAGCCCCCTGCACGGCCCTTAGGTTAGGGTTCGATGCTCAGATTCATCCTCAAGAAACTGCTTTACCTGGTCCCGACCATGATCGGGATCACGCTGGTGGCCTTCGGCTTCATCCGGCTGCTGCCGGGCGATCCGGTGCTGCTGATGGCCGGCGAGCGCGGCGTCTCGCCCGAGCGCTATGCCCAGATCGCGGCGCAGCTCGGCTATGACAAGCCGGTCTGGCAGCAATATTTCCACTATCTCGGCAACCTGCTGCAGGGCGACCTGGGCAATTCGCTGGTGACCAAGAAGCCGGTGCTGGCCGAGTTCCTGGCGCTGTTCCCGGCCACGGTCGAGCTGGGCCTGGTCGCCATCGTCCTGGCCACGGTGATCGGCGTGCCGGTGGGCGTCATCGCCGCGATCAGGCGCGGCAGCTGGTTCGACCAGATCTCGATGACCGGGGCGCTGGTCGGCTTCTCCATGCCGATCTTCTGGTGGGGGCTGCTGCTCATCATCCTGTTCTCGGGCGTGCTGGGCTGGACGCCGGTCTCGGGGCGCATCTCGTTGATGTATTTCTTCCCGCCGGTGACCGGCTTCATGCTGATCGACAGCCTGCTTTCGGGGCAGGACGGCGCCTTTGCCTCGGCCGTCAGCCACCTGATCCTGCCCTCGATCGTGCTGGCGACCATCCCGCTGGCGGTGATCGCGCGCCAGACCCGATCCGCCATGCTGGAGGTGATGGGCGAGGATTACGTCCGCACCGCCCGCGCCAAGGGCCTGTCGCCGCGCCGGGTCATCGGCGTGCATGCGCTGCGCAACGCCATGATCCCGGTCATCACCACCATCGGCCTGCAGATCGGCGTGCTTCTGGCCGGCGCCATCCTGACCGAGACGATCTTTTCCTGGCCCGGCATCGGCAAGTGGATGATCGATTCGATCTCGCGCCGCGACTATCCGGTGGTGCAGTCGGGGCTGCTGCTGATCGCCGCCATCGTGATGATCGTGAACCTGATCGTCGACCTGACCTATGGTCTCATCAACCCGAGGATCCGGCACAAATGACCGATACCACCGTCAAGATCTCGGACGCGGCCATCCGCCGCCGGATGCTGCGCGAGTTCTGGTTCTACTTCAGCCAGAACCGCGGCGCGGTGATCGGCCTCGTCGTCTTCGTCCTGCTGGTGCTGACCGCCGTCTTCGCGGCGCTGATCGCCCCGCATGACCCCACCCAGCAATACCGCGACGCGCTGCTGGTGCCGCCGATCTGGCAAGAGGGCGGCCGGGCCGGCTTCCTGCTCGGCACCGACGCGGTGGGCCGGGACATGCTGTCGCGGCTGATCTACGGCGCGCAATATTCACTGTTCATCGGCATCGTCGTCGTGGCCATCGCGCTGACCGGCGGTATCGTCATCGGGCTTGTCGCCGGCTTCTTCGGCGGCTGGATCGACAGCGTCATCATGCGGGTCATGGATGTGGTGCTGGCCTTCCCCTCGCTGCTGCTGGCGCTGGTGCTGGTCGCGGTGCTGGGGCCGGGGCTGACCAATGCGATGATCGCCATCGCCATCGTCTACCAGCCGCATTTCGCCCGCCTGACCCGCGCCGCGGTGATGGGGGAAAAGGCGCGCGAATACGTCACCGCCGCCAAGGTCGCCGGCGCCTCGAACCTGCGGCTGATGTTCAAGACCATCCTGCCCAACTGCCTGGCGCCGCTGATCGTGCAGGCAACGCTGAGCTTCTCCAGCGCCGTGCTCGATTCGGCCGCGCTGGGGTTCCTGGGCATGGGCGCGCAGCCGCCGGCCTCGGAATGGGGCACCATGCTGGCCGAGGCGCGCGAGTTCATCCTGCGCGCCTGGTGGGTGGTGACCTTCCCCGGCCTCGCCATCCTGGTCTCGGTGCTGGCGATCAACCTGATGGGCGACGGCCTTCGCGACGCGCTCGACCCGAAACTGAAGCGGAGCTGACCGATGGCGCTTCTGACTATCCGCAACCTGACCGTGCGCTTCGCCACCTCGACCGGCAGCTTCACCGCCGTGGACGGCATCGACGTGACCGTGGACAAGGGCGAGGTGCTGGCCATCGTCGGCGAATCCGGCTCGGGCAAGTCGGTCTCGATGCTGGCGGCGATGGGGCTTCTGCCCGACACCGCCACCGTCACCGCCGACGAGATGCGCTTCGACGGCCAGGACCTGCTGGCCCTGACCCCGCGTCAGCGCCGCCGCATCATCGGCCGCGAGATCACCATGATCTTCCAGGAACCCATCGCGTCCCTGAACCCCAGCTTCACCACCGGCTACCAGATCGAGGAGGTGCTGCGCTTCAACGCCGGTCTCTCGAAACGCGCCGCGCGGGCACGGGCGCTGGAGCTTTACCGCCAGGTCGGCATCCCCGACCCCGAGGAGAAGCTGAAAAGCTATCCGCACCAGATGTCGGGCGGGCAATGCCAGCGGGTGATGATCGCCATGGCCATCGCCACCAACCCGCGCCTGCTGATCGCCGACGAACCCACCACGGCGCTGGACGTGACCATCCAGAAGCAGATCCTGGACCTGCTGATGGAATTGCAGGAACAGACCGGCATGGCGCTGATCCTGATCACCCATGACATGGGCGTGGTGGCCGAGACCGCCGACCGCGTGCAGGTGCAATACAAGGGCAGGAAGATGGAGGAGGCCGACGTGCTCACGCTGTTCGAGGCGCCGAAACACCCCTATACGCGGGCGCTGCTTTCGGCGTTGCCGGAAAACGCCACCGGCAACCGGCTGCCCACCGTCGGCAGCTTCCTCGAGGAGGCGCCGCAATGAGCGCCGGAACCCATGTCGTCGAAGGCCGCAACCTGATCCGCGACTATCACGTTCCGGGCTCGCTGACCCGCGCCGCCAAGATGGTGCGCGCGGTCAAGGGCATCAGCTTCTCGGTGGATCGCGGCAAGACCCTGGCCATCGTCGGCGAATCCGGCTCGGGCAAGTCGACGCTGGCGCGGATCATCGCGCTGATCGACCCCGCCTCGGGCGGCGAGTTGCTGATCGACGGCAAGCCGGTGGACATCGCCAAGGCGCGGCTGACGCGCGAGATGCGCTCGAAGGTGCAGATGGTGTTCCAGAACCCCTATGGCAGCCTGAACCCGCGCCAGAAGATCGGCGACGTGCTGATGGAGCCGCTGCTTCTGAACACCGACACCCCCGCCGCCGAACGCCGCCGCCGGGCCGAGGAGATGCTGGTCAAGGTCGGACTGCCGCCCGAGGTGTTCAACCGTTATCCGCACATGTTCTCGGGCGGGCAGCGCCAGCGCATCGCCATCGCCCGGGCCTTGATGCTGAACCCGACGCTTCTGGTGCTGGACGAGCCGGTCTCGGCGCTGGACCTGTCGGTGCAGGCGCAGGTTCTGAACCTGCTGGCCGACCTGCAGGAGGAGTTCGACCTGGCCTATGTCTTCATCAGCCACGACCTCTCGGTGGTGCGCTATATCGCCGACGAGGTGCTGGTGATGAACAAGGGCGAGGCGGTAGAACAGGGCAGCCGCGAGGCGGTCTTTGCCGACCCCAGGCACCCCTATACGCGCGAGCTGTTCGCCGCGACCCCGGTGACGGATGTCGAGGCGATCCGCGAACGGGTGGCCCGTCGCCAGGCGCTGCGCGCCGCGGCCGTCTGACCCAGCCACCTGCGCAAAACCCGCCGAGGCGCGCCGCCGCCTTGGCGGCTTTCTTTGCTCTCCAAATACCCTCGGGGGGTCCGGGGGGCGAAGCGCCCCCGGTTCTCAACCGTCCAGATCGCGATAATCGTGCATTCGGCCGCGCCAGTCGCGGATCCGGTAGCGGCCGGGCGCCACCGTCTCGACATAGCCCGGCCCCAGCGGCACCTTGCCATGCCCGCCCGGCAGGTCCAGCACATAGGTCGGCAGGCAGGTCCCCGACAGCCGGCCGCGCAGCTGCGCCATGATCGCCTGGCCTTCGGCGATGCTGGTGCGGAAATGGCCGGTGCCGCGCGCCAGGTCGCAATGATGCAGATAATAGGGCTTCACCCGGTTGCGGATCAGCGCGCGGAACAGCTCGGCCAGGGTTTCGGCCTCGGCGTTCACGCCCTTCAGCAGCACGGTCTGCGACAGCAACGGGATGCCGGCATCGGCCAGCCGGGCCAGCGCGGCGCGGGCCTCGGCAGTCAGCTCGTCGGCGTGATTGATGTGCAGCACCACCCAGATCGCCAGCCGCCCGGGGCGCAGCGCCTGCAGCATGGCGGCGTCGATGCGCTGCGGCGCCACCGCCGGAATGCGGGTATGGAAGCGGACGATATCGACATGCGGGATTGCCGCCAGCCGCTGCAGCAGGGCGGCAATGCGCCGCGCCGACAACACCAACGGATCGCCGCCGGTCAGGATCACCTCGTGGATGGCCGGCGTCCGGGCGATGTAGTCCAGCGCCGCGGCCAGCTGCGGCTCGGGCAGGGTGCCGTCCTCGCCCACCACCTCGCGGCGGAAACAGAACCGGCAATAGACCTCGCAGCTGCGGGTGACGTGCAGGATCACCCGGTCGGGATAGCGGTGCGTCAGGCCGGGCGTCGGGCTGTGCGCATCGTCGCCGATCGGATCGGCCAGTTCCTCGGGCCGGATCAGCAATTCGCGCGCATCGGGCACGAATTGCGCCGCCACCGGCCCGTGCGGCGCCGCCTCGGCCGCGCGCTGCATGGCCGGGGTCATGCGGATGCGGAACTCGGCCGCGACCCGTTCCAGCGTCGCAGCCTCGGCCGCATCGGCCAGCCCGGCATCGACCATGCCGGCGACGGTTGTGATGGGACGGGGCTTTTCTGCGGACAAGGAAGAACTCGCGGCTGGGGAAAGGCGGTATATCGGCCCATGCCGCCCGCTTGGCAAGGGCAGGTTCAGGAAGGCAGCGCCAGGCTGCGCTCATCCTTCAGGATCCGCAGCACGATTTCCGAGCGCACCTGCGCCACCTGCGGATGCGGCAGCAGATGGCGATGGATGAAATCCGAAAACGCTTCCAGGTCGCGGACCCGGACGTCCAGGATGTAATCCGCATCCCCCGAGACCGAGAAGGCCGAGCGGATCTGCGGATGCGCCGCGACGAAGCGGGCGAAATCGTCGTCCTTGCCCTGGCCATGGCTGCGCAGGTTGATGCGGATGATGGCACGCAGCCCGAAGCCCAGCTTCTGCGGGTTCAGCCGGGCGGAATAGCCCTCGATCACGCCCGCCTCCTCCAGCGCCGCCCGCCGGCGCGAGCATTGCGAGGGCGACAGGTTCACCAGGTCCGCCAGCGCCGCATTGGTCATCGCCCCGTCGCGCTGCAGGGCCGAGAGGATGGCGATGTCGAACCCGTCCATGCGTATTTCTTGCACGATACGATCCTTTCATGCGCGTTCCATGTGACAACCATGCATCTCTAGCACAATTTGCACCGAAATTGCACGGGTTCTGCGCGATGATCGAAAAAACCGCGAACAGAACAGGAGGAGACCATGGGACCGTTCCCGCATGACGCCCCGAAGGCCACCATCAGCCCCCACAATCCCGCCGGCACCGACGGGTTCGAATTCGTCGAGTTCGCCCATCCGCAGCCGGACACGCTGGACCGCATCTTCCGCCAGATGGGTTTCGTGCCGGTGGCGAAGCACAAGCGCAAGGCCATCACGCTTTACCGGCAGGGCGACATCAACTACCTGCTGAATGCCGATCCCGACAGCCATGCCGCCGGATTCGTGCGCGAGCACGGGCCCTGCGCACCGGCCATGGCCTGGCGGGTGGTCGACGCGCAGGCGGCGCTGAAACGCGCGCTGGACCTGGGGGCCGAGGAATATACCGGCGCGGGCAAGTCCATCGACGCGCCCGCGGTCTACGGCATCGGCGGCTCGCTGCTGTATTTCATCGACCGCTACGGCGATGCCGGCAGCGCCTATGATGCCGATTACGACTGGCTGGGCGAGGCGGACTCGCGCCCCGAGGGCTTCGGCTTCTACTACCTGGACCACCTGACCCACAACGTGATCCGCGGCAACATGGACACATGGTATAAATTCTACCACGACACGTTCAATTTCCGCGAGATCAAGTATTTCGACATCAAGGGCAAGCAGACCGGGCTGGTCAGCCGGGCGCTGACCTCTCCCGACGGCAAGATCCGCATCCCGATCAACGAATCCACCGACGACCACAGCCAGATCGAGGAATACCTGCGCGAATACAAGGGCGAGGGCATCCAGCACATCGCCATCGCCACCGAGGGCATCTATGAAGGCACCGACCGGATCGCCGCGGCCGGCATGGAATTCATGCCCGGCCCGCCGGATGTCTATTATGAGATGTCGCATCGCCGGGTGAAGGGCCACCAGGAACCCATCGAGCGGATGAAGAAGCACGGCATCCTGATCGACGGCGAGGGCGTGGTGGGCGGCGGCACGACCCGGGTGCTGCTGCAGATCTTCTCGAAGACGGTGATCGGGCCGATCTTCTTCGAATTCATCCAGCGCAAGGGCGATGACGGCTTCGGCGAGGGCAATTTCCGCGCCCTGTTCGAATCGATCGAGGAGGACCAGATCCGCCGCGGCGTGTTGCATGCCGACCCGGCCGCCTGAATGGCCTGGACCGATTATGCCTCCGCCCCGCCGCCCGGGACCGAGATCTGCGACGAGGCCGAAATCGGCCAGCTTCGCTGCCTGACCGTCGAAAGCCCGAACGGCCGCTTTCCGCTGCTGCTGGTGCGGCTGCCCGAGGGGTTGCGGGCCTATGTGAATGCCTGTCCGCACCAGTATCTGCCGCTGGACTATCGCGGCGACCGGCTGGTCTCGGCCGATGGCGCGCGGCTGATCTGCACCGCCCATGGCGCCATGTTCGAGATCGCCAGCGGCCGGGCGGTGGTGGGCGCCGATTGCGGGCTCGACATCGTGCCGCTGTCCACCACCGGCGGCAAGGTCAGGATCGCTTCGACGTGACCGGGGCGGGAAGGCGCCACCCCGGCGCCTTCCCCCATCGCGGTCAGAGCGACCGCGCCAGCGCCTCGAGCTGATCGGCGGCCATGTTCCAGCCCTGGTGGAAACCCATCTGCTCGTGCTGCTTCAGCGTCTCGTCGTTCCAGTGCATGGCGCGTGCGACGTAATGGGTCTTGTCGCCCTGCGGCTCGAAGCTCACATGCGCGGCCATGAAGGCGCGCTCGGCAGGGATCCAGCCGGGCAGGAAGGCGTCGGTGGTGACCAGCCGCCGCTCGGGCTCGATTTCCAGGAAGACGCCGAAATTCTCGAACCGCTCGCCGTCGGGGCCGTTCATCACGCTGTAGAACTCGCCGCCCGGGCGCAGGTCCAGCCGCGCCTCGGAGACGAACCAGGGCTTGGGGCAGAACCATTGCTTCAGCAGCTCGGGCTCGGTCCAGCAGCGCCACAGCTTGGCCGCGGGGGCGTCGAGCAGGCGGTCCAGCACCAGCACGTGTTTCGGTTCATGGGTCATGGGATCTCTCCTTGGTCTGGGTTATGGTCAAGGAACGGGCGGGAAGCGGCCAATCCGACAAGGGCCGCGAAAAAATTTCAGGATCCTTCCGAAAGCGCCTGCAGGCTGTCCAGTTGCCGGCGGATATGCGTGGCCTCGGCGGCGGAATTGGCCAGGCCGATGGCTCGGGACAGGGCCTCGCGCGCCTCGGCGTTCCGGCCCAGCTGACGCAGCAAGGCGCCGCGCAGGCCGTGCAGGTAGAAATAGCCGTCCAGCCGCTCGCGCAGCGGCTCGACCAGGTCCAGCGCCGCCTCGGGGCCGTGCAGCTTCGCCACCGCGACCGCGCGGTTCAGCGTCACCACCGGCGAAGGCGCGAGCCGTTCCAGCGCGGCATAAAGCCGGTCGATGCCGGCCCAGTCGGTATCCGCGGGCCGCGGCGCGCGGGCGTGAAGCGCGGCGATGGCGGCCTGGATCTGATAGGGGCCCGGCCGATGATGCAGCATGGCCTTGTCGAGCATGGCCAGCGCTTCGCCGATCATCTGCCGATTCCAGAGGGTTCGGTCCTGTTCCTCAAGCAGGATCGGGGCGCCGGCCGCGTCCAGGCGCGCCCGCTGGCGGCTGTGCTGCAGCAGCATCAGCGCCAGCAGGCCCATCATCTCGGGTTCAGCCGGGAACAGGCGCAGCATCAGCCGGGCCAGTCGGATCGCCTCGTCGCAAAGCGCGGCGCGTTCGCCGGCCGGGTCGGCATCGGCATAGCCCTCGTTGAAGACCAGGTAGATCATCGCGGCCACGGCGGCGAAACGCTCGGCGCGCTCGGCCGGGCCGGGCGTGTCGAAGGGCAGGGCGGATTGCCCGATGCGGGCCTTGGCGCGGGTGATGCGCTGCTCCATCGCGCGGGGGGCGACCAGGAAGGCGCGGGCGATGCGCTCGACCGGCAGGCCCGAGACGATGCGCAGCGCCAGGGCGATCTGCTGGGTGGCGGGCAGGTCGGGATGGCAGCAGATGAACAGCAGCCGCAGGATGTCGTCGCGGTAATCCGCCGCGTCCAGCCGCTCGGCCAGGTCGGGGCCGGATTCGGGCTGCGCCATGGCCTCCTCGGGCGGCAGTTCGGCCAGCCGGGCGTCGCGGCGCAGATGGTCCAGCGCCGCGTTGCGCCCGACCATGATCAGCCAGCCTTCGGCGTTGCGGGGCGGGCCGTTCTGCGGCCAGTGGCGCAGGGCGCGCAGGCAGGCCTCCTGATAGGCTTCCTCGGCCAGGTCGAGATCGCGGAAATAGCGCAGCAGGGCGGCCATGGCCTGCGGCCGCGCGCCGGTCAGCCGCGCCTCGATCCAGCCGGGGTCAGTCCTGTCCATCATCGCCCGCCTCGCCCCCCGGATGGAACATCATCACCGGCCGGATCTCGTAGGCGCCGCCTGGATTGGCCGCGCCCAGATCGCGCGCGATGTCCAGCGCCTGGGCCAGCCCCTCGACCTCGACGATGTAGAAGCCCAGCAGCTGCTCCTTGGTCTCGGCATAGGGGCCGTCCAGCACCAGTTGCTCGTCCTTGCGGAAGGTGGTCGCGGCGCTGGTCGGCATCAGCCGCGCCACCGGACCGAGCTGCCGGGCCCATTTGCGATGCACGGCGCCCAGCCGTTCCATGACCGCGGCATCCTCCTCGCGGGTCCAGGCCGAGGTGACGGCCTCGTCATTGTAGCAAAGCAGCGCATAGAGCATCGGGTTCCTCCTGTGGCAAGGACGGGCGGCGCGCCCGGGTTCCGACACTGGCGGGAAAATTTTCGCGGGGGTAGGGGGCAAGGGCCAGCCTTGCGCATGAAAAAGCCGCCGCGGAGAGACGCTCCGCGGCGGCGAATTCGGTCGGGCGTGCCGGATCAGAACACGAAATCGCCCATGTCGAGCTGGTTCGCCTGCATGTCGCGGATGGTGACCGTGGTATCGGCCGACAGCCGCAGCACCAGGTCGTCGCCCGACTGCTGGGCTGTGTTGATGACCTGCTGCACCTGGGCGCGGCTGAAATCGTCCAGGTCCAGCCGGTCCAGGCCGTTCTGGAAATCGGTAATCACGTCGCGGCCGTCGCCGCGCTCGAATTCGAACACATCGACGCCCTGGCCGCCCCACAGGATGTCATTGCCGCGCCCGCCATCCAGCGAATCGCGGCCCGCGCCGCCGTTCAGGACGTCGTTGCCCAGCCCGCCGTCGAGCTCGTCGGCGCCTTGGCCGCCGTTCAGCGTGTCGTTGCCGGCATCGCCGTCCAGCTCGTCATTGCCGACGCCGCCCCACAGCAGATCATGGCCGTTCCCGCCCTCCAGCTCATCGTTGCCGGCACCGCCAAAGAGGGTGTCGTTGCCGTTGCCCCCCTTGATCTCGTCATTGCCCAATCCGCCGAACAGCTTGTCGAATCCGTCGCCGCCGAAGATGTCGTCATTGCCATTGCCGCCCGCGACCTCGTCATTGCCGGCGCCGCCATGGATACTGTCGTTCCCGTCGCCGCCCAGCAACGTGTCGTTGCCGGCCAGGCCGAAGACCCGGTCGTTGCCGCCCAGCCCCGACAGCCAGTCGGCCACGTTGGTGCCGTTCAGGATATCGGCGAAATTGCTTCCAATCTTGCGTGCCATGGTCATGCTCCTTTTTATGGGGCGGGATAGTCCCGCGCCGAAACAGGGGAATCGCGGCGACGCATCCGCCGCGAATGGAATGAAGAGGGAGATGGCACAGGTTTGCTGACAGCATTCTGACCCGGACTGTCAGGCGATTGTCAGACGGTCCGGCAGGGCGGCGTTCCGACGGGTTTCTCCGCCTTGTCAGTCCG
This sequence comes from Paracoccus binzhouensis, assembly GCF_016446475.1. Lineage (GTDB taxonomy): Bacteria > Pseudomonadota > Alphaproteobacteria > Rhodobacterales > Rhodobacteraceae > Paracoccus > Paracoccus binzhouensis. Next base: position 27,171 of record NZ_JAEHFP010000013.1, on the reverse strand, counting down.
TTGTCAGTTCTCGGGCGCTATCAAGATCGGCATGAAGACGCTCGCCCTCCTGTCGGCCCTCCTGTCGTTGCCCCTGGTCCCGGCCCGGGCGCAGGATCTGTCCGGCCCCGATTTCGAATTCGCCCGCGACGCGGTGGCGCGGGGCGAGATCCTGTCCCTTGCCGAGGTGCTGGCAAGGCTGCAAGACTCGCATCCGGGCCGGGTGATCGAGGTCGAGCTGGGACAGGATGACGGCATGCTGATCTATGAGGTCGAGCTGGTGACGCAGGACGGCCGGCTGATCGACGTCGAGTTGGACGCCGCGACCGGCGCCATTCTCGACCTGGACGAGGACGAGGACTGATGCGGGCGCTGGTGGTCGAGGACGAGCCGCGCATCGCAGCGGATCTCGAGCGGGCGCTGAAGGCGGCGGGCTTCCTGGTCGAGGCGGTCGCCGATGGCGAGGCCGCCTGGTTCCGCGGCGGCACCGAGAATTACGACCTGATCGTGCTGGACCTGAACCTGCCGCGGCTGGACGGGTTGACGGTGCTGAAGCGCTGGCGCGCCGAGGGCTGCGAAAGCCCGGTGCTGATCCTGACCGCGCGCGGCGCCTGGACCGAGCGGGTCGAGGGCATCGACGCCGGCGCCGACGACTACCTGCCCAAGCCCTTCCGCATGGAGGAACTGATCGCCCGCGCTCGCGCCCTGGTGCGCCGCGCCGGCGGCCGGGGCAACGCGACCCAGCAGGTCGGGCGGCTGACCGTGGACCTGAACCGGATGACCGCCGCCATCGACGGCATCCCGGTGCCGGTGACACCGCTGGAATTCCGGCTGATCTCCTACCTGGCGCTGAACCGCGACCGCACCGTGCCGCCGACCGAGCTGCTGGAGCATCTCTATGGCGACGACGACTCGCGCGAGGCGAACGCGGTCGAGGCGATCATCACCCGGCTGCGCCGCAAGCTGGGACCCGGCGTGATCGGCACCCGGCGCGGCTTCGGCTATCACCTGGAAAACGGGCCGACGGCGTGACCCGCTCGATCCGCTGGCGGCTGGTCCTGGCCGGGGCGCTGGCCATCGCCGCGGCGCTGGCGCTGTCCGGCATGGGCCTGGCCATGCTGTTCGAGCGCCATGGCGAGCGCGTCGCCGTCGCCGACCTGCGCGCCCGGGCCCTGGCCTTGGCCGCCATGGTCGAGCCCGAGGCGGATGGCGGCGCCCGGCTGCGGCCACCACCCGAGGATCCGCTCTACAGCCAGCCCTTCTCGGGCCATTACTGGCAGGTGACGCTGGGCGAGGAGACGCGGCGCTCGCGCTCGCTCTGGGACTATACGCTGCCGGCCGAGGAACCGGCGCCGCCGCCGGGCCAGATCCGGGTGCGAACCCTGCCCGGCCCGCGCGGCGAGGCGCTGCTGGCGGTCGAACAGGGCCTGTCGGTCGGTCGCGGCGACCGGCCGGTGCCGCTGCGCATCATCGTGGCCGAGAATCGCGGCGATCTGGACCTGGCGCGACGCGGTTTCCTGGGCGACCTGCTGCCCTATCTCGCGCTGCTCGGCGCGGCGCTGATGGGGGCGAGCTGGCTGCAGATCAGCATCGGGCTGCAGCCGCTGGCCCGGGTGGGCGAGCGGGTGGCGGGGTTGGTCTCGGGGGCGCGGCCGCGCATCGGCCAGGACCTGCCGGCCGAGGTGATCCCGCTTGCCAGCCAGATCGACCGGCTGCTCGACGCCCGGGACGAGGAACTGGCCCGCGCCCGCCACCGCGCCGCCAATCTGGCGCACGGCTTCAAGACGCCGCTGCAGGCGCTGCTGGGCGATGCCGCGCAGCTGCGCGCCCGTGGCGAGGAGGAGATCGCCCGCAGCATCGAGACCGTCGCCACCGAAATGCGCCGCCATGTCGACCGGGAGCTGGCCCGCGCCCGCATCCAGTCGGGGCGCAATGCCGCGGGCGCCGAGCCCGGCCTGATCGCCGCCAAGCTGATCGGCGTGCTGCGCCGCACGCCCCTGGGCGCCGAGATCAACTGGCAGCTCGACGCCCCGCCCGGGTTGCGCGCCCGCATCGACCCCGACGACCTGACCGAGGCGCTCGGCGCGCTGCTGGAAAACGCCATGCGCCACGCCCGCCAGACGGTGCGCGTCCTGGTCCGGCCAGAGGCCGGTGCCATCCGCATCGCCATCAGCGATGACGGCCCGGGCGTGCCCGAGGCGCATCTGGCCGGGCTGACCCAGCGCGGCCTCAGCCTCGATCCCAGCGGCGAGGGGCAGGGCATCGGCCTGGCGGTGGTCGCCGATATCGTCGACGCCGCGCAGGGCAGGCTGGCGCTGCAGAACACCCATCCCGGCTTCCAGGCCGAATTGCGGCTCAAGGCGCTGCCGCCCGACCCGCCTTCACCGTTGCCCCAAAACCCGTAACCCGGCTTCCGCCCGGCGATCCGGCGACGGCCAAGGCGCCCGACCGGCTTCTTCGTTCCCCAAATACTCATGCAGCGGTCGCCGCTGGCCGGGCGGCGGTCAGGGCAGCGTGACCGCGACATTGTCGATCAGCCGCACCCCGTCCAGCCAGGCCGCGACCAGCAGCCGCGCCGGGCGGCCGCGTTCCGGGGCCTGCAGCGTCTCGCCGTCGCGCAGTTCCAGATAGTCCACCGGCCCGATGCCTGCCGCTTCCAGCGCCGCGTGCGCAGCGGCCAGCGTCTCGGCCACCGGCCCGCCCGCCTCGATCTGCCGCGCCGCGTCGAACAGCGCGCGGGGCAGGGCGGCAGCGCGGCTGCGGCCCTCGGGCGTCAACCGCTGGTTGCGCGAGGACAAGGCCAGCCCGTCTTCGGCCCGCACGCAGGGGCAGGGCACGATCTCGATGGGCAGCTTCAGGTCCAGCGCCAGCCGCCGCACCAGTTGCAATTGCTGCCAGTCCTTCTCGCCGAAGAAGGCCCGGTCGGCCTGGGTCATGTTGAACAGCAGCGTCACCACCGTCGCCACGCCGTCGAAATGACCGGGCCGATACGCCCCCTCCAGCGGCCCGGTCACCCCCGAGACCGAGACCACTGTCGCATGCTCCGGCGGATAGACCTCGGCGCCATCCGGGACGAACAGTGCATCGACGCCCAGGGGGCCGAGCAGGGCCGCATCGGCATGTTCGGTGCGCGGATATTTGGCGAAATCCTCGGCATTGTTGAACTGGCGCGGATTCACGAACAGCGTCACCACCACCCGGTCGCAAGCGGCCTTCGCGGCGCGGACCAGGCTCAGATGCCCCTCGTGCAGAGCGCCCATGGTGGGGACGACGCCGATGGTCTCGCCCAGGGACTTCCAGCCCCGGACCAGGCTGCGCAGCTCGGCCAGCGGCCGGACGATCGGGGTGCTCATTCGGACTTGCCCTCGCCGAAGACATGTTCGGGACCGGGAAAGCTGCGGGCGCGCACCTCGGCGGCATAGGCGGCGATGGCGGCATCGGCGCCCTGGCCCAGCTCGGCATAGCGCTTGACGAATTTCGGCCGGAATTCAGCGAACAGGCCCAGCATGTCGTCCACGACCAGCACCTGCCCGTCGCAATCGACGCCGGCACCGATGCCGATGGTGGGCACGGCGATCTCTTGCGTGATGCGCCGGCCAAGCGCCGCGGGCAGCTTTTCCAGCACCACGGCGAAGGCGCCGGCATCGGCCAGCGCCGCGGCATCGACGGCGATGCGGTCGGCCTCGTGATGGCTGCGGCCCTGCACCTTGTAGCCGCCGAGCGTGTTCACCGATTGCGGCGTCAGCCCGACATGGCCCATGACCGGGATGCCGCGCGCGACCAGGAAGCCCACGGTCTCGGCCATGTGCCGCCCGCCTTCCAGCTTGACCGCCTGGCAGCCGGTCTCGGCCATCAGCCGCGCGGCGTTGCGGAAGGCCTGCTCGGGCCCTTCCTCGTAGCTGCCGAAGGGCATGTCCACCACCATGCAGGCGCGCGCGCAGCCGCGGGCCACGGCGCGGCCATGCAGGATCATCATCTCCATGGTCACGCCCAGGGTCGAGGGCAGGCCGTGCAGCACCATGCCCAGGCTGTCGCCCACCAGCACCAGGTCGCAATGCGCATCGACGAGCTGGGCCATGGGGGTGGTATAGGCGGTCAGGCAGACCACGGGCTCGACGCCCTTGCGGGCACGGATGTCGCCGGGGCCAAGCCGGCCCTTGCGATCGGGGGTCGCGCTCATCTCTCTCTCCCTTGTCCTCGGCCGCGGCGGCCGGTGCCCGAATATTGGATTCGCGCCGGGATGTCTCGCAATAAAATGAGCCGGGGCGGGATTGCCACGCATGAAAAGAAGGCGCGGATCGAACGGCGGGCGTGTTAGTTGCAATATTCAAGACATATCAACGGCTTTTCACTCATACATGGTGCAATGCGTGATCCATGATCCCGCCTTGTGGCGACCGTCCCGGCCCCGGACCGCCGCTTCGGTGCTGACGCACGCTCTTCGCAATCTTCCAGTTTATATACATAATATCAATATATTATGATAATTTTCCAGATTTCTTCCAAGACGCGCATTCATCCGTCCCTGCGACCTTCCTTGACATGGGGCCGGGCGCGGCCTAGTGCCCTGCCGAATGCAGATGCCGCGCCGCGGCCAGTTCCTCGGGATCGAGACATGACGCTGAAAGCTGCCATCCTTGGGGCATCGGGTTATACGGGGGCGGAACTGGTCCGCATCCTCGCCACCCATACCCGGATCGAGATCGCCGCGCTTTCTGCCGACCGCAAGGCCGGGCAGGGCTATGACGAGGTCTTCCCGCATCTGCGACACCTGAAGCTGCCGGCGCTGGTCCGGATGGAGGAGATCGACTTCTCGGCCATCGACCTGGTGTTCTGCGCCCTGCCGCATGGGCTGAGCCAGCCGCTGGTCGGGCAATTGCCGCGCGACGTGAAGATCGTCGATCTGGGCGCCGATTTCCGGCTGCGCGACCCGGCGGAATACCGGAAATGGTATGGGCTCGACCATGCCGCGCCCGAGATCCAGCCCGAGGCGGTCTATGGCCTGACCGAGTTCTATCGCGACCAGATCAAGGGCGCCCGGCTGGTCGCCGGCACCGGCTGCAACGCGGCGACGGTGCAATTCGCGCTGCGGCCGCTGATCGGATCAGAGCTGATCGACCTGGACGACATCATCTGCGACCTGAAGAACGGCGTCTCCGGGGCAGGGCGGTCGCTCAAGGAAAACATGCTCTTCGCCGAACGCTCCGAGGACGTGGCGGGCTATTCCCAGGGCGGCAAGCACCGCCACCTGGGCGAGTTCGACCAGGAATTCTCGGCCATCGCCGGGCGCGAGGTGCGCATCCAGTTCACCCCGCATCTGGTGCCGGTGAACCGCGGCATCCTGGCATCCTGCTACCTGAAGGGCGAGCCGCAGGCGGTGCATGCGGCGCTGGCCGAGGCCTATGCGGACGAGCCCTTCATCCTGGTGCTGCCCTTCGGCCAGCTGCCGGCGATGGCGCATGTCCAGGGCTCGAACTTCTGCCATATCGGCGTGACCGGCGACCGGATCTCGGGGCGCACGCTGGTCGTCTCGACGCTGGACAACCTGTGCAAGGGCTCCTCGGGGCAGGCGGTGCAGAACGCCAACCTGATGCTGGGCCTGCCGGAAACCGAAGGGCTTATGCTGGCGCCGATCTTCCCCTGACCGCTGCCGGGCGGCGGCGATCCTGGACCATGGCGCGCGGAACGGGACCGCGGAACCGGAAGGCGGGGCCGCGCGTCTTGTTCGATAGGGCGGCATCCGGCCGCCGGAAGGAGAAAGCCAATGCGTAGCCTGATTGCGACTGCCGTTTCCGCAATGGTGCTGATGCTGGCCGGTTGCGGCGACAATGCCACCGAGCGCGCCGCGACCGGCGGCCTGGGGGGCGCGGTGATCGCCGGCCCGGCCGGTGCGGTGGTGGGCGGCACCATCGGGGCCGCGACCGCGGATTGATCCGCAGCACCCCGCACAGCTGCGGATGATGCCCGCCGGCCGCGCAAGGGCGGGCGCCGGGCAGGGATGGGGCCCGTCCCGCCGGCCCCCTTATCGCGCCTCAGCCCTTGGCGCGTTCCACATAGGTCAGGTCGGCGGTGTTGATGACCACCTTGGTGCCGACGCCGATATGCGGGGGCACCATGATGCGCACGCCGTTATGCGCCACCGCCGGCTTGTAGCTGGACGAGGCAGTCTGGCCCTTGACCACCGGCTCGGTCTCGACCACTTCGACGGTGACCTTCTGCGGCAGCTCGATGGCGATGGCGACGCCGTTATGGACCTGCAGGAAGACGCGGATGCCGTCCTCCAGGAAGACCTTGTCGTCGCCGACCACATCGGGCGAGACCACGACCTGCTCGTAGCTCTCCGGCTCCATGAAGTGGAAGCCCTCGCCGTCCTCGTAGAGGAAGTCGTATTCGCGCTCGTCCACATGGGCGCGCTCGACCTGTTCGGTGGTCTTCCAGCGTTCCGAGACCTTGGTCCCGTCCGAGATGCGGCGCAGATCGACCTGCGTGACCGGCGTGCCCTTGCCGGGATGGAAGTTCTGCGCCGTCAGGACGACATAGAGACGGCCGTCGATCTCGACGACATTGCCTTTGCGAAGGCTGGAGGCGATGACTTTCAAGGCGGTTTCCCTTGCCTGCTTTTCAATTTCCGGAAGGCCGGATACCAAGTCCGGCGAAGATGACATCCCATAGCGTTTTCCGCAGGCTTGCGCCAGCCGCAAGCGGAAAACGTCGCCGATGCAGGAGGTGCGCGCATGAACCCCGCCGATGAAAGCCCGTGGTGGGACCGCGACCGCCATGCCGGGCGCCGGCCGCTGCTGTTGGCCAGGGGCCGCATCCAGGCCGCGATCCGTGACTGGCTGGGCGCCCAGGGCTTCGTCGAGGTCGATCCGCTGGCCCTGGCCGTCAGCCCGGGAAACGAGGTGCACCTGCATGCCTTCGAGACCCGGCAGATCGGCAATGACGGGCTGGCGCGGCCGATATATCTGCATACCAGCCCGGAATTCGCCATGAAGAAGCTGCTGGCGGCGGGCGAGGGGCGCATCTTCGCCTTCAGCCATGTCTGGCGCAACCGCGAGCGTGGGGTGCTGCACAGCCCGGAATTCACCATGCTGGAATGGTATCGCACAGGCCAGGATTATCGCGTGCTTTTCGAGGATTGCGCGCAATATCTGCGGCACGCGGCGGAATGCGCCGGGGCCGAGATGTTGCGCTTTCGCGGCGTCGCATGCGATCCCTATGCCACGCCCGAGGTGATGACGGTGGCACAGGCGTTTCGCGAGCTGGCCGGCATCGACCTGCTTTCGACCTGCGACGGGGCCGAGACCGATGCCGATGCGCTGCGTGCCCAGGCCGAAGGGCAGGGGGTGCGGCTGGCCCCGGATGACGGCTGGTCCGACATCCTGTCCCGGGTGCTGGTCGAGAAGGTCGAGCCGCATTTGGGCCATGGCCGGCCGCTGATCCTCGACCGCTATCCGGCCGCCGAGGCGGCGCTGGCCCGCCGTGCCGCGGACGAGCCGCGCGAGGCCGAGCGGTTCGAGCTTTACGCCTGCGGGGTCGAGCTGGCCAACGGTTTCGGCGAGCTGACCGACCCGGTCGAGCAGCGCCGCCGCTTCCAGCAGGAGATGCAGGAAAAGGCGCGAATCTATGGCGAGCGCTATCCTCTGGATGAGGATTTCCTGGCCGCCCTGGCCTTCATGCCGCCGGCGTCGGGCTGCGCGCTGGGGTTCGACCGGCTGGTGATGCTGGCCACCGGCGCACCGCGCATCGACGAGGTTCTGTGGACACCAATTCCTTAGAAACAGTATATTATCAGAAATATCTAAGATAGTATCGAGAACTCGGCCGCCCGCCCTTGCGCGAGCTGTTGCCGCGCGCGTGATTACGCCTTTCAGCCGGTTCACGCCGCCGCTACTCTGGTCAAAACACGCGAGCGAGGGGTGGGAAATGCGGTTTTCATTGCGGGTATCGGCGACACTGACGGCGCTGGCGCTGGTGCTGGGCGGATGCACGGGCGGGATCTATCAACCCGGCGGCGTGGCCCAGCAGAGCCAGGAGATCAAATGGGGGCGCGACCAGAATCCGCCCGTGGCCAAGGTGGCCGGGCTGAACGGCTGGATCCAGGGCTTCAAGGCCAATGCGCGCGCCCAAGGCATCAGCGACGGGACGCTGGATTTCGCCTTCCGCGACGTGATCTACAATCCCGAGGTGGTGCGGCGCTCGCAGAACCAGGCCGAGTTCAAGAAGTCGCTCTGGGAATATCTCGAGACCGCGGTCTCGGAAAAGCGCCAGACCAACGGCCGGGCGGTGCTGGCGCAATATGGCGGCGTACTGGGCCGCGTCGAGGCGGCCTATGGCGTCGACAAGGAAATCGTCGCCGCCGTCTGGGGCATGGAATCGACCTATGGCGAGCGCCGGGGGGACATGCCGCTGATCGAGGCGCTGGCGACGCTTGGCTATGAAGGCTATCGCGGCGCGTTCTTCCGCAGCCAGCTGATGGCGGCGCTGCGCATCCTGCAGGCCGGCGACATCGACCCGGGCCACATGACCGGCAGCTGGGCCGGGGCCATGGGCCATACGCAGTTCATTCCGACCACCTATCTGGCCTATGCGGTGGATTTCACCGGCGACGGCCGGCGCGACATCTGGTCGAACGATCCCTCGGACGCGCTGGCCTCGGCCGCGAACTACCTGGCGAAATCCGGCTGGCAGCCGGGACTGCCGGCGGCGGTCGAGGTCACGCTGCCGTCCGGCTTCGCTACCGGGTCTGCCGGCAAGGGCAAGCGGCGCAGCGTCGCGGAATGGCAGTCGCTGGGCGTGCGCCAGGCGACCTCGCGGCCCTTGCCCCCGGCCGGCACTTCGGCCGAACTGATCCTTCCCGGCGGTCCCACCGGCGCGGCCTTCCTGATCACCCGCAACTTCCACGCCATCCTGCGCTACAACAATGCCGACAGCTATGCGCTGGCGGTCTCGCATCTGGCGGACCGGCTGAAGGGCTATCCGGGCCTGGCCAATCCCTGGCCGGTCGATCATCCCGGCCTGCGCATCGAGCAGCGCAAGGAGATGCAGCGCCTGCTGACCGCGCGCGGCTTCGACACCCAGGGCGTGGACGGCAATGTCGGCAGCAACACGATCGGCGCGATCAAGGCCTATCAGGCCTCGCGCGGCTTGCCCGTGACGGGCGAGCCATCGGCCGCGCTGCTGGAGCAGCTGCGCCGCGGCTGAGGCGGCCGGCTTTCGGCGGGCGATCATCGCCCGCCGGTCACGGATCGCAGATTGACTACATAACTCTGGTTATCGCGACAATGGATGCGCGGTGGCGACACCCTCCCGCTTGACACCCTTCCGCTTGCGGAGGCGCTCGGCGCCAGAGGATCGCAGCAAGGTGAAAACCCCGCTCCAGGACTCTGGAGCGGGGCTGGATTTGGGGTCTGCGGGATGGTGGGTTAGTCCGCCCGCAGTGGAGAATCAAATACCTTGGTACCAATATGATCCAAGGATAGAATCAGAATTCGCCCGGCGATATTGGTAGATTTGCCTATCCGGCGCGCCCTGCCCCGTCACATCGCCAGCCGTCGCGAATCCGGGTCGTAGAGCGGCTTCAGGCTCGCCTCGGCCGCGACCAGCCGGCCGGCCACCTCGATCTGCCAGGCCGAGGCCAGCAGTTTCTCGGCCGTCTCGTCCGGACGGCAGGGCGCATAGCCCAGGCCGATGGCGCCGCCCAGCGTATGGCCATAGGCGCCAGAGCTCAGTTGCCCGACGATGCGGCCGTCGCGCAGGATCGGCTCGTTATGGAACAAGAGCGGCTCGGGATCGCGCAGGCGGAACTGCAGCAGCCGGCGGGTCAGGCCCTGCTCGCGCTTCCTCAGCACTGCCTCGCGGCCGATGAAATCGCCCTTGCCGGTCCTGACCGCGAAGCCCAGCCCGGCCTCCAGCACGTGATCCTCGTCGGTGATGTCGTGGCCGAAATGCCGATAGGCCTTTTCGATCCGGCAGCTGTCCATGGCGTGCAGCCCGCAAAGCCGCAGGCCCAGGTCCTCGCCCGCCTCGGCCAGCACCTCAAAGACATGCGCGGCCTGGTCAGAGCTGACGTAAAGCTCCCATCCCAGCTCGCCCACGTAGGAGATGCGATGCGCGCGGGCCAGGCCCAGGCCGATCTCGATCTCGCGCGCCAGGCCGAAGGGATGCGCCTCGTTCGAGAAATCGTCGGGCGAGACCCGGGACAGAAGCTCGCGCGAGCGCGGCCCCATGACCGGGATCACCGCCTCGGCGGCGCTGATGTCGGTGATGGTGACGAAGGCTTCGCCCAGATGCCGGCGCAGCCAGGCCAGGTCGCGCTGCAGCGTCGCGCCGGGCACCACCAGCAGGAAGGCGGTTTCCGAGAGCCGCGTCGCCGTCAGGTCGGACTCGATCCCGCCGCGGGCGTTCAGCATCTGCGTATAGACGATGCGCCCCGGCGCCACGTCCATGTCATTGCCGCAAAGCCGTTGCAGGAAGGCCAGCGCATCCCGCCCCTCGACCCGGATCTTGCCGAAGCTGGACATGTCCAGCAGCCCGACGCCTTCGCGCAGCGCCCGGTGTTCCTCGGCGCTGTTTGCAAACCAGTTCTGCCGGGTCCAGGCATAGCGGTATTCGCGCGGCTCACCGGGACCGGCAAACCAGTTGGCGCGTTCCCAGCTCGCGACCTCGCCGAATACCGCGCCGCGCGCCTTCAGGTGCTCGTGGAGCGGCGAACGGCGCAGCCCGCGCGCCGTCGCCATCTGGCGGTAAGGGTAATGATCGGCGTAAAGCAGGCCCAGCGTTTCCGTCACCCGCTCGCGCAGGTAGCGGCGATTGCGCTGGAAGGGCTGGGCGCGGCGGATGTCCACCTCCCACAGGTCGAAGGGCGGCTCGCCCTCGTCCATCCAGGCCGCCAGCGCCATGCCCGCCCCGCCGGACGACACGATGCCGATGGAGTTGTAGCCGGCCGCCACCCAGTAGCCGGCGAGATCCGGCGCCTCGCCCAGGTAATAGCGGTCGTCGGGGGTGAAGCTTTCCGGGCCGTTGAAGAAGGTGTGGATGCCGGTCTGGGCCAGGATCGGCATGCGGGCGATGGCCTGTTCCAGGATCGGCTCGAAATGGTCCACGTCCTCGGGCAGCTGGTCGAAGCAGAAATCCTCGCGGATGCCGGCCATGCCCCAGGGCTTCGCCACCGGCTCGAAGGCGCCGAGCAGGATCTTGCCGGCATCCTCCTTGTAATAGGCGCATTCGTCGGGCACGCGCAGCACAGGAAGCTGCGGCAGGCCCGGGATCGCCTCGGTGACGATGTAGAAATGCTCGCAGGCATGCAGCGGCAGGGTGACGCCGTTCTGCGCCGCCAGGTCCCTGCCCCACATGCCGCCGCAATTGACCACATGGGCGGCGGCGATATGGCCCTGCTCGTCGCCCGCCTGCCAGTCGACGCCGGTGACGCGGCCGCGATCGGCGGTGACGCGGGCGACCTTGACGCCCTCGGCGATGCGGGCGCCGCGCAGTCGCGCACCCTTGGCCAGCGCCAGGGCGATATTGGCCGGATCCGCCTGCCCGTCTCCCGGCAGATGGACGCCGGACACCACGTCCCGAGTCTCAAGATGTGGATACAGCGCCCTGATTTCGCTGGGAGAAAGCTCATTGACCTCGACACCGAAGGCCCGGGCCATCGAGGCCTGGCGCAACAGTTCTTCGCGCCGGGCCTCGGTCAGCGCCACGGTCATCGAGCCGCGCTGGCTGAAACCGGTGGCCAGCCCGGTCTCGGCCTCCAGCCGCGTGTAGAGGTCGGTCGAATATTTCGCCAGACGGGTCATGTTCCGGCTGGCGCGCAGCTGCCCCACCAGCCCAGCCGCGTGCCAGGTGGTGCCGCAGGTCAGCTGCTTGCGTTCCAGCAGCACGATGTCGGTCCAGCCCCGCTCGGCCAGGTGATAGGCGACCGAGCAGCCGGAGATGCCGCCGCCGATGATGACGACGCGGGCGGATTTGGGCAGATCGGGCATGGCGCGGCTCCTGGCAGGTTCGGCAGCATCATGCCAACTCAAAATGAAAATTTAAAGGGTAATTTTCATTTTTATGATGATTTTATAGTTTATCATCACTTCTGCATGACTCTGGTCAGAACCGCACGGATCGTCTAGCAAGGACGCATGGACCGGATCGGGCAGGATATCAGGGCCTTGCGCAAGGCGCGGGGCATGACCATCGCGGATTGCGCGGCGGCGCTGGACCGTTCGGTCGGCTGGCTCAGCCAGGTCGAGCGCGGCATGACCACGCCTTCCGTCCACGACCTGGGCCAGATCGCCAACCTGTTCGGCCTGAACATCAGCTTCTTCTTCCGCTCGGCCGCCCGCCGGCCCGAGGAACAGGGCATCATCGTCCGCGCCGCCGATCGCAGCGCCATCGGCTCAAGCGAAACCGGGCTCAGCGAGGAACTGCTCTCCCCCGGCCTGACCGGCGGATTCGAGATGATCCGCTCGGTCTTCGCCCCGCGCTCGAAAAGCCAGGGGATGCGCCCGGCCCGCGACAAGGAGGATGGCGGCGTCGTCGTCTCCGGCCGGCTGGTCCTGCAAGTCGGGACCGCGCGCTTCGCGCTGGCTGCCGGCGACAGCTTCCAGTTCAAGGGCGCGGCCTATGCCTGGGAAAACCCCGGCGACGAGCCGGCCGAGGTGATCTGGATCGTTGCGCCGCCGATCTACTAGCGTCGCCGATATTGCCAATTTTGCTATTTGCACGGTGTTGGCCTTGCATATTTTGCAAATATTCGCCTTTCCGCTTCCCGCCCGGGCATCCAGCCGGTAGTTTGCCGCAAACCCCAAGGGAGACGGCCATGAAGGACATTCTCGGCGAACTGGAATCGCGCCGCCGCGATGCGCGGCTGGGCGGCGGGCAGCGGCGCATCGACGCCCAGCACGCCCGTGGCAAGCTGACCGCACGCGAGCGGCTCGAGCTGCTGCTGGACGAGGGCTCCTTCGAGGAATTCGACATGTTCGTCCGCCACCGCTCGACCGATTTCGGCATGGAGGACGACCGGCCCTATGGCGACGGCGTCGTCACCGGCTGGGGCACGATCAACGGCCGCATGGTCTATGTGTTTTCGCAGGACTTCACCGTCTTCGGCGGCTCGCTGTCGGAAACCCATGCGCAGAAGATCTGCAAGATCATGGACATGGCAGTGCAGAACGGCGCCCCGGTGATCGGGCTGAACGATTCCGGCGGCGCCCGGATTCAAGAGGGGGTGGCCTCGCTGGCGGGTTACGCGGACGTGTTCCAGCGCAACATCATGGCCTCGGGCGTGGTGCCGCAGATCAGCGTCATCATGGGCCCCTGCGCCGGCGGCGCGGTCTATTCGCCGGCGATGACCGACTTCATCTTCATGGTCAAGGACACCTCCTACATGTTCGTGACCGGCCCGGACGTGGTCAAGACGGTGACCAACGAGGTGGTGACGGCCGAGCAGCTGGGTGGCGCCTCGACCCATACCAAGAAGTCCTCGGTCGCCGACGGCGCCTTCGAGAACGACGTCGAGGCGATGACCGAGATCCGCCGGCTGGTCGACCTGCTGCCGCTGAACAACCGCGAAAAGGCGCCGACCCGGCCGTTCTTCGACGACCCGAACCGCATCGAGCCCAGCCTCGACACGCTGATCCCCGACAACCCGAACCAGCCCTATGACATGAAGGAGCTGATCCTGAAGGTCGCGGACGAGGGCGACTTCTACGAGATCCAGAAGGATTTCGCCGCCAATATCATCACCGGCTTCATCCGCATCGAGGGCCAGACCGTGGGGGTGGTCGCCAACCAGCCGATGGTGCTGGCGGGCTGCCTCGACATCGACTCGAGCCGCAAGGCGGCGCGCTTCGTGCGCTTCTGCGACGCCTTCGAGATCCCGATCCTGACCTTCGTCGACGTGCCGGGCTTCCTGCCGGGCACCGGCCAGGAATATGGCGGCGTCATCAAGCACGGCGCGAAGCTGCTCTTCGCCTATGGCGAGGCCACGGTGCCGAAGGTCACGGTCATCACCCGCAAGGCCTATGGCGGCGCCTATGACGTCATGGCCTCCAAGCACCTGCGTGGCGATTTCAACTATGCCTGGCCCACGGCGGAAATCGCGGTGATGGGCGCCAAGGGCGCGGTCGAGATACTGTATCGCAGCGAACTGGGCGATGCCGAGAAGATCGCCGGCCGGACCAGGGATTACGAGGACCGCTTCGCCAACCCCTTCGTCGCCGCCGAAAAGGGCTTCATCGACGAGGTGATCCAGCCGCATTCGACCCGCCGCCGCGTGGCGCGCGCCTTCGCCAGCCTGCGCGGCAAGAAACTGTCGAATCCCTGGAAGAAGCACGACAACATCCCGCTGTAACCAGCGGCGAAGCAAGGGGGGAAAGGATGTCGAGACTTGCGGTGTTCGGCCTTGCGCTGTCATGCCCGGCCCTGGCGGCCGGGGCGATGGCGGCTGGCGCCGAGCCGGCCGGGATCAGACTTCCCTCGGGCGCGACCGTATTCTGGCAGGAAACCCGGCACGACAATTCCGGAGGCCAGGGCCTGACCTATCGCTTTCGCTTCGTCATGCCCGACCTGGCCAGCCGGGTGCCGGCGACCAGCGGCCCGGCCTCGGATTTCGACGCCGGGACGGGCGAGGACGCGGCCGGGCGCGCGCCCATCGACATCGACACCGAGACCGGCGCAGTTGCGGGCGCGCCTGCGGATGCGGCGCCGGATGACGGGCTGATCGACCCGGCGCTTCTGGACGACCAGCCGGTCGAGGCGGATGCCGCCGCCGAGGAGGCCGCCGATGCGCTGGTCGAGGTGCCGGTGCTGCCGGCCGCCCCCGACGTGCTGGCCCAGGACCCGGTGCATGACGACATCGTCTGGCTGTGCGAGCACTGGATCCTGCCCCGCATCGCCAGCCCCGCGCCCCGCCCCAGCCAGATCGTCATCAGCCTGGCGGATCGCGAACTGCCCTTCGGCGCTTACGACCCCGAGGCGATCCAGCTTTTCGAGGCCTTCCGGCTGCCGCCCGACCGCGATGCCTGCGAATGGGAGCCATGGTGATGGCCGGCTTCACGTTTCCGTGCCCTGATGCAGGCCTGCCACAGAGCCCCGCAGCTTCGGGGATGGCCCGGCCCTGCGGCTGTAAGGGCTTGCGCGGGCTGGCTATCATGCCGCCGCGGCCGCCCCTTGCGGCCGAATCTCAACCGAGCAGTCGGGACCGCAGCGTCCCGCCATACAGGAGCACGACACCATGTCGAAGAAAGTTGTTCTGGCCCTCGTCCTCGTCGGCCTCGCCGCGGCTTGCGCCAAGAAAGAGCCCGAAGTCGTTCCGGCCCCGGTCGTCCAGCCCGAGCCGGTGTTCCAGGGCAAATACGGCGCCAACTGAGCCATTCGCCGCGCGCGGGCTGCCAGGCGGCCCGCGCCAACCGCGCCCCTGCCCGCCCCCGCGCGTCACCACCGACAAAGGGGGCAAGACATGCTGAAGCATCGCGGCTTTCCGGGCCGTCTTCCGGGCACCGATTTCCAGTTCATCATCCGCCGCGCCAACAAGAAGGGTGCAACGCCCTTGGTCCGGCGTGAGCGGTTCCATGACCGCAAACCCGTCGACAAGCGCGCCGATGCCGCCTTCCTGGCAGCGCTGATCGCGCATTTCGGCGACGAGCCCTTCCCGCGCGGCAACCTGGACGCCGGCCGGCTGTCCTGGCTTCTGGGCCGCGAGGTCGTGGCCGTCGGCAAGCTGGACCCGACCGATTACGAGCAGTTGCTGCGCGTTGACATGAAGCGTGCCGAGGCCGGATTCCCCGAGCTTTTCGCCGAGGAGGCGCCGGAGTTCGACTGGGACGAGGCCGGCTGGGACGATGAAGACCCCGACGCGGAGGCCGATGATCGATGACCGGCCGAGCGATGGGCGGAATGCCGCGTAGTCTTGTCTTTTCACACCGTTGTCAGTTTCTTCCGGAAATGGCGCGTGCAATATTGTGCGCACCTCTATCATCAACGGCCCGGCAACGGGTCCATAATACAGGCAAAGAGCTATGCAAAAATCCGTCATCCTCCGTCTTTCCGGCGTGGCCCTCATGGTCGCCGGCCTTGCCGCCTGCGACCAGGGCTATGGCGGCGGCATCTCGCCCGATGCGCAGCGCGCGGCGGGTGGCGCCCTGGCCGGGGCCGCGGTCGCCAAGATCATCGACGGCGACGTGGGGACCGGCGCGCTCATCGGTGCGGCGGGCGGCGCGCTCTGCGACGACGCCGGCGTCTGCCAGCAGCGCTACTAAACGCAACAGGGCAGTCGGCTCGGGGCACCAGCCCCGCGCCGCCGCCCGCATCCCGGAGCAAACGAGATGTCCAAGAAACTCGTTCTCGTGCTTGGGCTGGGCCTGTTCGGCCTCGCCGGCTGCACCCAAGGCATCAACCCGACCGACATGGACCGCGGCCTCATCGGCGCGGGCGTCGGCGCGACCGCTGCCTATGTCGGCGGCCATAACGTCGCCAAGGGCGCGGCCATCGGCGCTGCCGCCGGCGCGCTTTGCGACGACGTCCGCCTTTGCGAGCCGACCCGCCGCTACTAAGCCGCGCGGCCCCGAACCATTACCGTTTTCAGGCCGTCCCGGCACCTTGCCGGGGCGGCTTTTTCACGTCCGGGATCTGCCCCAAGGGAAAGAAGCATGTTCAAGAAAATCCTGATCGCCAACCGGGGCGAGATCGCCTGCCGGGTCATCAAGACCGCCAAGAAGATGGGCATCCAGACCGTCGCCGTCTATTCCGACGCCGACCGCAACGCGCTGCATGTCAAGATGGCGGACGAGGCCGTCCATATCGGCCCGCCTCCGGCGAATCAGTCCTATATCGTGATCGACCGGATCATGGAGGCGATCCGCCGGACCGGGGCCGAGGCGGTGCATCCCGGCTATGGCTTCCTGTCCGAGAACATGAAATTCGCCGAGGCGCTGGAAAAGGAAGGCGTGGTATTCATCGGCCCGCCCTCGCCCGCCATCGAGGCGATGGGCGACAAGATCACCTCGAAGAAGCTGGCGCAAGAGGCCGGGGTCAGCACGGTGCCGGGCTATATGGGCCTGATCGCCGATGCCGACGAGGCGGTGAATATCTCGAAGGAAATCGGCTTTCCGGTGATGATCAAGGCCAGCGCCGGCGGCGGCGGCAAGGGCATGCGCATCGCCTGGACCGAACAGGAGGCGCGCGAGGGCTTCGAATCCTCGAAGAACGAGGCGGCGAACAGTTTCGGCGACGACCGCATCTTCATCGAGAAATTCGTGACTCAGCCCCGGCATATCGAGATCCAGGTGCTGGCCGACAAGCACGGCAATTGCGTCTACCTGCACGAGCGCGAATGCTCGATCCAGCGCCGCAACCAGAAGGTGATCGAGGAAGCCCCCTCGCCCTTCCTCGACGAGGCGACCCGCAGGGCCATGGGCGAACAGGCCTGCGCATTGGCCAAGGCGGTGGGCTATACCAGCGCCGGCACGGTGGAATTCATCGTCGACGCGCAGAAGAACTTCTATTTCCTGGAGATGAACACCCGGCTGCAGGTCGAGCATCCGGTGACCGAGCTCATCACCGGCATCGACCTGGTCGAGCAGATGATCCGCGTCGCCGGCGGCGAGCCCCTGCCCTTTGCCCAGGCGGACCTGAAGATCGACGGCTGGGCCATCGAAAGCCGGCTCTATGCCGAAGATCCCTATCGCAACTTCCTGCCCTCGATCGGCCGGCTGACCCGCTATCGCCCGCCGCGCGAGACCGCCGCCGGCCCGCTGCAGGCGGCCGACCGCTGGGTGCCCGCCCATCCCGGCGACCACCCGCCGGTCGCCGCGACCGGGGTGCGCAACGATACCGGCGTCTACGAGGGCGGCGAGATCAGCATGTATTACGACCCGATGATCGCCAAGCTCTGCACCTGGGCGCCGTCGCGCGAGGCGGCCATCGAGCAGATGCGTCTGGCGCTGGACGAGTTCGAGGTCGAGGGCATCGGCCACAACCTGCCCTTCCTGTCGGCGGTGATGGACCATCCGAAATTCGTCTCGGGCGACATCTCGACCGCCTTCATCGCCGAGGAATATCCCGAGGGCTTCCTGGGCGCGACCCTGCCCGATGCCGAGATCACCCGCGTCGCCGCCTCGGCCGCGGCCATGCATCGCGTGGCCGAGATCCGCCGCGCCCGCATCTCGGGCCGGCTCGACAACCACGAGCGGCATGTCGGCGAGCATTGGGTCGTCTTCGTCGCCGGCAAGGAGATCCCGGTGCGCATCACCGCCGACCGCCAGGGCTCGACGGTCGAGATCGACGGGCGCAAGCTGCGCGTCGAAAGCGACTGGCTGCCCGGCCAGTCTCTGGCACGGCTGTCGGTCGATGGCGTGGCCCTGGTGATGAAGGTGGACCGGCTGCCCTCGGGCTTCCGGCTGCGGGTGCGCGGCGCGGACCTCAAGACCTATGTGCGCCGTCCGCGCGCCGCCGAGCTGGCGCGGCTGATGCCCGAGAAACTGCCGCCGGACACCTCGAAATTCCTGCTCTGCCCGATGCCGGGCCTGGTGGTGCGGATCAATGTCGCGGCCGGCGACGAGGTGCAGGAGGGCCAGGCGCTGGCCACGGTCGAGGCGATGAAGATGGAGAACATCCTGCGCGCCGAGAAGAGGGCGGTGGTGAAATCCGTCAACGCCCAGCCGGGCGAAAGCCTCAAGGTCGATGACGTGATCATCGAGTTCGAGTGACGGGAAACCGCCGGGCGCCCGCCAGTGCCCGGCCCAGGGATCGGGGATCATGCCGGTTTTCGACGACTATCTCAGCCCCCATGCACAGCAGGCGGTGATCGCCGGGCTGTTCATCGCCACGGGCTGGTGGGTCGTCGCCCTGCAGAACCGCCGGCGCGATGCCAAGCGGCGGGCCGAGCGGGTGGGCGACGTGCAGCGCGCCCTGCTGGCCGAGATCCGCGCCCATGTCGTGGCGCTGGAGGCGCAGCGACTGGACGAGGACGAGGCACGGCGGCTGCTGGACAGCCTGCGGGACAGCGGCCGGGTGCCGGTGATCCCGACCCAGGCCAACGACCGGATATTCGCCGCGATCATCGACGAGGTGCATATCCTTCCGGCCTCGGTCATCGACCCGGTGGTGACCTATTACCGGCAGCTTTCGGTCATGGCCGCCTTTGCCGAGGCGATCCGCAACCAGGCCAGGCAGGACGCGGCCCGGGCGGTCGAGATGTTCGGGGATTACCTGGGACTGACCGAGGCGGCGCGCGAGACCGGGCACGAGGCGATGCGGCTTCTGATGGCCAGCATCTTCGGCGGCGAGCGTGCGGTCCAGGAGTTGCTGGAACAGGAAGAACAGGCGGGCGCCCGGCGCATTGCTGCCACCCTGCCCGACGAGCTGGCGGAACTGCGCGACCGCCTCAGTAAGCGATCTTCGGACCGGAGCGGCCTTTGATGGGTTTCAGACCGACGATGATGGCCATTTCGTTGGCGGTGCGGGCACGGGCCAGCCGCTCGGCCAGCGAGGCGTTGGCCGGGCCGGGCTTGGCTGGACCGGAACCCGTCGCCGGGGCGACGTCTTCCGCGACGCGCGGCAGGGGCGATTCGGCCATGGCTGTCCTCCTGTTCAGCGGGCATCCGTGCTGCCCTGCCCCCAAGATAGTGCCTGCGCCGCCATCCCGCAATGACATCGGCGCGATTTTCGCAAGCCCGGGTCACGGCAGCCCGGCGCGGCCGATCTCTTGCCGGCGCAGCGGGAACTTGTCGATGGCGCGGGTGATCTCGCGCACCGACCAGGGTACGGGCTTCCTTTGCTTGACCTGGCCGTCCTTGTCCATCAGCACCAGCGAGAACCCCTCGGGGCGCAATTGCCGCCGCCAGGCGCTGGCCGCCGCCGGGTCGGTATCGGTCACCACCACTACGTCGCGCGCGATCAGCGGCGCCGGGTCGCGTTGCAGCGCCGCCAGCTGCTCGACGAAGGCCGGATCGGCGGCGGTATCGGCAAAGACCACCACCGGCCGGGCCTGCCACAGGAATTCCGCCGGATCGGCCTCGGCCGCCGGCAGCACGGTCAGCGCGCGCGCCGCCGTCCCGGCCGGCGCGGCCGGGCCTTCGCTGCGCGCGGCGGGCACTTCGCCGCGGACATACGGGCGATGGCCGTCGGCCTCGCCCTCGGGCCTGGATCCCATCGCCGCCAGAAGCGGCACCAGCGCCAGAAAAATCAACCGTTTCAGTTTCATCGCCCCCTCTGCTCTCTCTTCATATAAGAGCCGAGGGGCCATGGGAAAGGATGCAAGATGAGCGAAAGCACGAAAGCCGCACTGGAAGAATGGCGCCGGCTCGCCAGCAAGGAGCTGAAGGGCACCGATCCGGACAGCCTGACCTGGCACACGCTGGAGGGAATCGCGGTCAAGCCGCTCTATACCCAGGCGGATGTGCAGGACCTGCCGCATCTGGGCAGCCTGCCCGGAATCGAGCCCTACACCCGCGGCCCGCGTGCCACCATGTATGCCGGCCGTCCCTGGACGATCCGGCAATATGCCGGCTTCTCAACCGCCGAGGAATCGAACGCCTTCTATCGCAAGGCGCTGGCGGCGGGCCAGCAGGGCGTCTCGGTCGCCTTCGACCTGGCCACGCATCGCGGCTATGACAGCGACCATCCCCGCGTCGAGGGCGACGTGGGCAAGGCCGGCGTCGCCATCGACAGCGTCGAGGACATGAAGATCCTGTTCGACGGCATCCCACTGGACAAGGTTTCCGTGTCCATGACCATGAACGGCGCGGTGATCCCGATCCTGGCGAATTTCATCGTCACCGGCGAGGAACAGGGGCATCCGCGCTCGGTGCTGTCGGGCACCATCCAGAACGACATCCTCAAGGAATTCATGGTCCGCAACACCTATATCTATCCGCCCGAGCCCTCGATGCGGATCATCGCGGACATCATCGAATACACCTCGAACGAGATGCCCAGGTTCAACTCGATCTCGATCTCCGGCTATCACATGCAGGAGGCGGGCGCGAACCTGGTGCAGGAGCTGGCCTATACCCTGGCCGACGGGCGCGAATATGTCCGCGCCGCGCTGAAGGCCGGCATGGACGTGGACCAGTTCGCCGGGCGGCTGTCCTTCTTCTTCGCCATCGGCATGAATTTCTTCATGGAGGCGGCCAAGCTGCGCGCCGCGCGCCTGCTATGGACGCGCATCATGAAGGAATTCGAGCCGAAGAAGCCGGGCAGCCTGATGCTGCGCACGCATTGCCAGACCTCGGGCGTGTCCCTGCAGGAACAGGACCCCTACAACAACGTGGTGCGCACCGCCTACGAGGCGATGGCCGCGGCGCTTGGCGGCACGCAGTCGCTGCATACCAACGCGCTGGACGAGGCCATCGCGCTGCCGACCGAGTTCAGCGCCCGCATCGCCCGCAACACCCAGCTGATCCTGCAGGAGGAGACCGGCATCACCCATGTCGTGGATCCGCTGGCCGGCAGCTATTACGTCGAGAGCCTGACCCATGAGCTGGCCGAGAAGGCCTGGGCGCTGATCGAGGAGGTCGAGGCCATGGGCGGCATGACCAAGGCCGTGGCCTCGGGCATGCCCAAGCTGCGCATCGAGGAAACCGCCGCCCGCCGCCAGGCCCAGATCGACCGCGGCGAGGAGGTGATCGTCGGCGTGAACAAGTATCGCCTGGCCAAGGAAGACCCGATCGACATCCTCGACATCGACAACATGAAGGTGCGCGAGGCGCAGATCGCCCGGCTGCGGGCGATGCGCGCGGCGCGGGACGAGGCGAAATGCCAGGCGGCGCTGGACGAGCTGTCGCGCCGGGCGAAGGAAGGCGGCAACCTGCTCGAGGCGGCGGTCGAGGCCGCGCGCGCCCGGGCCAGCGTGGGAGAGATCAGCATGGCGATGGAGAAGGTGTTCGGCCGCCACCGGGCCGAGGTCAAGACGCTGGCCGGCGTCTATGGCGCCGCCTATGAGGGCGACGACGATTTCGCGCAGATCCAGCGCGACGTCGAGGCCTTCGCCGAGCAGGAGGGCCGCCGCCCGCGCATGCTGGTGGTCAAGATGGGCCAAGACGGCCACGACCGCGGCGCCAAGGTGATCGCCACCGCCTTCGCCGATATCGGCTTCGACGTCGATGTGGGGCCGCTGTTCCAGACACCCGAGGAAGCCGCACAGGACGCCATCGACAACGACGTGCATGTCGTGGGGATCTCGTCCCAGGCGGCGGGCCATAAGACCCTGGCGCCGAAGCTGATCGCGGCGCTGAAGGACCAGGGCGCCGGCGACATCATCGTGATCTGCGGCGGGGTGATCCCGCAGCAGGATTACGATTTCCTGAAGAAGGCCGGGGTGAAGGCGATCTTCGGGCCGGGGACCAATATCCCGGCGGCTGCCCGCGACATCCTGGGCCTGATCCGCGAGGCGCGGGCGGCGTGAGCGGGCTGCGGCCGCATCGGTATTGGGGCGACGAAGAAGCCGGCGCCGGTCCCGAAGCGGCGCCGGCGCCGGGAAAGGGGGAAGGATGCTGCGTCCCGCGACCGAGGCCGATCTTCCGGCGCCGCCGCATGGGTATTTGTGAAACGGAAAGATGGCCGGCCGCCGCGCGAGGGATCGGGCGGCGGCTTCCAGCAGGAGCAAGCCCATGATCATCCGACCTGCCGAGGACCGCGACATGGCCGCCATCCTCGGCTTCTGGAACCCGCTGATCCGCGAGACCACGGTCACCTTTTCCAGCGAGGAGAAGACCGCCGGGGGGCTGGCGCTCATGATCGCGCAGCGGCGGGCGGCGGGGCGGGAATTCCTGGTCGCCGAGGAAGACGGCGCGGTGCTGGGACTGGCGAGCTACGATCAGTTCCGCAGCGGCAACGGCTATGCGCATTGCATGGAGCACACGGTCATCCTGTCTCCGGCCGCGCGCGGGCGCGGCATCGGCCGGGCGTTGATGGCGGCGATCGAGGACCATGCCCGCGCCGGCGGCGCGCATGGCATGATCGCCGCCGTCTCGGCCGAGAACCCGGCCGGCATCGCCTTTCACCGCGCCATCGGCTACCGGCAGGTGGGGCTGGTGCCGCAGGCGGGGCGCAAGTTCGGCCGCTGGCTGGACCTGGTGCTGCTGCAAAAGATCCTCTGAGCCCGGCTTGCCTGTTCCCGGGCGCTGTGAAAGACTCGCGCCCGGAAACGCGAGGGCGGGATGAACGACGGGCGCAACGGCACGGTCAAGCAGATCATCTGCATCAAATGGGGCACGAAATTCGGCCCGGAATTCGTCAATCGCCTGCATGGCATGGTGGCGCGCAACATCACCCCGCCGTTTCGGCTTTACTGCTTCACCGATGACGGCACCGGGCTGCATCCCGACATCGCCGTGCGGCCGCTGCCGGAATTCGACTATCAGGCGCCGGTCAACACCAAGGGAAAATGGCCGAAATCCCGGCTTTGGGGCGATCTGGGCGACGTGACCGGGGTGGTGCTGTTCCTGGACCTGGACGTCATCATCACCGGCAGCCTCGACGATTTCTTCGCCTATGGCGATCCCGACGACACGGTGCTGGGGCTGAACCCGAACACGCCGCTGGAGAAGATGGGCCAGACCTCAGTCTATCGGATGCGGGTCGGCAAGCTGAAGCCCCTGCAGGAGATATTCCGCGCCGATCCGCAGGCCGCGGCCGACAAGTTCAAGTATGAGCAGCGCTTCGTCACCCGCAACGCCCCGGGCGGGGTGAAGTTCTGGCCGCGCGGCTGGCTGGCGCATTTCCGCATGCATTGCGTGCCGAACTTTCCGCTGAACTACCTGCGCCCGGCGCGCATCCCCCCGGGCACCCGCATCGTGATCTTTCCGGGCGACCTGAACCCGCCCGACGCCATCCTGGGCCGCTGGAGCGACAAGGACCAGCATCGCGCGCCGCTGGACCACCTGCGCGCCGCCTTCGACGGCCGCCGGCGCGAAAGCCTGTCCCGGCACCTGCGCCACTACCTGCTTCCCGTCGGCTGGGTCGGCGAGCTATGGCGAGAATAGGCGCGCCGCCCGAGACGCATTACACCCTGCCCGCGGATTTCGCCGCCGCGCTGGGGCAATGCGTGGCGAGTTTCGGCTGGCTCGAGGAGATCATCAAGCGCACCATCTATGCGCTCGACCGCGCCCGCCTGGCCGACGACCTGACCGAGGAGGAACTGCAGAGCTGGCTGACCCGCATGGGCTCGATCGCCGACGATTCCATGGGCACGCTGATCGAGCAGCTCGATGCCGCCATGCGCCGCTATCCCGGCCTGCGCGACCGCAACCGCATCACCGACCGGCTCTACGAGATCCGGCTGCACCGCAACCTGCTTTGCCATGCCTCCTGGCGCCCCACCGGGGACAAGGCGCGCTGGCATCCGGCCTTCGTCAACACCAAGGGCGAGGTGCAGCGCGAGCCGCTGGCCATCGCCGCGCTGGAGCGCATTCGCGAGGACACCGTCGATATCGGCGTGCGGGTGATGCGGGTGATGCGCGCCACCGGCGTGCAGGGTTACTGGGCGGGCGACGACGAGGCGTGAAGCCTTGCGTTGCAAGCCCGCGCCGCATCCGCTAACACCGCAACGTCCATAGATAAGAGTTGCATATGTCCGCCCAGAACCAGGGGCAAAACGCCTCTCCGCTTCGTCTCGGCATCGCTGGCCTCGGGACGGTCGGCACCGGCACCGTCAAGATCATCCAGAAACACGCCGCCCTGCTGGGGCTTCGCGCCGGCCGGCCCATCGCCATCACCGCCGTCAGCGCCCGCGACCGGATGAAGAACCGCGACCTGGACCTGTCCGGCTATGCCTGGGAGGAGGACGCCCGCGCCCTGGCGCTGCGCGAGGACGTGGACGTCTTCGTCGAGCTGATCGGCGGCGACGAGGGCATCGCCCGCGAGGCGGTGACCGCAGCGCTGCGGGCCGGCAAGGACGTGGTGACCGCCAACAAGGCGCTGCTGGCGATCCACGGCCAGGAACTGGCGGAACTGGCCGAGGCCAATGGCCGGGTGATCCGCTTCGAGGCCGCGGTAGCGGGCGGCATCCCGGTGATCAAGGCGATGACCGAGTCGCTTTCCGGCAACGAGATCCGCCGCGTCATGGGGGTGATGAACGGCACCTGCAACTATATCCTGACCCGGATGGAAAGCGCCGGCCTGCCCTATGAGACGGTGTTCGAGGAGGCGCGGCAGCTGGGCTATCTGGAGGCCGACCCGACGCTGGACGTGGGCGGCATCGACGCCAGCCACAAGCTGGCCATCCTGGCCGCCATCGCCTTCGGCACCCGCCCCAGCTTCGACGCGGTCGAGATCGAGGGCATCGAGCGGGTCAGCATCGACGACATCCGCCGCGCCGCCGATATGGGCTATCGCATCAAGCTGCTGGGCGTGGCGCAGATGACCGGACGCGGGCTGGAGCAACGCATGTCGCCCTGCCTGGTGCCCGCCGACAGCCCGCTGGGGCAGTTGCAGGGCGGCACCAACATGGTGGTGATCGAGGGCGACTCGGTCGGCCAGATCGTGCTGCGCGGCGCCGGCGCCGGCGAAGGCCCGACCGCCAGCGCCGTCATGTCCGACGTGATCGAGATCGCCCGCGGTGTCAGGATGCCGAGCTTCGGCCAGCCGGCCGGGACGCTGGCCAGCCCGCAGCCGGCGCGCACCGCGGTGCCGGCGGCCTATTACATCCGCCTGCAGCTGACCGACAAGCCGGGCGCGCTGGCCAAGGTCGCCTCGGTGCTGGGCGACAGCGGCATCTCGATCGACCGCATGCGGCAATACGGCCATTCCCGGACCGAGGGCGTGGCGCCGGTGCTGATCGTCACCCACAAGACCACCCCCGAAGCCATCGACCACGCCATCGAGGCCCTGCCCCGCACCGGCGTCATTGCCGGCGAGCCGGTCGAGTTGCGCATCGAGGAGGTCTGATCCGCCGGCGCGGCGCCCGGCCGCACTGGCGGATGTGGGTATTTGGCAAACGGAAAGTGAAGGGCGCCGTTGCCCCGGAATGCGGCGACGCGGCCTTTCCTGACCGGCCGAGAGACCGGCAGCGGCGGCGGCCTGGTTCGCGGCCGGCTTCGGGTATTCCCGCATCGAAGAGATCGCCGGGGCCGGTCAGGCGCTGCCCAGGTGGCGCAGGCCGTGGGTCACGTCGGCCCGGACCGCCAGCCGCAGCCCCGGCTCGTCCCCGGCGCGCAGCGAGGCCAGGATCATGCGGTGGTGGCGCGGCGGCTCGTTGCGCTTGACCCGGCCGTAGAGGGCCCGCATGGTCGGACCGAGCTGCAGCCAGACCGTCTCGACGATGGCCAGCATCGCCGGCGCCTGGGCGCGCAGGTAGAGCAGCCGGTGGAATTCCAGGTTGGTGCGGATATAGCCGATCGCGTCATGGCTTTCGGCCGCCTCGCCGATGGCGGCGTTGATCACCGCCATGCGCTCGATCAGCGCCTGGTGGGCGCGCGGCAAGGCGCGGGCGGCCAGTTCCGGCTCGATCAGCCCGCGCAGCGCCGCCAGTTCCTCGATGCGCTCGATCGACAGTTCCGGCGTGGTGATCCGCCCCGAGGAGGAGAGCGACAGCGCCCCTTCGGCCACCAGCCGCCGCACCGCCTCGCGCGCCGGGGTCATCGAGACGCGATGCTCGGCGGCGATGCCGCGCAGGGTCAGGGCCAGGCCGGGCGGCAGTTCGCCCAGCATGATGCGCTGGCGCAGGTTGCGGTAAAGCCGCTCATGGGCCGAGGTTTCCGAGGAACGCGAAGCAGTCATGCGCCAGCTGTGATCACAAAACCGGGCGCCGTCAAGCCCTGCCGCTCAGGGGCGGAAGCGCCAAGCCAGCAGCTCGTGCCCATGTGCCCGCAGCCAGGCGCGCTGGCGGGCGTAATCCGGCATCAGCCGGCCGGTCGCGGCCCAGAAGGCCGGCGAATGGTCCATATGCGCCAGATGCGCCACCTCATGCGCGGCGACATAGTCCAGCACCTCGGGCGGCGCCATGGCGAGGCGCCAGGAAAACATCAGCCGCCCGTCATGGGTGCAGCTGCCCCAGCGCGAGCGGGTGTCGCGCAGCGCCAGCGCCCGGAAGCCGCGCCCCAGCGCCGCCGCATGGCGGTCGCAGGCCGCGATCAGCCGGGCCTGCGCCAGGTGCTTCAGCCAGGCCTCGACCACCACGCCGGCCGGCCGGGCCTGGGGCACCAGCAGGGCCTCCTCGGTCAGCGCGACGCGGCGGGTCTCGGCCGGGGTGATGCGGCG
>NZ_JAEHFP010000129.1 GCF_016446475.1 Paracoccus binzhouensis | reverse complement strand
GCGGGCGCGGGCGGGGCCGAGCCGGCGATGACCGTCACCGACCCCGAGCCCGAGCCGATCCCGGCGGCCGCCCCGGCGCCGGCGCCGCAGGCCGAGACGGTGCCGCCGGCCGAGGCGATGCGCAAGCCGGTCATCGCCGATCAGGGCGACCTCCTGCCGGTGCGCCCGGATGTCGAGCCGCCCGAGGAAGAGGCGGTGAAGATCGCGGGGAAAAAACGCTGATCCCCCCTTTTCGGCCGCGCCGGAACCTGCTATCCGGCGCGGCACATGGAATGCCGGTGTAGCTCAGCTGGTAGAGCACGTCATTCGTAATGATGGGGTCGGGGGTTCGAGTCCCTTCACCGGCACCATTTCCTGCGGGAATGGTCAAATATCTCAATACATTCCATGGCATGCAGTCCCGTCCGGTGCACATTGAAGCACAGAAGGGGCACAGATGCGGCTTGTCTTGAAGCATGTCGAGAGAGCCCGATCGGATCTTTCCGGTCACGGCGACGGGTTTCCAGGGACATCTCGGGAATCATCGGCACGCGAGCCTTCATGCGGAAGCAGGGGGCGACCGGGAAGGAAACCCTTCCTGCCTGTCGGCCAAAGCCGCTATCGTCAGGGCGGCCCTTCCATTCCCGACATGCCGGGCGGCCGCTTGGATTGGTGGTCCGGCCGGGGCCTGCGCCGCCGTCGCGGCATGTTTCCAGCAGAAAGCCCCGATCCCGCCTGCCATGAGACGCAGGCGCTTGTCTCGGCGGTCGACCCGCCATGACCAGCCGCGGCGCACCGGACCCGGCACCATGCTCTTCCGTGCTTCTCTGTCGGGGGGGCATGCAGACAAATCGGTTTATTTCTTGTTGGACACAACCCTGAATTGCGTCTAAGAGGGCTGAAGTCCTTGTTTGTGTATCAGCCGTTACGCTGGAAATGTGGGCGCCGGATGTTGCTGCGGGAGGGGATTGTCCATGGCAATTCGTCTTATCCGATCTTCACCGCGCAGCATCCGGACCATATCGAGGCCGGCCGGCGGGGGTGACCTTCGCCCATGCCGGCCTCGACTCCGGCAATCGCCTGGCCCGGCCCTGCCGAGTGCGGGCCGCGGCCCAGGGCGATGGACGGCTATTTGTGCTGAACCACTGCACCGACTGGTTCCGGCACGATGCGATCTTCCCCGTCATCAAGACGACCCGCCCCGCGCAACGACGGCCGCGATCACCTCCCGCCCCAGCCGCTGACCCGCAACCTAAGGTGGTGCCCCTTGTGCCGGACACATGCCGCCTGAGCCGGGCCGGCGTCGTCCCCGATCCGACCAGCCTCTGTCGGCCGGCTTCCGAAGGCTCGGAATCACCGTCGCGCCCTTCGGAACCAGCAGCGGAACGCAGAGGCGGAACAAGGCCACTGCCAGGGGCGTCCTGATGGATGCCGGCCTCGCCTCCGACGCAGAGGGCAAGATCGTCGCCACGCCGAACGGGTCCGACATCTTCGACGGCGCGCGGGCGGTGATTGGCTGCCCGGCCCGATCATGGTGATCCGCCATGCCATACCGCGATCCGGCCGATGCCCCGGGCCCTGACTGACGCGGCCGGCAGCGGCCATGGCGCCCATCGCGATCCGCGGCCCCGGCCCCGGGAACCTTGGTCTGGACCGTCCTTTCCGCATGCCATCCGCGCAACGAATCGCAACGAAACCACCGGGCTTGGGCGATTTCCTGTGGACATGGCGGCGATCGTCGCAAAACTGCCCGGCAGGCGGATCAGCAGAGGCGAGCCATGACCCTGACCATCGACGAGGCCCTGACACAGGGCGGTGCGGGCCGTTTCCAGCAGCGGCTGCTGGGCATCTTCGGCCTGGTCTGGGCGGCGGATGCGATGCAGGTCATCGCCATCGGCTTCACCGCCGCCTCGATCGCCGCCAGCTTCGGGCTGACCGTGCCGCAGGCCCTGCAGACCGGCACGCTGTTCTTCCTGGGCATGTTCGCGGGCGCGACGCTGTTCGGACGCATCGCCGACCGGATCGGGCGGCGCAACGTGCTGCTGCTGACGGTGGGCTGCGACGCGGTCTTCGGCCTGGCCTCGGTCTTTGCGCCGGATTTCTGGTCGCTGCTGCTGCTGCGCTTCCTGACCGGCATGGCGGTGGGCGGCACGTTGCCGGTCGATTACGCCATGATGGCCGAGTTCCTGCCGCCCCGCAATCGCGGTCGCTGGCTGGTCTGGCTGGAGGGGTTCTGGGCCATCGGCACCATCATCATCGCCCTGACCGCCTGGATCGCGCATCTGAACGGTGCCGCCGAGCCCTGGCGCTGGATCTTCGCCATGGCCGCCCTGCCGGCGCTGATCGGCATCTGGCTGCGGCTCTGGGTGCCGGAATCGCCGATGTATCTGCTGCGCAAGGGCGACGAGGCCGGGGCGCGCGCGGTGATCGACCGGGTGCTGACCGCGAACGGCGCCCGCGCCCTGCCGCAGGGCACCCGGCTGACCGCGCCGCCCGCCGCGACCGAGGCGCGGCTCTTCGGCCCCGAGCTGCGCAACAGCAGCCTCGGCATCTTCGCCGCCTGGTTCCTGGTCTCGCTGTCCTATTACGGCGTCTTCGTCTGGCTGCCGGCGGAACTGGCCAGGGGCGGCTTCGGCTTCGTGCGCGGCTATGGCTTCCTGGTGCTGATGGCGCTGGCGCAGCTGCCGGGCTATGCGCTGGCGGCGCATGGCGTGGAAAGCTGGGGCAGGAAGCCCACCTTGCAGATCTTCCTGCTGCTCAGCGCTGCAGGCTGCTTCCTTTTTACCCTCGCCGGCAGCCCCTGGCTGGTCGCGGCGGCGCTGCTGCTGATGAGCTTCGCGCTGCTGGGCACCTGGGGGGCGCTTTATGCCTATACGCCCGAGCTTTACCCGACCGGCTTGCGCGGCACCGGCATGGGCACGGCCAGCGCGGTGGCGCGGGTGGGCGGGCTGCTGGCGCCCTCGCTGATGGGTCAGGTGGTGGCGCGCGGCTTCGGGCTTGCCATCGGCGTCTTCGCGGCGCTGCTGCTGCTGGCTGCCATCGGCACGCTGTTCATCCGGGCCGAGACCCGCAACCAGTCCATCGTCTAGGGCCGCGGCCCCCCGCTGCACGATCCGGCCCGGAACCCCCGGCGCCGGCCGGGCCGGGCGGCCTTTGGCGCATCGAATCTCTTGCGCGTTGGAAATCAACGATTATTCTTGCAGCGGACCGGGGACGTTCTGCTCCTGGTCGCGGGCGGGCCCGGCCCGCCCTCTGCGGGAGGCACTTTTCTGATCCATCCGTTGCCGAACACGATCATGCCAGAGGCCTTGGCGCAATTTCCCGGCGGCCGGCGATGCGGCCGGCCCGCCATTCAACGCATTTCCTGGACGAGGAACCACCCATGTTGAAACCCGCCCTGCTGGCGCTTGGCCTGACGCTCGGCCTTGGCGCCTGCTCGAGTACCTGGGAAACCGCCTATGAACAGCTCGACCCGGCGCAGACCGCCGGCTGGCGCGTCGCCTCGGTCGAGGTCGCGGTGCCCGAGACCCTGACCACCAGCGAGGAAAACAGCTACGCCCCCGATTACGACATCGTCTGGCATGGCGAACCGGCCGGCGACCGTCGCGCCCAGGCCGCGGCCATCCTGCGCGAGGGTATCGAGAAGGGCGCCGCCGGCCTGCATGGCAAGACCCGGGTGCGCATCGTCGCCACGCTGGGCCAGTTCCATGCCGTGACGCCGATCGTGCGCGAGACGCTGCAGAATTCCGGCGTGCACAACATCCAGTACAGCCTGCAGGTCTTCGACGCCCGCAGCGGTGTCGCGCTGACCCAGCCGCAGCAGATCAAGGCGGAATTCCCGGCGCTGGTCGGCAAGGCGGCGGATGCGGCCGAGGCCAGGGGCCAGACCCAGCGGGTGCAGATCGTCAACCAGATCGCGCTGGTGACGCAGAACTGGCTGGGCAGCGGCCCCGATCCGCGCGGCAGCTTCCAGCGCCGCGGCCGCTGAACCTTAGCGAAATCGACGGAAATCTCCGGCCGGCCCTTGCGGGCCGGTCCTTTCTTTGGCAGGGGGCGGATATGGCAAGCGTATCCGAACTTTACGAGGCCCGCGTGGCGACCGGCCGGCTGGCGCCCGATGCGGCGCAGCGCGGCGTGCTGCCGGTGCTGGACCGGCTGGTGCGGGACCTGGCGGCCGCCCCCGCCGCGGCGCCGCAGAGGAACGGCTGGCTGTCGCGGCTGCGTGGCACCGCTCCGGGGCCCGCGCCGGCGGTCAGGGGGCTCTATCTCTGGGGCGGCGTGGGGCGCGGCAAGTCCATGCTGATGGACCTGGTGATGGAGGCGGCGCCGCTGGCCGCCAAGCGCCGGGTGCATTTCCACGAATTCATGCAGGAGATCCAGGCGGCGCTGGAGGGGGTGCGCAAGACCGGCCAGCAGGACGCGGTGCGCCCAGTGGCGCTGGCGGTGGCGCAGCAGGCGCGGCTGCTCTGCTTCGACGAGATGCAGGTCACCGACATCGCCGACGCGATGATCGTCGGCCGGCTGTTCCAGGTGCTGTTCGAGGAGGGGGTGACCGTGGTCACCACCTCGAACCGGGTGCCCGAGGAGCTTTACAAGAACGGCCTGAACCGCCAGCTGTTCCTGCCCTTCATCGCGCTGTTGCGCGAGAGGCTGGAGGTGGTCGAGCTGGCCAGCGCCACCGATCACCGCCAGAACCGCGACGAGGGCGGCGGCCAGGTCTGGTTCACCCCCGCCGACACCGCGGCGCATGACCGGATGGATGCGCTGTGGCGGCAGGAAACCGCCGGCGCGCCGACCCCGCCGCTGCTGCTGGAGGTCAAGGGCCGCCAAGTCGAGATCCCGCAGCATCTGGGCCGCATCGGCCGGGCGGGCTTCTGGGATCTCTGCGGCAAGCCGCTGGGCCCGGCCGATTATCTGGCCATGGCCGAGGCGCTGGACCTGCTGTTCATCGACTCGATCCCGCGGCTGTCGCAGTCGAACTACAACGAGGCCAAGCGCTTCGTCACCTTGATCGATGCGCTCTACGAGGCAAAGGTGCGGCTGATCGCCAGCGCCGCCGACGAGCCGGAACGGCTTTATGCCGAGGGCGAGGGCGCCTTCGAGTTCGAGCGCACCGCCAGCCGCCTGCGCGAGATGCGCGATGCCGGTTGGGGGCGGTCGTAAAGGAGGGGGCGCTGCCCCCGGCCTTCGGCCTCCCCCGGAGTATTTCCGGAACGAAGAAGCCGCACGACTTTTCCCGCATGGCGGAGAGGGGCTGTTTCCGTTTGGAAAATACCCCGGGGAGTCCCGCAGGGACGGGGCGGAGCCCCAACCGCCGCGCGCAGGCGCGCAACCTGGAAAACGGTGGCGCTCCTTCAGCCGTTGTCGCGCAGCACCTGGCCCGCGAGATAGAGCGAGCCGCAGATCAGGATGCGCGCGCCGGGATGTGCGGCGGCGAGATCGCGCACCGCCGTGAGCGCATCTGGTGCGGTCGCGGCGGCAAGCCCGACCGAGGCGGCGGCCGCGGCGGTCTCCTCGGCCGGCAGCGTGTTCGGCTCGCCCGGGATCGCTACGGCGGTCAGGCTTTGCGCGACGCCTGCCAGCGGCCGCATGTAGCCGGCGACGTCCTTGGTGTTCAGCATGCCGCAGACCAGATGCGTCGGCTTCTTCGCCATGGCTGAGAGCGTCGCCGCAACCGCCTCGCCGCCCGCCGGGTTGTGGCCGCCGTCGAGCCAGAGTTCACAGCCTTCTGCCGCCTCGACCAGCGGGCCGCGGCTCAGGCGCTGCATGCGGGCCGGCCATTCCGCCTCGGTCACCGCGGCGCGGGCCTCGATGCGGCCGAAGCCCAGCTCGCGCAGCGCGGCGATGGCGGTGCCGGCATTCACGATCTGATGCGGGCCGGGCAGCACCGGCAGCGGCAGGTCCATCAGCCCGTGGTCGTCCTGGTAGATCAGCGCATCGCCCTCGCGCCGGCTGTCCCAGTCCTGGCGGGCGATGCGCAGCGGCGCAAACAGCCGCTCGGCCTTCTGCTCGATCACGTCGCGGGCGACGGGCTCTTGCGGGCCGACGATGCAGGGCACGCGGCGCTTGAGGATGCCGGCCTTTTCGCCGGCGATCAGCTCCAGCGTCTCGCCCAGGTATTGCGTATGGTCGATGCTGATCGGGGTGATGACGGTCAGCGCCGGGTCGTCGATCACGTTGGTCGCGTCCAGCCGGCCGCCAAGGCCGACTTCCAGCAGCGTGTAATCGGCGGGCGTGCGCGAAAAGGCCAGGAAGGCCGCCGCCGTGGTGATCTCGAAGAAGGTGATCGGCGCGCCGCCGTTCGCGGCCTCGCATTCCTCCAGCGTGGCGGCCAGATCGGCCTCGGGGATCAGCTCGCCCGCCAGGCGGATGCGCTCGTGGAACCGCGCCAGATGCGGCGAGGTATAGGCATGGACGCGCAGGCCCGCCGATTCCAGCCCGGCGCGGATCACCGCCTGGGTCGAGCCCTTGCCGTTGGTGCCGGCGATGTGGATCGCCGGCGGAATGCGGCGTTCCGGGTTGCCGAGCGCCGCCAGGAGGCGGTGCATCCGGTCCAGCGACAGGTCGATGACCTTGGGATGCAGCTGCATCAGCCGCGCGAGGATGGCGTCGGAGGAGGTCATCGCGATGCCGTCCGGCTCAGGCGGGCTTGCCGTCGGCGGGGGGCGCTTCGGCTTCGGGCTGCGGCGCGGCGATGCTGCCCGGCGCGGGCAGATCGCCCGCCACCGGCGCCGGCAGGCCGCCCAGCATGCGCAGGATCGAGATCAGCTCGTCGCGCAGCTGCTTGCGATGCGTCACCCGGTCCAGCATGCCGTGGTCCAGCAGGTATTCGGCGCGCTGGAAGCCCTCGGGCAGCTTTTCGCGGATGGTCTGCTCGATCACCCGCGGGCCGGCGAAGCAGATCAGCGCGTTCGGTTCCGAGATCTGGATGTCGCCCAGCATGGCATAGCTGGCGGTCACGCCGCCGGTCGTCGGATGGGTCAGCACCACGATATAGGGCAGCCGCGCCTCTTTCAGCATCTCGACGGCGACGGTGGTGCGGGGCATCTGCATCAGCGACAGGATGCCTTCCTGCATCCGCGCGCCCCCGGCGGCCGAGAACAGCACCAGCGGCCGCTTGAGCTTCACCGCGCGCTCGGCCGCGGCGATGATGGCGTTGCCGACATACATGCCCATCGAGCCGCCCATGAAACTGAAATCCTGCGCGGCGGCGACGATCGGGGTGCGGCCGATCTCGCCCTCGGCGACCAGCATCGCCTCTTTCTCGCCGGTGGATTTCTGTGCCGCCTTCATGCGGTCGGGGTATTTCTTCTGGTCGCGGAAGCCCAGCGGGTCGGTGACCGGCTCGGGCACCTTGACCTCGTTGAAGACGCCGCCGTCGAACAGCGCGGCAAAGCGCAGCCGGGGCGAGATCGCCAGGTGATGGTCGCAATTCGTGCAGACGTTCAGGTTGTCCGACAGTTCGCGGTGGAACAGCATGGTCCCGCATTCCGGGCATTTGGTCCACAGGTTCTCGGGCACCTCGCGGCGCGAGAACAGCGAATTGATGCGCGGACGGACATAATTGGTGATCCAGTTCATCGGCGGGCCCCTGCGCTCGGTTCAGGGCGTGACTTAGGCAAATCGGCGCGGAATTGCAATTCCGCAGCGCCCGGGCTTTGATGCGGGCCATGTGGACCCAGATGTTCGTGTTCCTTCATTATGCGATCGCGCTGGCGGTGTCGGTGCGGGTGCTGCTGCGGCCGCGGCTGGAGCCGACAGTGCGCCTGTCCTGGATCCTGGTGATCGAACTGGTGCCGCTGGTCGGCATCCTGGCCTATGTGCTGTTCGGCGAGATTCGCATGCGCGGCGCCGAGGTCGAGACCATGGCCAATGTCCGCGCCCGCCTGTCCGGCCTGTGGACGCCCAGCCCCGAGGCGGTCAAGCGCCCGCCGGAATTCGCCGCGCCGGTCATCGCCGCGAATCGCGCCACCGGCGGCTTCTCGGCGGTGGCCGGCAATCGCGCCACCCTGCTGGCCGAGGACGACAGTGCCATCGCCGATCTGGTGGCGGCCATCGACGCGGCGCGCGACCATGTGCACCTGCTGTTCTATATCTGGCTGGACGATCCCTCGGGCCGCTCGGTGGCCCAGGCGGCGATCCGCGCCGCCGGCCGCGGCGTGAAGGTGCGCGCCATCATCGACGCCTTCGGCTCGCGCGCCTTCGGCTATTCCGAAAGCTGGCGCGCCATGCGCGAGGCCGGGGTCGAATGCGTCGAGGCGCTGCCCCTGGGCCTGCCGATCATCGGCGGGCTGTCGCAGCGCATGGACCTGCGCAACCACCGCAAGATCGTGGTGATCGACCATGTGCTGGGCTTTACCGGCAGCCGCAACTGCTCGGACAAGGCCTTCGCGATCAAGCCGCGCTTCGCGCCCTGGATCGACGTGCTGTTGCGCCTGGAAGGGCCGGTGGTGCGGCAGATGCAGGCGGTCTTCCTGCAGGACTGGATGAGCTACACCGGCGAGGACCTGGGCGACATGCTGCAGATGGCGCCGCCGGTCATGGCGCCCGGCGCGCTGGCCCAGGTGATCGCCACCGGGCCGGACGACCGCCAGGGCTCGCTGTCGGATTGCATGACGACGATGATCTATGCCGCGCGCGAGCGGCTGGTGATCACCACCCCCTATTACGTGCCCGACGCCTCGCTGGATTCGGCGATCCGCACGGCGGCGCGGCGCGGCGTGGACGTGACGATGATCCTGCCGGCGTGCAATGATTCGCTGGTGGTGCAGGCCACCTCCGAAGGGTTCTATTACGGCCTGGTCTCGGCAGGGGTGAAGCTGATGCTGTTTCCCGACGGGCTTCTGCATTCCAAGATCATCACCGCCGACGACGAGATGGCGATGATCGGCAGCGCCAACATGGACCGCCGCAGTTTCCAGCTGAACTACGAGATGAACATGCTGCTGGTCGGGGCCGAGGTGACCGAGCTGCTGGACGAGCGCCAGCAGAGCTACATCGCCCGCTCGCGCCGCATCGACCTGGACGAGATCCGCGGCTGGTCGATCCGGCGGCGGTTGCGCAACAACCTGTTGGCGCTGGCCGCGCCGATCCTGTGACGGAGGAGCATGATGACCGACGAACCCGAAACCGACCTGGCCCAGGGCAAGATCGTGGACGGCGCCCCTGCGCTGCCCGAGGCGGAGCTGCGCGCGGCGCTGGACCGGCTTCCCGGCTGGGAGCTGGCGGCGGATGGCAAGGCGATCTGCCGTGAATGGCGCTTCAAGAGCTTCAAGGCGCCAGCCGCCCTGGCCAACCTGGCCGCCTGGCAGGCCGAGGCGGCGAACCACCATCCCGACATCGCCTTCGGCTGGGGCTTCGCCCGCGTCACCTACTCCACCCATTCGGCGGGCGGCGTGACGATGAACGACCTGGTCATGGCCGCGCGGCTGAACGCGGCGACGGCCTAGCACAACCGCAAGGTGTTTTCGCCGCCTTGGGCCTTGCCCCCCGGGCGGTCCAGCCCTATCCAAGTCGCCAGCCAGAGGATGTCGCCATGAAGAACAGCCGTTTCGACAAGTCGTCCCTGCCCAGCCGCCACGTCACCGAAGGCCCCGCCCGGGCGCCGCAGCGCAGCTTCTTCTATGCCATGGGCATCACCGAGGAGGAGATCCATTCCCCCTGGGTCGGTGTCGCCACCTGCTGGAACGAGGCCGCGCCCTGCAACATCGCGCTGAACCGCCAGGCGCAATCGGTCAAGCAGGGCGTGAAGAAGGGCGGCGGCTGCCCGCGCGAATTCACCACCATCACCGTCACCGACGGCATCGCCATGGGGCATGAGGGGATGCGCGCCAGCCTGGCCAGCCGCGACGCCATCGCCGACACGGTCGAGCTGACCATGCGCGGCCATTGCTACGACGCGCTGGTGGGGCTGGCCGGCTGCGACAAGTCGCTGCCCGGCATGATGATGGCGATGGTGCGGCTGAACGTGCCCAGCGTCTTCATCTATGGCGGCTCGATCCTGCCCGGCCGCTTCCACGGCCGCGACGTGGTGGTGCAGGACGTGTTCGAGGCGGTGGGCCAGCACGCCGCCGGCAACCTGCCCGATGCCGAGCTGGAGATCCTGGAGCGCGTCGCCTGCCCCTCGGCGGGGGCCTGCGGCGGGCAATACACCGCCAACACCATGGCCTGCGTATCCGAGGCGATCGGCCTGGCGCTGCTGAACAGCTCGGGCGCGCCGGCGCCCTACGAGTCGCGCGACCAGTACGGGCTGGCCTCGGGCGAGGCGGTGATGGCCCTGATCGAGAAGAACATCCGCGCCCGCGACGTCGTGACCCGCAAGGCGCTGGAGAACGCGGCGCGGGTGGTGGCCTGCACCGGCGGCTCGACCAATGCCGGGCTGCACCTGCCGGCCATCGCGCATGAGGCGGGGATCGAATTCGACCTGTTCGACGTCTGCGACATCTTCCGCGACACGCCCTATTTCGTGAACCTGCGCCCCGGCGGCGATTATGTCGCCAAGGATCTGTTCGACGCCGGCGGCGTGCCGGTGGTGCTGCGCGAGCTGCGCAAGGCGGGGCTGATCCACGAGGATTGCCTGACCGCCTCGGGCCGCAGCATGGGCGAGGAACTGGACCTGATCGCGCGCGAGGCCGACGGCAAGGTCATCCACCCGGTCAGCGCGCCGCTGTCGCGGACCGGCGGCGTGGTCGGGCTCAAGGGCAACCTTGCCCCCGACGGGGCCATCGTGAAGGTGGCGGGCATGGCGCCCGAGGACCAGGTCTTCACCGGCCCGGCCCGGGTCTTCGACTGCGAGGAGGAGGCCTTCGCGGCAGTCATGCGCCGCGACTATGCCGAGGGCTGCGTGATCGTCATCCGCAACGAGGGTCCGGCCGGCGGCCCGGGCATGCGCGAGATGCTGGCGACCACCGCGGCGCTGTCGGGGCAGGGCATGGGCAAGAAGGTGGCGCTGATCACCGACGGGCGGTTTTCCGGCGCGACGCGCGGCTTCTGCGTCGGCCATGTCGGTCCCGAGGCGGCGCATGGCGGCCCCATCGCCCTGCTTCGCGACGGCGACATCATCACCATCGACGCCATCCGCGGCGCGCTCTCGGTGGCGCTCTCCGACGAGGAGCTGGAGCGGCGCCGCGCCGAATGGCCCGGGCCGCGCAAGACCGATTACGCCTCGGGGGCGCTGTGGAAATATGCCCAGCTTGTCGGCAAGGCCCGCTACGGCGCTGTCACCCATCCGGGCGCGGCGGCGGAAACCCACGTCTACATGGACCAGTGACAGGCTGACCGGCATGGTGATGCGTCCCCGCAAGTGGATCGAACGGAAAACCCGCGCCCGGGCCCTGCGCCATTGGCGGGCGCTGGCCGAGGAGGCCGAGATCCTGGGCCCGGGCCGGCTGCGCGGCCTGCGCGAGGAGGCGCTGGCGCTGCGCGCCGGCCTCGACCGTTTCCTGCTGCGCGCCGACCGCCGCGTCGCCCGGGCCCG
>NZ_JAEHFP010000128.1 GCF_016446475.1 Paracoccus binzhouensis | reverse complement strand
CGCATAACCCCGCACGGCCGGCGTCTGGCGCCGCTGCCGCTGCATCCGCGGCTGGCGCATATGCTGGTCACGGCCGGGCGCGACGCCGCCGACCTCGCGGCGCTGCTGGCCGAGCGCGACCCGCTGACCGGCGCGCCCGCAGACCTGACCCTGCGGCTGGCGGCGATCCGCGACCTGCGCGCCTATCAGGACCGCCACCCCTGGCCGGTCAACCCGGGCCCGCTGCACCGCATCCGCGACGAAGCGAAGCGCTT
Organism: Paracoccus binzhouensis; assembly: GCF_016446475.1. GTDB lineage: Bacteria > Pseudomonadota > Alphaproteobacteria > Rhodobacterales > Rhodobacteraceae > Paracoccus > Paracoccus binzhouensis. The sequence goes on along the minus strand of NZ_JAEHFP010000128.1, from coordinate 11,477 downwards.
GCGCCGCATGGTGGGCGAGGGCGCTGCCCTGTCGCCCGGCGCCATGGCGGCGCTGGCCTATCCCGACCGCATCGGCCTGCGCCGCAAGGGTGAGCAGCCGCGCTATGTGCTGTCGGGCGGCAAGGGCGCGGTGCTGCCCGAGGGCGACGCGCTGGCGGCCGAGCGGCTGATCGTGGCGACCGACCTCGACGGCGATGCGCGCGAGGCCCGCATCCGCATGGCGGTGGTGGTGAGTGAGGACGAGATCCGCGCCCTGTTCCCCGACCGCATCGAAACCGCCGAGCTGGTGGAATGGTCCCGCCGCGACAACCGCGTCATTGCCCGCCGGCAGGAGCGCCTTGGCGCGCTGGCGCTGGCCGACCGGGCGCTGGACGACCCCGACCCGCAAGCGCTGGCCCGCGCCGCTTTCGAGGGGCTGCGGGCGACCGGGCTGACCTGGAGCCCCGGCGCCGCGCGGCTGCGGGCGCGGATCGCGCTGATCCCGGAGCTCGGCACGGTCGATGACGACAGCCTGCTGGCCGATCCCGACTGGCTGCTGCCCTGGCTGGGCAAGGCGCGGACGCTCTCCGACCTGCGTGGGCTGGACCTGACCGAGGCGCTGAAGGCACGCATCGGCTGGGACGGCCAGCGCCGGCTGGACCAGGCCGCGCCGGCGCATTTCGTCACGCCGCTGGGTCGCAAGGTGCCCATCGACTACGACCACGAGACGCCCTCGGTCGAGCTTAAGCTGCAGGAACTGTTCGGCCTGTCGCGCCATCCGGTCGTCGGGGGCCGGCCCTTGCGCATCACCATGCTGTCGCCCGGCGGCAAGCCCGTCGCGGTGACCACCGACCTGCCGGGCTTCTGGGCTGGCGGTTACGGCGAGGTCCGAAAGGACATGCGCGGCCGCTATCCGCGCCATCCCTGGCCGGAAAACCCGCTGGAGGCCGATCCGACCACCCGCGCCAAGCCGCGCGGCACTTGAGCATTTCTCTGTTCCCCAAATGCTCCTGCGGCCGGGCGATCTAGGCCGATTTCAGCCCCCGGAGCCGGAAGGCCAGCACGATCATCGCCACGCCGATCAGCAGCGCGAACAGGCCGATCATCCAGGCGATGCCCAGCAGGCCGGCCGCCGGCACCAGCGCCATCAGCACGCCCCAGACGACCAGCAGCAAGCCGCTGAGACCCAGCGCCCATTCGCCCTCGATCTCGTCGCGCAGCCGGATGGCGGCAATGATGCGGAAGATGCCGGCCACCACGCCCCAGGCGGCCATCCAGATGACGAAGGCCAGCGCCGTCGCCGCCGGCCAGAACAGCGCCATCAGGCCGATGATGATCGACAGGATGCCGTCCAGCGCCCAGGCCCACCAGCGGTCGTCGGCGCCCTTGCGTCGGAAGGCGGTGACCAGCGCCATCACCCCGTCGAAGATCGCATAGGCGCCAAAGACCAGCAGCAGCGCATAGACGGTCAGCCCCGGCCAGATCAGCGCCATCAGGCCGAACAGGATGGCCGCGATACCGCGCAGCAGCGGCACCCACCAATGATCGGCCATCACCCGGATCAGAGTCTCCATGATTTCGCCCCCTTTTCAGGCCCATTTTGGGATCGCCGGACCAAAAAACCTCGGATCCGGTCTGACAGGAAAAGATTAACATGGGGTTGCGCGGAACGGCCCCCGCGCCTTGCGACAACCGAAAGTTGTGGCGGATATGCTACAATGCCGTCAGCCCAGCCGGTCGGGCAGGGTCATGCCGCGCAGGATCTCGGCCGCCAGCATCGGGCGCTTGCCCTCGCGCTGCGCTTCCAGCACCTCGATGGCGCCCTCGCCGCAGGCGATGGTGAAGCCCGACAGCACCCGGCCGGGCGCGCCCGAACCGGCGGCAAGGCGCGAACGCAGCAGTTTCACCCGCTCGTCCCCGACCAGACACCAGGCGCCGGGAAAGGGCGAGAGGCCGCGGATCTGCCGGTCGACCTGCGCCGCCGGCCGGGTCCAGTCGATCCGCGCCTCGGCCTTGTCGATCTTTTGCGCATAGGTCACGCCCTCGGCCGGTTGCGGCCGGGCGGGCAGGGGCAGGCGGTGCAGCGTCTCGACGATCAGCGCCGCGCCCATTTCGGCCAGCCGGTCGTGCAGGTCCGCGGTGGTGTCCCCGGGGCCGATGGCGGTGCGTGCCTCGGCCAGCACCGGGCCGGTATCCAGCCCCGCCTCCATCTGCATGATGGCGACGCCGGTTTCCGCATCGCCGGCCATGATCGCCCGGTGGATCGGCGCCGCGCCCCGCCAGCGCGGCAGAAGCGAGGCGTGGATGTTCAGGCAGCCCAGCCGTGGCGCCTCCAGCACTGCCGGCGGCAGGATCAGCCCATAGGCCACCACCACGGCCACATCGGCGGCAAGCGCGGCGAAATCCGCCTGGTCCTGCGGCGTTTTCAGCCGTTCGGGCGTGCGGACGGGCAGGCCCAGCTCCTCGGCGGCGCGATGCACGGGCGAGGGGCGGGGCTTCTGCCCGCGCCCGGCCGCGCGCGGCGGCTGGGAATAGACCGCGACGACCTGATGCCGCGCGGCGATGGCCCGCAGCGCCGGAACCGAGAAATCGGGTGTGCCCATGAAGATGACGCGCATCGCTGCCCTCCTTGTGTCGGGATCTCATATCCCGGGCGCGGGCGCGGCAAAACCCTGCATGAAGGCGCGGATGTCGCGGGTGGCCTGCGCCCGGGCTTCGGGGTCGAACTCCAGCGGCGAAAGCGAGGAACGTTCGCGCTGGTCGAAGCCGTGATTGATGCCGGGATAGGTGATGACGGCCAGATGCGCGCCTTGGGCGACCAGATCCTCGCCCATTTGGCGACAATCGGCGGAATCGGTGATCGAATCCAGCTCGGCCAGCAGCATCAGCCCCTGCACATGACCGGGCCAGTGCCCCTTCGCGGCGCCGTTCAGAAGGCCGCAATAGGGGTAAAGCAGCACGACCGGGCCAAGCTGCGCGGCAAGGCTGTCGCGCGGGGCGGGCCAGGCGGTCAGGCCGGGCGGCGGCTCGTCCTCGCCGAGCGCGCGCAGGAGTTCCATCACCGTCCAGCCGCCATGCGAGGCGCCAAGCAGCGCCACGTCCGAGCCGTCGATGCCCGGCATCTCGCGCAGCGCCGCCAGCGCCACGGCCAGGTCGCCGGCGCGCTCGGCCCCCGGCAGCACCTGCCCGGCGCAGAGCGCGCGCCAGGCCTGCGCCTTGTCCAGAAGCCGGGGCGCATGGCTGTCGAGGATCAGCGCCGCCCGGCCCATGGCCACGAATTGCCGCGCCCAATGGTCCATGTTGTCGTGCACGCCGTCGCAGCCCGACAGCAGCACCGCGGCGGGATGCGGGCCGGGGCCATCGGGCCGCAGGATGCGCCAATGCGGCTCCAGCCGGGCCAGCCGCTCGGCCGGGGTTTCGGTCGCGGGCTGCCAGCCGGCATAGTTGCGCGCCGTGTTCAGCCCCAGGGCCAGCGCCACCAGCCCCGGCAGTGCCAGCGCAAGGATCAGCCGTTTGCGCATCCGAGCCTTCCGTGCCGGCCGCAGATCGCCTTGAGCCTTTCGGTATCGGCCGCCGTCCAGCCCTCGGGCGCGGTGACGGCGATCCAGCCGTCGATATAGTCGCGGGCGTGATAGGTATGGCCGAAGCCCGGCGGCGCCGAGGTCGAGACCAGCATGTCCACCGCCAGTTGCAGCTGCGTCACCACCGGGGTGAAGCGCAGCCGGGGCGAGACATCGGGCGCCGGCGCCTCGCGCATCCATTCGGGCGCCCGCCACAGCGAGGCCGGGTCGTAGAACACGATCGGATCGCTGGCATATTGCAGGAACAGGATGCGCAGCCGCCCCCAGGGCCGGCCCGAACGGTCGGGCGGCGCGTATTGGCTGGCATAGCGGATCACCTCGCCCTCATCCAGCTCGGGCAGGACGAAGCGGCTGCCGGGCCGGCGCGCGCCGTTGGCCTGCCGCCACAGGGTCGAGGTAAAGGGCGGGCCCACCCAGAAGGCGCCGGCGACCGGCTCGTTCATCATCTGGAACGGGTTGAAGGCATACATGGACGACCAGGCGCCCAGCGAGATGCCGTGCAGATACAGGCGCGGCCGCCGGTCCGCCGGCAGGTGGCGCCAATGCTCATAGACCGCGCGCATCAGGGCGGTGGTCTGGTCGAGGCCGGATTCGGTCTCGAAGATCAGGGCCAGCGGGCTTTGCAGATAGGAATATTGCACCGCCACCGTCGCCACGTCGCCGCCATGCATGTATTCCAGCGCGTCATAGCTGGCTGGGTCCATCCAGCCGGTGCCCGTGGGGCTGGCCAGCACCAGCACCTTGCGGTCGAAGGCGTCCACGCGCAGCATCTCGTCCAGCGCCGCCTTGGCGCGCGCCTCCGGGTCCTTGTCCTGCGCCAGGCCGACATAGATGCGCAGCGGCTCTTTCGCCGGCCGGCCGGTGAAGGCCGTGATGGCGCGGGCGCGCGGACCGCCCAGCACGAAGTCGCGCCCCGGCTTGCCCATCAGCTCCCAGTCGATGCCGGAGGCGACCGAGCCGGATTGCCACGGCTCGGCGGGCGGAGGGATATTCGGGTCGGTCAGATGCTGGGCCGCGGCATAGGAGCTGTCGGCGATGCGCATCGCCCAGTTCACCACCCCGTCGCGGGTCAGCGTCACCACGATCAGCGCCGCCAGCAGCAGGCCCAGCACATTGGCGCTGCGGGTCGGAATATAGCGCGCCAGCCGCAGCCGCAGCAGGTCGAACAGCGCCTGGATCGCCTTGCCGATCACGAACAGCGCCAGGAACACCGCCAGCGCCAGGGCCAGCATCTTGGCGGTGTTGTTGACCTCCAGATCGGGCATGCCCATGCGGGCGCGGATGCTGTTCTGCCATTCGCCGGACAGGATCACCCCGCGGCCCAGCAGCACCAGCACCGGCACCGCCAGGACCGCATGGGCGATGCGCGCTGGCCGGTCCTTCAGCACCGGCAGCTCCAGCGCCCGCCACAGCGCCAGCAGGAACTGGGTCATCACATAGCCCGCCGCCATCGAGACCCCGGCCAGCACGCCCTGCATCAGCCAGTCGCGGGGGATCAGCGAGGGGGTCAGCGAGGCGGCAAGGAACAGCAGGCCGGCAAGAAGGGGCAGCACGGAAAACATCTCTGGCCTGGCGTCCTCGGGCTTGGCCCGCGGTGCGGGCGGGTTTCGGCGGGAACGGAAGGCCCCGAGGCGGCATGCCGGGCGCCGGGTCTGCCGGGCGGCCCGTTCCCTGCCCGCCCGCTCGCGCCCGAGGTTAAGGGGCCGGCGCGGCAAAGAAAAGCGCTTCCCTGCGCCACCCGGTTCCCGTCCCCGGCCTGCGCTGCGGGGCGCGGCACCCGCTCGCCCGCCACAGGGGCAGAGGGCACCGTCCATGCCCGATGCCGGCGGCCGCGCCCCTCGGGCGGCGTCGCCAGGGTATTTGGAAAACGGAAAGGACCGCCGCGCGACTCATCGCACATGCCCGTGCTTCTTCGTTCCACAAATACTCATCCGGCCGCGCAGCCCCCCGGGGGTGAAAAAGGGGCGCAACCGTCCAGCCAGCCCCGGCGCGGCGCCTCATGCCACCACGTGCGCGGGGAGACCTGCAAGAGGGGATCTGCAAGGCGCCTTCACCGTTTCCCAAATCCTGCTGCGGCCGTGCAGGCATCCCCGCGCCCGGAATGGGGCCGCGCCGGGACAGCCCGCCCGACGCCTTTGTCAGCGCCGCGACAGCTTGGCCGATTTCGCCACCAGCATCTTGCGGCGCAGGGGCGAGAGGTGATCGACATAGAGACGGCCGTCCAGGTGGTCGATCTGGTGCTGCACCGAGGTCGCCCAGAGGCCGACGAAATCCCGCTCCTCGATCTCGCCCTCGGCATTCAGGAAGCGCACTGTCACCGCCCGCGGCCGCTCGATCCGGGCCGAGACGCCGGGCAGGTTCGGGCTCGCCTCCTCATGGGCGCGCAGCTGCACGCTGGCATGCAGGATCTCGGGATTGGCCATCCGCACCGCCTGGCCGCGCTTGTCGGATGCGTCCACCACCGCCAGCCGCTGCATGATGCCGATCTGCGGCGCGGCAAGGCCGACGCCGGGCATCGCCTCCATGGTGTCGATCATGTCGTCCCAGATCATCCGCACCGTCTCGGTGATCGCGGCGACCGGCTCGGCGGGCATGTGCAACCGGCGGTCGGCATAGGGCAGGAAGGGGCGGACGGTCATCGGGCGGCCTTGTCAGGAATGGCCGCCCGGCTATCATGGCGGCGAATGAAGGTAAATCCGGCCCGGACTTTCGGCCCGCCGCAAACCGCGCCCGACATGGATGCCGGGGCGCGGGGTCGGCCAGGCGTCGCGCGGCAGGATCAGTCGCCGCCCCGGCCACAGGGCGGCGAGACAGCACAGCATTTCGGTCGGCAGGAACAAGCGGTGTCCCGGGTTCTTTGCCCCTGCCTGGCGCCGAATCCCCAGGACAGGCTTAACGCGCGGCGGAATCGTCCCGGCCGTCCGGCGCGTCGAGGATCAGCCGGCCGTCGAGATGATCGGCCTCGTGCTGGGCGATGCGGGCCTCGATCCCGGCCAGGGTCAGCAATTGCAGCGTCCCGGTCATGTCGAAGCAGCGCATCGAGACCGTGGCCGGCCGCGTCATCGCCACCGGCCGGCCGGGGATCGAGAGGCAGGCTTCCTCCATGGTCGCGACCGCCTCGCCCAGCGGCGCGATCTCGGGGTCCAGGACCACGCGGGGCTGGGGGGCGCCGTCCTTCCAGCCGTGATCCATGACGAAGATCCGCCAGCTTTCGCCGATCTGCGGCGCGGCGAGGCCGCGGCCGCCGACGGCATACATGGTCGCGAGCAGGTCGGCGGCCAGTTGCGAGAGCCGGTCCCAGGCCAGGCGCCCGACCGGGTCGCAGAGGCGGCGCAGGGCCGGGTCGGGATGGATCAGGATCGGGCGGATGCGGCCGCGGGCGGCCAGCGCGGCGAGGTCCGGTCCGCCGGGCACCCGCGCGGCATCCTCGCCGGACAGGGGCTCAGGCACGGCCGCGCTCGCGCTTCAGCTTGACCATCTTGCGGGTGATCATCTGCCGCTTGATCGGGCTCAGGTAGTCGATGAACAGCTTGCCGTCGAGGTGGTCGATCTCGTGCTGGGCGCAGGTGGCCCAGAGGCCCTCGAACTCGCGCTCATGCGTCTTGCCGTCGAGGCCGAGCCAGCGCACCCTGACCTCGGCCGGGCGGGTCACGTCGGCATATTGGTCGGGGATCGACAGGCAGCCTTCCTCGTAGGTGTTCAGCGCCTCGGAGGTCCAGGTGACCTCGGGGTTGACCATGACGATGGGATTGCGCGGCGCCTCGGGATCCTTCTCGCAATCCATGACATAGAGCCGCGACAGCACGCCGACCTGCGGCGCGGCCAGGCCCACGCCCGGCGCGTCATACATGGTGGCCAGCATGTCGGCGGCCAGGGTCTCGATCTCGGGGGTGATGCGGGCCACGGGCTCGCAAGGCTTCTTCAGCCGCGGATCGGGGTGGAGGATGATGCTGCGCAATGTCATGCCCGTGATCTAGGGCAAGCCTTGGCCTTGCGCAACAAGCCGCTATGCTGCGCCCGAACGGAAGAACGAGGGGAACCATGGCCCAGCCCGATTTCGACGAGATCATCGACCGCACCGGCACCGCCTGCTCCAAATGGGACGACATGCAGGCGATCTACGGCGTCTCGCCCCGGGACGGCATCGCGATGTGGGTCGCGGACATGGATTTCCGCCCGCCGGCTTCGGTCCAGCGCGCGGTCGAGGCGATGGCGGCGCATGGCGTCTATGGCTATCCCGGCGCCAACCCGGCCTATCTCGAGGCGATTCGCTGGTGGATGGAGACGCGCCACGGCTGGCAGGTCCAGCCGGACTGGATCCTTTCGGCGCACGGGCTGGTCAACGGCACCGCGATCTGCGTCGATGCCTTCACCCGGCCGGGCGACCGGGTGATCGTGATGACCCCGGTCTATCACGCCTTCGCCCGCGTCATCCGCGCCTCGGGTCGCGAGGTGGCCGAGTTCCCGCTGGCCATCCATGACGGGCAGTATCGCATGGACTGGGAGGGCTGGCAGAAGCTGCTGACCGGGCGCGAGCGGATGCTGATCCTATGCTCGCCCCACAATCCCGGCGGCAGGGTCTGGAGCGCCGAAGAATTGCGGCAGGTCGCCGATTTCTGCGCCGCCCATGACCTGATCCTGGTCTCGGACGAGATTCACCACGACCTGGTCATGCCCGGCAGCCCGCGCCATTCGGTGCTGGCCACCGTTGCGCCCGAGGCCGCGCCGCGCCTGGTGACGCTGACCGCCGCCACCAAGACCTTCAACATCGCCGGCGCCCATATCGGCAACCTGATCGTCGCCGACGAGGGGTTGAGGAAGCGCCTGCAAACCCGGCTGACGGCCCTGGGCATCTCGCCCGGCCTGTTCGGGCCGGGCATGGTTGCTGCCGCCTATTCGCCCGAGGGCGCGGCCTGGGTCGATGCGCTGACCGCTTATCTGGACGGCAACCGGCAGCTGTTCGACGCGGGCGTGAACGCGATTCCCGGCCTGCGCTCGATGCGCTTGCAGGCGACCTATCTGGCTTGGGTCGATTTCTCGGGCACCGGGATGGAGCGGGCCGAGTTCACCCGCCGCGTCGAGCAGGGCGCCCGCATCGCCGCAAACCACGGCGGTACCTTTGGCCTGGGCGGCGAGGATTTTCTACGCTTCAACCTCGCCACGCCGCGCGCCCGGGTGGCCGAGGCGGTGGCGCGGCTGCAAGAGGCGTTCCGCGACCTGCAATGAAGCGGCTGGGCGGGATCTTCTCGGCGCTGTGCCTGGCGGCGGTGCTGTGGGGGCTGTGGCTGATCTGGGCGCCGCAGCCCGCGCCGGTGCCGCAACCGCCCGCGGCGGGCTGGCACTGGCCGCGCCTGCCCGATCTGCGCCTGCCCGAATTCCGGCTGCCGCGCATCACCCTGCCGCCGGTCTTCCAGCGCCCGTCGGTGCGGCCCGAGGCGCCCATCGCCTCGCCCGTCCGGCGCATCCTGGTCGAGAAATCCGCCCGCCGCATGACGGTGTACCAGGAAAGCGGCCCGCCCCGGACCTTCCGCATTGCCCTGGGCTTCGCACCCGCGGGCGACAAGAGCCGCGAGGGCGACGGCCGCACCCCCGAGGGCATCTTCCGCATCGACCGGCTGAACCGGCAAAGCGCCTATCACCTGTCGCTGGGCATCGACTATCCGCAGCCCCGCCACCGCGAGGCGGCGCGCCGCCTGGGTGTCAGCCCGGGCGGCGACATCATGATCCACGGCCAGCCGAACCAGATCCCCGACGGCTTTCGCGTCAAGGGCGACTGGACCGCCGGCTGCATCGCCGTCGACAATGCCGAGATCGAGGAAATCTTCGCCCATGCCCGCATCGGCACCGAGGTCGAGATCCGGCCCTGAGCCGAGACGCGGCGCGACTCCTTGCCGCAGGCTCTGCCCAAGGATAAGGCAGGGGCATGACGCTCGACCGCTACGCCCCGCATCTGCGCGCGACCCTCGTGCTTGGCCTGCCGCTGGTCGGCAGCCATCTGGCGCGCATGGCCATCCATGTCGCCGATACGGTGATGATGGGCTGGTACGGGGTCGAGGAACTGGCGGCGCTGGTGATCGCCGTGTCCTTCTTCAACATCCTGTTCTTCCTGGGCATGGGCTTCGGCATCGGCGTCATGGGGCTGATCGCCGCCGCCATCGCCCGGGGCGACGAGGTCGAGGTGCGCCGCTCGGCCCGCATGGCGCTGTGGCTGTCGACCCTGTTCGCGGTCGCGGTCATCCCGGCCATGTGGCATTCCGGGCCGATCCTGCTGGCGCTGGGGCAGAAGCCAGTGGTCGCCGCCCTAGCCCAGGACTATCTGCGCATCGAGGGCTTCGGCCTGGTCGCGGTGCTGTGCCAGCTGACGCTGAACAGCTACCTGGCGGCGATGGAGCGCACGCAGGTGGTGCTGTGGATCACGCTGGCCGGGCTGCCGCTGGTCATCCTGCTGAACTGGGTGCTGATCTTCGGCAATCTGGGCGCGCCGGAACTGGGGGTGCGGGGTGCCGCCATAGCCGCGGTGGCGGTGCAATATACGCAGCTTCTGGCCATCATCGCCTATGCCGCCTGGCTGCCGGCGGCGCGCAAATACCGCCTGTTCCAGCGGTTCTGGCGCCCGGACTGGGCCGAGATGCGGGCGGTCTTCTGGCTGGGCCTGCCCATCGGCCTGACCATGGTGGCCGAGGGCGGGCTGTTCGTCGGCTCGAACGTGATGATGGGCTGGATCGGCACGCGCGAGCTGGCGGCGCATGGCATCGCGCTGCAGCTGGCCTCGATCACCTTCATGCTGCACCTGGGCATGTCCAACGCCGCCACCGTGCGGGTGGGGCAGGCCAAGGGCCGGGGCGACGGTCCCTGGATGCGCGATGCGGGCGTGACGGTGATCGCGGTCTCGGCGGTGATCGCGGCGCTGGCCATGGCGGGTTTCGAGCTGTTTCCGCGCCAGCTGGTCGGGCTTTACCTGGACGCGACCCACCCCGAGACCCCAGCCATCATCGAACTGGCTGCGGGGCTCTTGTTTTATGCCGGGCTGTTCCAGCTGACCGATGCCATGCAGGTGATCGGCCTGGGGTTGCTGCGCGGCGTGCAGGACACGCGCGTGCCGATGGTGATCGCGGCGGTGAGCTATTGGCTGGTCGGCATCCCGGTGGCCTACGGCCTGGCCTTTGTCGCCGGGCTGGGCCCGGCCGGGTTGTGGCTGGGGCTGGTGGCGGGGCTGAGCTTTGCCGCCGTGCTGCTGATGCGCCGCTTCTGGCGCGGCTTCGCGCGCGGGGACTGGACCCGCGAGGCGCGTGCGGTCTAGGTTGGCGGCGCAGAAGTCAGGAGGCCCGCCATGCGCCCGGTTTTCGTCCAGTTCCGTTGCACGCCCGGCAAGACCTACGAGGTCGCCGACGCGATCTATGACCGCGAGATCGTCAGCGAGCTTTATTCCACCTCGGGCGATTACGACCTGCTGGCCAAGATCTACATTCCCGAGGACCAGGATGTCGGGCATTTCCTGTCCGAGAACCTGTTCGACATTCCCGGCATCTGCCGCACCCTGACCACCATCACCTTCAAGGCCTTCTAGGCCGCCATGGGGCTCTGCCCCGTCGCGCGTGCCGCGCGACTCCCCGGGGTATTTCGGCAACGGAAAGCCGAAAGAGCCTTCGGTCGCATTGGCCGGCGCCTCGGGCTGCGGCAGGATGGCCGGATGCGCGAGGGGTTTTCCATGGACGGGGCGGCGCGGGTGCTGCTGGCGCCGGAATGGCCGGGCCTGCGGCGGGCGGCGCTGCTGTCGGCGGCCGCGGGGCTGTTGTGGCTGCCGATGGCCTGGTGCGCGGCCCTGGGGCTGGCCGGGCTGATCGGCGGTGCGCCGGCTGTGCCGCCCCTGGCCGGGCTGCTGGGTCTGGGCGGCCTGCGGGCGCTGCTGGAGCGGGC
>NZ_JAEHFP010000127.1 GCF_016446475.1 Paracoccus binzhouensis | reverse complement strand
CTGGCGGTTGCAGCCGCCGGTTGGGTGGGTGTTGGTTCACCCGGAGATTACGCCGCCTTCAAATTTCCACCACCTTCGCGACACGACCGCGTGGTGAAAGAGGCGGATAGTGTCCACCATTGATAGTGGACACTATGGTGATGGCGTGGCGCGTCGGACGAAGCGACTTTGGACGGATGAGGAGAAGCGTTCGATCTGTTTCCAGGGTTCTGTCGCAAAGCTTCTTGGCCCTCGCGATTTCCCTGTCGGTCGCCTATATATTTTTCCTTCCAGAAGCTGCGCAGGTGAGGGCAAGATGATCGATTTCAAGGGTGTGCATCATCCGAAGTCGGTGATCCTGTATGCGGTTTTCTTCTACCTCCGCTACGCAGTCTCCTATCGCGACCTGGAAGAGATCATGGCCGAACGCGGGGTGAGGGTCGACCACGCAACGCTGAACCGCTGGGTCGTGAAATTCTCTCCGCTGATTGCCGCCCGGGCACAAGCCAGGAAGCGGCCGACGGCCACTTCCTGGCGGGCGGACGAGACCTACATCAAGGTGAAGGGCAAATGGACCTATCTCTACCGGGCCGTGGATCGTGACGGTCAAACCCTTGATTTCATGCTATCCAAGCGTCGGGACCTGGCCGCAGCCCGGCGCTTCTTCAGGCAGGCAATTGCCGCTCATGGCGTGCCCGACCGGGTCGTGATCGACAAGAGCGGTGCCAACCTCGCGGGTTTGCAGGCCGTGAACGCGATTCTGAAATTCACCGGCGACGGGCGCATCATTCAGGTGCGGCAGGTCAAATATCTGAACAACATCCTTGAGCAGGACCACCGCTTCATCAAGCGGATCACAAACCCGATGATGGGCTTCAAGGCGTTCCACTCGGCGGCAGCGACCATCGTCGGCATCGAGACCGCACACATGATCCGCAAAGGCCAGATCCCGGCCAATGGCACTACGCCGTTTCAGACCTTCGCGGAACTCGCGGCATAAGTCTGTCCAGTAGAACGCCGATTCCAGCCTACCGTGTCATTTGCGACAGAACCGTTTCCAGACGGCGGCGCCGGGCGTTTCCGTGGCTCAGGTGGCGCGGCGCTACGCGGTGAACGCGAACCTGATCTTCAAGTGGCTGCGTCGCCGTTTCAGACCTTCGCGGAACTCGCGGCATAAGTCTGTCCAGTAGAACGCCGATTCCAGCCTACCGTGTCATTTGCGACAGAACCGTCTTGCATCGCCTTGGCATGGGGCGTTGTGGGCCTTGGATCGTCCAGCGCTTCCTGTACCTTCGCCCTGAACCAGGCGTCATAGGCATCCGGATCAGCAGTCAATCCGGCAGGCAAGCCGCCTTCTGCGGCCACGCGGGTCAGAAGAATACGCACCGCGTCGGAGAGCGTCAGACCGACGCCCGCAAGTGCGTCCGAAGCCTGTGCTTTCAGCTGATCGTCAACACGGACATGAAGCATGGATGTTTGGGCAGGCATGGATGGTCCTCCAGTTGATGGGAGTGATGTATCTCATTTGAGATACGAATTCAAGTCGGCAGTATGTGCGCGCGTGGTCCCGTGGTGTTGTCTCAGCGGGAAACTCAGCCACCCTGCCCCGCTAGGAACTCCGCCAGCACAGGACTGGCCGCACCCTTCGCGGAGCTGAGCAGCTCCGAGCCCGCGAGCGTCGCTTTCGACAGGCGCACGAGCCCACCGGTTTCCGCGATGCGGTAGCAGCGGCGTTTTTGCCGCCCGCGCCTGTAGTGGGTCGCGGTGACGATCTGGCAGGTGCTGCCATCTGTGAGTGTCACAGGTGCTGCGAGCTTGATCTTGTCGCCTTCCTGGTATTCCGGGATCGACGCCCAATCCCGGCAGCGCTGGCGCCAGTCCTGGGCGTAGCTGTCCGGATCTTTCAGGTCGGAGAGAAGCTCGATCAGCCCAGGCGGAGCACGAGATTCGTTCGGGCCAGCACTTTCCTCCATGTCCTTGTAGCCCCAGGAGCCGTCATCGTATCGGGTGAGGAAGACAGCCCCGAAAGTGATGGAGCCATCCGCATCGGTCATATAGGTCGCGTCTTCGACAGGGGTGCCGTCGAGATTGGTGACCTTTGCGGCCGCATACCAGGTTGAGCCAACCTTGCAGGCCTTGACCAGTTCGGTTTTGCGCGTGTCGCCATGAGAGGTGCAGAGCCGGGCGATTTCCGCTTTCTCATCCGCGTAGGTTTTGACGCGGCGGTCGGTGTAGAAGAGCCATCCCATCAGGCCACCCTCCGATCATCGAGTTCCATCAGCGCATCGAGCGGCACGCGGTAGGGCTGCATGGCGTCGAAATCCTCGCAATTGCCGCAGTTCTGCACGATCGCGAAGGTGTCGCAGGCATCCTTGAGAATGACCCGGAAGGTGCCGCCGAGGCCCGAGGGCACCTCGTAGGTCCCGCCGATGAGATAATCCGAGGCCCGGCGCACGAAGACGCGGATACTGTGGCCATCGGTGGCGAGCCGGATCGCACCCCGCCCCCGGTCGATGAGCACCTGCACGTCATCCAGGATGTCGGTGTAGAACTGGCCGGTCAGATCGCGAAATGCCATGCGGCGCTGCGCCATCCAGTCGGTGTCCCGGAACGGGTTCATGCCGTCGGCGAAGGCGAAGGAGGGATCGGCCTGTTCGGTGGTGACGATACGGGTGGTCGTGCCATCGATGCCGTTCGAGCGCAGATGCACACCATTGCCGACGATGAGGATCAGGGCCGGCCTGTCCACGGGCCCGTTCCAGTTGGGCAGGAAGGTTTTGCAGGCGCGCGCATGTGCGATTTGCGCCGCAACAGCGGACGCAGAGAACTTGAGAATAGCCATGGGGATGTCTTTCTGTTTGGTGTGGGAGGGTCGACCCGCGCGGGTGGCATGATCCACGCGCGGGTCACTTGATGCATCAGGCCGCTTGCGCGACCTCGCTGGCAGGCTCCGGAGTTTCTACGGTGGGCTCCGCCTCATCACAGGCGCCACCCGCGGTCTGCATCATCGGCGGGCACCAGGCGGCCACGGCAGCGCGCTGCGCGTCCGTGAGCGTGGCGAAGGGTTCAGCGAAGAGCTTGTCGCAGAAGGCGACGATCTCTTTCTTGCTCGACGAGGCCAGCGTTGCCGCCTCCTGGGCGAGACCCAGATCCTCGCCGAGGATCTTCAGGAGCCAAGCCTTTTTAAAGCGGTTGAAGAGCGCCGCGTTCGGCGTCCAATGCGCCCGGATATCGGGCATGATCTCGATTTCGAAATCATGCATCAGGCTGTCGCGCTGGCGGTCCCGCGAGAAGCAGGACTGCGTGGTGCTGGCGGTGGCATAGGCCACGAGCTTGGCCTTCTCCCCTGCTTCGAGCGCGCGAAACGCCGCGAACTGATCGGCGGGCGCGCGGGCGTCATCGAGCCACGAGAGGTCAAGCGCATCATGCGCCGCCGCCACCTGCTCGAGCGAGGTCTCGTCGATCTCGTCCATCTTGGCATGGCTGCGGTATTCCTTGCGGGCATCGATCTTGATCGCCTGCGTGACACTCATTCCACTGGCCAGAACATCACTAACCAGCTTGAAGAGCGTGAGATCGAGCGTGGCCTCCGGATGAAGCGCCATCGCGGCGCCGAGGGCCATGGCCCGCTCGGTCTTGAGGTCCTCTGCCAGCGAGGCTGGATAAGTGATTTCTCCGGCGTCCGGGGCCTCCTCCCCTGTCGGATTACTCGCGGAGCCGCGCGCGCCCTCCTCTTTGACGGTGTCCTCGGGGCGGACGAGGCCCACATGGAGCGTGATCTGCCCACCCTGCCACGAGGCAATCACACCAGCGCGGACGAGGTCCTCGGCGCTGTAGGCCTCCTGCAGGTCGCGGGCTTCCTCTTCCAAGGCGTCCACGCGCTCGTAAAGGGCGTTGTAGGCACCGTCCTCGAGCCCCTCATTCTCCATCTCGAGCTGCAATTTCTCAAGCTCGGCGGTGATTTCATCCACGCGCTTCCGGGCAGCCTCATCAGGCTCGATCGGGCCGGGATAGACGCGGCCGTAGTCGGCCATGGTCGCGTAATCATAGCGGACCATCGCATCGGCCCAGGCAAAGCCCAGCCTCATACGGGCCTCTTCGGCAGCGGCACCGAGCTTTTCGAGCAAGATGGTCTCGACCAGCGCCGCATCCTCAAGCACGGAATGCTCTTCAAGAAGGTCAGCCGCGACTGCGCCGCCACGCGCCTCGTAGTCTTCGCGCACGAAAGCCCCAATATCATCTTTGACTTGCACCCCGCGGGATTTTAGCGCCTGCCGGACGGTATAGGCCTGCAGATAGCCGCCGTCTTTCGTGAGCGCCTCGAAGACCTCGCGCTGCGCTTCCTGGCTCGGGTGCTCGGCGAAGGCCTTCATCGTGTCGAGCGTGATCACCTTGCCCCGGGCCGCGGCGCGGATTTCGGGGTGGATAAGGCCATAGCGCAACCGGCCTTTCACGGCGGCCACCGTGGTGCCGAAGGTCTTCGCGATCGTCTCGGGCGTCTGGCCGTCGACCTCCATCATCCGGGCG
This sequence comes from Paracoccus binzhouensis, assembly GCF_016446475.1. Taxonomy (GTDB): domain Bacteria; phylum Pseudomonadota; class Alphaproteobacteria; order Rhodobacterales; family Rhodobacteraceae; genus Paracoccus; species Paracoccus binzhouensis. Next base: position 8,444 of record NZ_JAEHFP010000127.1, on the reverse strand, counting down.
AAAGCCTCGAACTCGTCGATGGCATTCATCGGTGCCTGGGTGATGTTCTCGGCGAGCGACAGTGCCGTGGTGACGTCGCAGTCTTCCGGCACAAGGCGGCAGTCCACCTTGGTCTTCGCCGTGAACCCCTTGGCGGCCTTGTCGGCAACCAGCTCCTTCAGCGCGGCATGGCGCCGGCCACCGGCGAGGACAGCGTATTTGCCGTCGAGCTTCTGGACCAGGAGAGGCTGGAGCAGGCCCAGAATAGCGATACTGGCCTTCAGATGGGCGATGTTCTCGGGGTCATAGGTTTCCGGCGCGTTGCTGCGCACATTGGCGGGATGCGGGACGAGATCGCCGATAGCGACGGTAAGGGGAGCAAAGCTTGTGGTCATGGGATATCCTTCCAGGAGGGTGAGGTGTGGCCCGCGCGCTCACGCGCGTGACCAATCCCCGGCTTCAGGGATCACCACGACAAAAGGCCCACTTTCCCTTTGAGGGTTCAGCGGGCCTTCATCGTCTCAGATGTCAGGGGGAGGAGTCCCCTGCCCTACCAGTCGCGCGCCAGCATGATGGTCAGCACGCGCATGGTGGTGGCAGGATTGTCCGGGGTCTCAGCCCCGTAGCGGAAGTCCGAGTCTGCTTCATAGAGATCGATCTTCCAGAACACGGTCTCGCCCCGGATCTCGACCGCGCCGAAATCGTGCCAGCCTTCCGGGTCATTCTCGGGCTCGAATGTGGCAAACTCACCGGTTGCCTTCACCGCCTCGGCCATGAAGCCGTCACCAGCCTCCATAAGCGAACGGGTGACATGCATCCGGCCCTGGATGGGCTGGGCGGGCGGCACTCCAAGGCACGCGAGCTTGCGAAACGCGTCGTTCTGCGCCGCGATCACACTCGGATCCGGACGGTCTGGCTGGGGTTGAACGGTCATGGACATGGGGATCTCCTTTGAGAAGTTGAAACACCCTTCTCAAAGCCTGCTTTTTCTTTTCCGCCTGACGGATGAATTGAGGTCTAAGGCGCCTTGCCCGAAAAGCCCTCTGGCTCTGTGGTTCGGGTTGGGGATGGTTTCGATCCAGCCACCCTGTTCCTTGATGCTCTCGAGCGCTGCCGAGAGCGGATAAGCGCCCTCGGCAGCGCTCCACCAATAGGCACCGCGCTTGAAGGTGATGATCTTGCGGCGGCCGTCGTTGAAGCAGGCCACCCGCAGCGTCTTGGGTTCCTTACGTGACATGCGAGTCTCCGTTCTGTGTGTGGTCAGGCGGCCTCGGCACTGCGCCCTGCCCTGCCTGCCTCCGACCTAGCGATCAGATAGTCGCAAGCGCGCTGCGCGTCAGCGGCGTGCTTGAAGATCGCGCCCTTGTCCGACCGAAGAACGCGCAACCAGTTGTGGAGATAGGCGGCATTCATCTCGAGCGTATGCGCCGTGAAGCCGAGCGTCTGACCCAGGAACACCGAGGTCAATTCCGCGACGATCTCCTCGCGCGCATAGGACGTGTTGCCGAACTTCGAGAACCCGAAATCACGGTTCAGTCGATGGGGGGCCTTCGTGGCATGGGCCAGCTCATGGGCCCAGACCCCGTAGAAATTGCGCGGGTCCTGGAACCGCGTGATGGATGGCATGTAAACCTTGTCCACGGGGGGCAAATAGTACGCCTCCGTGCCCGTGAAGACGGTCGTGATGTCGATGGCATCGAAAAACGCCTGCATGTGCGGGATGGGCTCGGAGGGCGGATGCTCGGGCGCTGGCTCCGGGTCGGGGAAGAAGCTCTCGGGCAGACCCTCGATCTGGCAGGCATTGAACACGCGGTAGGATTTCTGGAAGCGGAAGATACGGGCTTCCTCGGAGCGATCATCCCCGTCGCTGCGGTCATGCTCATCGCCGCCCGCGTCTTTCCGGCTTTGACCGTAATAAACGACGACAGAGGACTTTTCGCCCTTGCGGACCTTGGCATCCAACGCATTGGCCTGCGGCAGCGTCATCCAGAAAGGTGAGCTGTGGCCCGCCATCACGGTCCGCATTGTCAGCAGGAAGTTGTTCACTCCCTGGTAGGGTTCTCCGCCCACGCGCAGGGGACGAGAGCTGCCACCTGCGGTCCAGGGCTTGCGCCACGGCAGGACGCCGCGCTCGATGATGCGGATGATTTCGTTTGTGATGACCTCGGAGGCATCGAATTTGGGCGTGCGGGATCGGGCCATGGCTGGCCTCCTTTCGAGTTTTGGTGAGAGTAAGTGGTGATTAGGCTGACTGATGGGACCGCGGATCGTTGAGAATCCTCGCGCCGAGCCCTTCGACCATGTCGATGTAGGTGGTCAGCGAGACGGACTTGCCAGGACCCCAAGGTTCAGGGTCGACCGACCCATCCTGCGCCACCCGCGGCAGGTTCGCGAAGGCGGTGACATCGGTGACGGGTCGGATATCGATGAACGGGGTTCCTCGTGCGACCGCGAGGGCGGCCAAGGGAAAGCGCTCGATCGGCGCGAAGGTCGACACGGTGGTCCAACCGAGATGGAGGAATGTCCCACCCTCCCCGCAGATCACATGCGCGTTTGGCAATAACGCCGCCTGCTTCAGATAGCCGAGATCACGCAGGACAGCCTCGCGCCCGAGCCGTTGTGCCAGCAATGACTGGCCGGATCGGCGTAGTTCCTTGTGTCGCCACCACGAGGCAGCGGTCGCGCGCAACACGCGCAAGACACCTGTTTGCATCGGAATGCCCTTCATCAGGAACGGCAGACCGGAACCCGGCCCGGACCCATCTGAGGGACCCCAAAGGCCCTCATCCGTCAGTCACAAAACCCGAAGGACACTTTCACTCTTTAGGGATCTGATGCCGGAGATTGTTAAATGCGAAGCTCATGAGAACGCAGGATCCAGCACTTTCCGGCATCAGACCCCAATGAGGAACAGGATCAGGCCCGGACACCCTCTTTCGGGCATCCTCAGGCCTGACCTCCCTCGGCCCTCCTCTTCCTCTCAAACCCCATGATTTCCGCAGGTGGCTTAATTTTGTTCCTGTTATGTTCTATTTTAAGAACCACGCTAAGAAGGGAGATCCCCGATGGAAAGCACCACCTACGCCCTGCCCGCGACGCCCAAGCAGATCGCCTATGCGCGCGCTCTGGCCTTGCGCAACCAGACGCTTTTGCCGTGGGAGGTTCAGCAAGATCGGCGGTCCCTGAGCGCCTGGATCGACGCACAAGCCAAGTTGAACCTGGGCGCGCAGGACAGCCGCCCGACATCAAAGCAGGTCGCCTTTGCCGAGCGCCTCGCCCGCATCAAACGCCGTGCCGTGCCGGATGAATGTTTCCGCGACAAGGGGCTGATGTCGAAATGGATCGACGGGAACAAGTGAGGCTGGGCAGCCCCTGCGGTGATCGAGACTACTTCAGCCGATCGACAACGGATGCCCCGCCCGACCTGGCAAGCGCGATCAGGCTGGACTGGATCTTGGATGTGAAGACGGAACTGAACGTGCCGATGGGCGTGCGGTCCTCCCAGACATAGGACCGCTCCAGAATATCGGTGTTGATCTCCGGGGGGCAGGTCACATCACATCCCAGACCTGCACCTGACGCGGGTGATCTGGGTTCACCTTCAAACTAACATTCTTGTTCTTGATGATCGTATGGTTTGAAGTCTGCCGCCTTTGTCTCTTGATCTTCGATGCCTATGCAGACTCACCAGCCGGTCGAGTTTATGTGGCAAGAGCATCAGTTTCCTTGCCTCATCATAGCGTCTAGGTAGGCGTTGTTGTTTTTCACTTGTCCTGTGCTGGCTCTCAAAATTAATTCGTCGAGTGCAATAAGGAGCTGCCCTGGACCTCGTTCTCTAAGGTGTTTCATGATCCTGCCTTGTTCTATTCTCAGCAATTTTCCGACATCGGCCAATATTTCGAGAACTGATTGATGATCTCTTGGTTCATGCGGGAAGAAGTCCGATACGTTTTTTAGGTCCGTCCAAGCCATAATTGTTGGATCTCGGCGTTCCTGAAAACCAGAGGTGCTGTGCGCATCCGCTTTATCCTTTTTTATATTCAATCTTGTGGGTTCTACGTGCCGGACATTTTGTCCGTCGTCGCCGGACATTTGGTCGGGCATTGTTTCCTGAGCATCATGGTTTCCGGCCGGAAACTCTCTGATGGTCGCTCCGACCAACTCTGCCAGCCTCTTGATAAGCTCTATGATTTCGTCGGCTTTGAGAGTTGCACGGCGTAGGATGTTCCGTACGTTCTGGAGAAATGAGACAGTCTCAACATCCTTTGCTTGGCGCAAAGCCTCGACACGAAGAGCCAGTGCCTCCGCCTTGAGTGACCGCAGCTTTTCCTGATCGCCCACAAGCTGTTCTGCGTGTTCGGTGAGCTCTCTTTCCCGATCATACATTGGCTGCAGATCGAAGCCAAAGGCATCTCTGATCAATCCACCGTAGCGAAGAGGGAACCGTTTGCGGGTTGCGCTATCCCTGCGCTGGATCAGCCCGGCATCCACGAGGTGTCCGATACACCGTCGAATCGTTCTCTCGTTCAGGCCGTTCGTTCTCTCAGACAATGATGCGTTTGAGGGAAAGACGATAGTCATTGGAGCTGTTTGTCCGGCCTTCTTCGGCATGAAGCTGATCAAGGCCTGCAGTGTTACTAGGTCATTTGGTGTCAGACCGAGTTCTTTGCGAAGCGCTCGGATCGGCTCGATGACCCTGTACGGGTTCGTACCGGGTACAGAAGATCGTTCCGCCAAGGCGGGTGTGTGAGAAAATACCTGTCTCATGATGATGTCGGCTGAAAAAGCTTCCCCGTTCACCGCGAACGGTGTTGAAAACGATTCGGCTTCGGGGTATCAATCAGGTGTCTAAGCTAATCGAGGCCCTTCGGAAGCACTGCTTTCGGGGGGTCTTTCCTTTTCTGGCCTGTCCTCCTTTCTGCTCAGTTTTCGTTATCGTCTATGTCAGGACCATCAAGATCCTGATCCCTGCCGGAGACTGGGTTACCTATGGGTTCCATTTTCTCTGGGGTAATGATCTGCCCTGGACCAGTGGCCTTCGCGTTCGCCAACGCGAGAAGAGCGGCCTCTGGATTCTCAGAGATCCACTTATGAAGCCCGTCATCTCCGTTCTTGACGGTGATGATCACGTTTCTTTTGGTGACCTTCACCATCCCGAGTTTTGTCTTGATTGCCGATGGGGCAGGGGGCTTGTGCTGTTTCAGGAGCCCTTCGAAGATCGCAAAGCGTTCGTCGGAGGTCTTGCCTGAACCTCTGGATTCCATGAGAGCATCATGGAATTCTCGGTTTCCGGCCGGAAACCCTTCATCTCCAGAGAAGCCAAGGCTCTCATAAGACTTTGCGGCAGCATACCAACGATCCCGTCCAACCCCGGGTGCCGCCCCGATCTTTTGGATGAGTTCAGTCGGAATACAGGAAGTGACTTGTTTCATGCGAGCAAGTCCCGTGAGCTTGTCACCGGCTTTCCTGGCTTTCTGATCGATGTTGAGGGCGTCACAGACCAGTCCCTCATCCTTGCCGGACTCTATGAGAGAACGTGCAAACAGGGCTTTCTCGATCCAGCTGAGGTCTTTTCGGAAGCTGTTCTCTTGGCCTTGTGCAAGAATCGCTTGATCCTCATCCAAGCCTCTGATGAGAGCCTTTGCGGGCTTGCCAATAAGTCGAAGGGCCGCTAATCGCCTGCGCCCATAGATGATCCTGTACCGCCCCCCTTCGGGGCTCAGAAGTATCGGGATAAGCTGTCCCTGCTTGTCAATGCTTTCAGCCAGTTCCCTGATGTCATCTTCGTCATCCAGGGCTAGACGATCTTGGAACTCGGAATCATCAATAAGGTCGGTACTGATTTCTTGAATTGAAGATTGTGCCGCATCCTGAAGAGAACGGGCCATTCCCGAAAGGGCAGGGGCTCGTGACTGGGTTCGAGTCGGAGAAATCGACGAGCTCTGCTGCTTTTCTTCATCCTCGGGAATGTCGAATGTGACTTTGCGGGCCATTACTTACGCCCCCATGCCGTTTTGATGAGCCCTTCGACCTCCGCCACAACCCCGTTGATGGACTCGATAGCCCGATCGTACGTCTGGCGATGAAAATCCGTTCTGGCGATCTCGAACAGTGTCTGTTGCGTGAGCCCAGCGTCAGAGACTGCGGAGGATTTTAGGAAAGGCTGAGTAAGAACGTCATCCGTGAACATGGTCCGCAGGAATGCCGCCATCTGGGTTTGGGGGCCGTCATTGGGCTCGAAACGAGTGATTAGAAATCTCATGAAGTCCCAGTCGGGCGATGCGCCCACATCAGCAATTGTTGCCATGAGGCTGGATGTGAGCTGCAGGAATTGGGCCATCGAGGCGACGTCAAGCATGCTTGGAATGACAGTGACGACTAGGGATGTCGACGCTACCAAAGCCGATAGTGTGGTAAACCCGAGTTGCGGTGGGCAGTCGATGACGACAATGTCGTAGTCTGTCTCGACTTCGTTAATGCAAAGGGCAAGCCGCTGATAGAACGGCGGCCTGATATTGTTTCGAAGGGCGTGTGCGGTTTCGGTCTCGAACTCAGAGAGCAACAAGCCGGCCGCGGCTAGATCGAGGTTGTGGAAATACGTTTTGCGCACAACGTCTCTAAATTGGATAGGGTCCTCGTACCGAAGGGCATCGTACACCGTTCCGGCCTCAGGAAAGTCGATTTCCGGCCGGAAACCGAACATGGTGGTCATTGAGGCTTGTGGGTCGAGATCGATTGCCAGAACTCGATAACCATCAAGGGCAAGCTTTTGGGCCAGATGGATCGCCGTTGTCGTCTTCCCAGCGCCCCCTTTGAAGTTGGCGATCGAAATGATCTGGATATGCTCCCCATCCCGACGACGAGGAACGATATGCTGGAACTTGGTGCTTGACCGGGCTATTTCGTGGCGCGCTATATCGATTTGCTCTGCAGTGTAGAACCTGCGGCCGCGGGCGTCTGTCTCGATTTCACCGAGATCGAGCTTGTCCTCGAAAAACATCTTCCGCAAAAAATCTTGGCTTACCCCGAGGATCTGGGCAACTTCCGTGGATGAGAAGCGCCTGAGAGCCTTTCGTTCATCAGGTAGAAACGACTTGCGCATATTCACATCAAGCGATTTGCTTAGACGTGTCGCCATCGTTTGGATCTTTTGATCCATTCTGATCCGCTGCTCGTTCATGCCCGTCCCGCCGCCCGTCTTCCGGGTCTATCTTGAGAAGGAACGCAAAACCGCCGGAAACTGATGGTTAGCGTTCTTCCGCAAAAATGTCAGGAAAGCGTTTGACAGGCAAGGATTTTTTCAAATGGTGGGCCGGTATCCGGTTAAATCATTTAATTACAATGACTTATCTTATTTCGCGGATCCAGCGCGTCAAGTGCTTGTGTCGCTGCCATCTCTTAAACGCAAGATGTACCCGATTCACATAGGCGATTTTGCTTCCAAAGAACGAATCTGAGTCTCTTAAATCATTCCCAGACTCTCGGCTCGCTCCAACAGCATCTTGACCGATGAGTGCTGCCATCTCGTTCGGCCACGGGGCGTGCGTTCGCGCATAGATTCCAGCCGTTCACAGATCGCTTGAAGCGTGATGTCAGGATCTGCGCCCTTGATGCCAGCAATAATGGCGGGCAGGCGATCGTCCGTTTCGCGGCGCCCGGCGCGGGCCAGCACCTCGGTAGGCAGGAAGCCGTCGCGGACATAGGCCTTCACAGCGCGCAGCAGACGGCTTTGGGTCCAGCGACGCGCCTCGGGCAAGGGGCCGTTGATGATGCGCAGCACGTCCTCCCAAGCCAAGCCGGGTCGCAACCGGCGCACGTGGGGCACCCAATCTTGTGCCGTCTCGTTCAAACGCTCCATGTAGCCGTCCTGTCGCGCCAGCCGCACTTTGCGAAGAGCAGAAGGGTCTTTGGCACGCAGCCCAGGGTTCCCGCCCACGCGGCCCTTTGTGCGCGCGCTGGCGAGGCCGGCCTTGGTGCGTTCCCGGATCAGGGCGCGCTCGAACTCGGCCGCAGCGCCCAAGACCTGCAGCGTGAACTTGCCTTGCGGGGATCCGGTGTCGATCGGGTCCTGAATGGAACGAAAGAATGCGCCCTTGGCCTCCAGCCGCTCGATCACCTCCAGCAGATGCGACAGGGATCGCGCGAGGCGGTCAATCCGCACGACCACCAGCGTGTCGCCCTTGCCGATGCGCTCCAGCACCCGCGCCAGCACCGGCCGCGCACGATTGCCGCCCGAGGCCTGTTCCTCATGGATCTCGGCGCAGCCTGCGGATTTCAGGGCCTGCGACTGGGGCAGGGGGGTCTGATCCTCGGTTGAGACGCGCGCATAGCCGATCAGGGGCATCAAAACAGGCCGTTTGCAGATTCACATAGCACTAATAAACGACCGTTTGTAAACGAATGCAAGCAGGTGCTCTCTCGTCGCGCTCGTCCAAAAACCCTTGGTTTCCTTGCGCTGAGCGCGA
>NZ_JAEHFP010000126.1 GCF_016446475.1 Paracoccus binzhouensis | reverse complement strand
CCGAGCCGGCGGGGGCCACGGCCGCCGCATCCGCCGAGGCCGCGGCATCGGCTGCCGCATCCGCGGCGATGGCCGCCGCGTCGGCTGCCGCATCCGCCGCGGCATTGGCGGCGGCTTCGGCCCGATCCTGCGTCCTGTCCTGCGCTGTGGCCGGGGGTTCTGCAGGGGCTTCTGCCGGCGCCTCGGCCAGTTGCGGCGCCGGGTCGCGCTGCCACCAATACCAGGCGCCGGCGAAAGCAGCGGCAAGCACGAGGAACGGGATGAGCAGTCTTTTCATGCGGATCTCCCCTCTGGCGGCGCAGGATCCTCTATGCCATGTCGCGGCGGCCGGGAAAAGCGGCCCGGTCACGGGGCCGCGGCCGGGGCGTCCGGGCCCGCCCCACCCCGGGCGCGAAAGCTGCAATTGCGCGGCAAGCCCAACGAATCCGGTTGAAAACGCGGGTTTGCGCGACTATTTAACCGCGCAAACCTCCGGCAATACAAGGAAGACAGCCATAGCCCGCAGACCGCATAACGCTCCGCCCACCCGTGACACCGGCCCCCGCGTCAACGAGCGCATCCGAGTCGCCGAAATCCGCCTGATCGGTGCCGATGGCGAGAATATCGGCGTCGTGCCGCCCTCCCGCGGATTGGAGCTTGCACAGGAAGCCGGGCTGGATCTGGTCGAGATCTCGCCGAACGCCACGCCCCCGGTCTGCAAGATCATGGACCTGGGCAAGTTCAAGTATGAACAGCAGAAGCGCGAAGCCGAGGCCCGCAAGAAGCAGAAGGTCATCGAGATCAAGGAGATCAAGTTCCGTCCCGGGACCGATACCCATGATTACGACGTCAAGATGCGCTCGGTGATGAAGTTCCTGGGCGAGGGCGACAAGGTCAAGGTCACCCTGCGCTTCCGTGGCCGCGAGATGGCGCACCAGTCGCTGGGGCTTGAGCTTCTGAACCGCGTCGCCGCCGATGTGGGGGAGGCGGGCAAGATCGAATCGATGCCCAAGCTGGAAGGGCGTCAGATGGTCATGATGATCGCTCCGAAATAGGGCTGGGTATGATGGCGGCCGAGGTGACGATTCTGGTTCTGCGCGAACCGGGCGCCGATCCGGCGCTGCCCCTGCCCGAATACCAGACCCGCGGCTCGGCCGGCGCCGACCTGCGCGCCGATCTGGGCGGGGCCGGGATGAACGGGGCCGAGCTGGTGCTGGAACCCGGCCAGATCCGCCTGGTGCCGACCGGGCTGCGCGTGCAGATCCCCGAGGGCTACGAGATGCAGATCCGCCCCCGCTCCAGCCTGGCGCTGAAGCATGGCGTGACGCTGCCCAACACCCCCGGCACCATCGACAGTGACTATCGCGGCCCGCTGGGGGTGATCCTGATCAACCTCGGCGCCGCGCCCTATGCGATCCGGCATGGCGAGCGCATCGCCCAGGCCGTCGTCGCCCCGGTGACGCGCGCGGCCTATGTGATGGCCGAGGCGCTGGACGATACCGCGCGCGGCGAGGGCGGTTTCGGCTCGACCGGCCGGCGGTGATGGGACGGGGCTGATGCCTGTCCTCATCCTCCTGCTGGTGCTGGTCTGGCTGACCGGCGGCTGGTGGCTTCTGGGATATGGCGCGGTGCTGGGCTGGCTCTACTGGCTGCGGCTGCGCGGCTGGATGCTGGGCCTTGCCGCCGTCCTGCTGTGGCTGGCGGTGGCCGGCGCGGTCCAGCGCTGGCCCGACAGCGCCTTTTCGCGTTTCGTGCAATGGTCCCCCCATGCGCTGATCTGGCTGCTGGCCGTGGCGCTGATCGGTGTCGCGGCCTGGCTGGCCCTGCGGCTGCTGCATCGCCACAGCATCGCGCTGCCGCATGACGCGCCGGGGCTGGTGCCGGTGAAACAGGCCGCAGCCGCGCCCGCGCCCGGACCCGATCCGGGGCCGCTTTCGGACGCGGAGCTGGACCGCTACGCCCGCCATATCGTGCTGCGCGAACTGGGCGGGCCGGGGCAGGCGGCGCTGCGCCGAGCGCGGGTGCTGGTGGTCGGCGCGGGCGGGCTGGGGGCGCCGGTCTGCCTTTACCTCGCCGCCGCCGGCGTCGGGCGGATCACCGTCGCCGATGACGACCGGGTCAGCCTGTCGAACCTGCAGCGGCAAGTGATCTTCCGCGCCTCGGACGATGGCGCGCCCAAGGCCGAGGCGGCGCGCGCCGCCATGCTGGCGCTGAACCCGCATGTCGCGGTCACCGCCCTGAACCGCCGCATCACAGCCGAGGATGCCACGCTGGTCGCCGAACACGACCTGGTCATCGACGGCACCGACAGTTTCGCCGCCCGGCAGGCCGTCAACGCCGCCTGCGTCGCGGCCGGCGTGCCGCTGGTCGCCGGCGCCATCGCGCAATGGGAAGGCCAGGTGACGGTCTGGGACCCCGGACATGGCGCGCCCTGCATGGCCTGCATCTTTCCCGAGGCGCCGGCCCCCGGTCTTGCCCCCGCCTGTGCCGAGGCCGGCGTGGTCGGCCCGCTGCCCGGCGTCGTCGGCTCGATGCTGGCGCTCGAGGCGATCAAGCTGATCGCCGGCGCGGGCGAGCCGCTGCGCGGGAGGATGCTGATCTTCGACGGGCTCTATGGCGAGAACCGGGTGATGAAAATCGCCCGTCGTGCCGATTGCCCCACCTGCGGCTCTGGACATTTCCGGCAGGGTTGAAACACTCGCGGCCAACCGAAAGGAGGCTCGCATGAACCCCGAACTCACCCATTGGACCGGCCCGCTGGGGCTGCCGCGCTTCGACCGGATCCGCGACGAGGATTTCGCCCCTGCCTTCGACGCCTGCCTGGAACTGGCCGGCGACGCGGTCGAGGCCATCGCTGCCAATCCCGAGCCGCCGACCTTCCAGAACACCGTCGCCGCGCTGGAAACCGCCGAGGAGCCGCTGGACCGGCTTTGCGCCATCTTCTTCACCCTGACCGGAGTCGATTCCAACCCGGCGCGCGAGGACCTGCAGCGCCGGATCGCCCCGCGGCTGGCGGCGCATGGCAGCAAGGTCAGCATGGACCCGCGGCTTTTCGACCGGGTCGAGGCGGTGATGCAGGACCGGGACGGGTTGCCTGCCGAGGATCGCCGGTTGACCGAGCTGACCCTGCGCGGCTTGCGCCGGGCCGGCGCCGGGCTGACCGGCGCGGCGCGCGAGCGCATGGCGGCGATCCGCGAGCGGCTGGCGGTGCTCAGCACCCAGTTCGCCCAGAACGTGCTGACCGACGAGCGCGACTTCGCCATGGCGGTGCCCGATGACGGGCTGGCGGGGCTGCCCGATTGGCTGCTGCGCGCGATGCGGGCGGCGGCGCGGGAACGCGGCCTGCCGGGCCAGGTGGTGACGCTGAACCGCTCGCTGATCGTGCCCTTCCTGGAACATGCCGAGGACCGCGCCCTGCGCGCGGCGGCCTGGCGGGCCTGGACGGCGCGCGGCAGCGGCAGCGGGGCGGGGGGCGAGGCGACCGACAACCGCCCCATCGCCGCCGAGATCCTGGCGCTGCGCCATGAGCGTGCGCAGCTTCTGGGCTATGCGGATTTCGCCAGCTACAAGCTGGAACCCGAGATGGCCGGCGCGCCCGAAAATGTCGAGGCGCTGCTGATGCAGGTCTGGGCCCCGGCCAAGGCCCGGGCCGAGGCCGATGCCGCGCGCCTGGCCCAGATGCTGCACGAGGACGGCGTGAACGGCGCGCTGGAGCCTTGGGACTGGCGCTTCTATGCCGAGCGCCGCCGCAAGGCCGAGCACGATCTCGACGAGGCGGCGGTCAAGCCCTACCTGACGCTCGACGCCATGATCGGCGCGGTCTTCGACACCGCGCAGCGGCTGTTCGGGCTAGAGTTCCGGCCCTTCGACGCCCCGCTCTGGTCGCCCGATGTCCGGGCGTGGGAGATCACCCGGAACGGCCGGCGGATGGCCGTCTTCCTGGGCGACTATTACGCCCGGCCCGGCAAGCGCTCAGGTGCCTGGTGCTCCTCCTTGCAGCAGCAGCACAGGATCGGCGCCGGCCAGCGGCCCATCGTGGTCAATGTCTGCAACTTCACCCCGCCCGAGGAGCCCGGCGCGCCCTGCTATCTGGGCTGGGACGACGCGCATACGCTGTTCCACGAATTCGGCCATGCGCTGCACCACATCCTGTCCGACGTGGCCTGGCCCTCGATCTCGGGGACTTCGGTGGCGCGCGATTTCGTCGAGCTGCCGAGCCAGCTTTTCGAGCATTGGCTGGAGCAGCCCGAGGTGCTGGACCGCCACGCCCGCCATGCCGAGACCGGCGAACCCATGCCGGCCGCGCTGCGCGACCGCATCCTGGCGGCGAGGAATGCCGACCAGGGCTTCGCCACCACCGAATATCTGGAAAGCGCGCTGGTCGACCTGGCCTTCCACCGCGGCGCGCCGCCTGCCGACCCGATGGCGCGGCAGGCCGAGCTGCTGGCCGGGCTCGGCGCCTCGGCCGCCATCCCGATGCGCCACGCCACGCCGCATTTCGCGCATGTGTTTTCCGGCGATGGCTACAGCGCCGGCTATTACAGCTACATGTGGTCCGAGGTGATGGATGCCGACGCCTTCGAGGCCTTCCTGGAACGGGGCGACGCCTTCGACCCGGAAACTGCCCGCAAGCTCGAGCAATGGATCCTGTCGAAAGGCGATTCCCTGCCGGCGGACGAACTTTGGCTGAAATTCAGGGAACGAAAACCGGGGGTTCACGCTTTGTTGAGAGGACGCGGCCTGCTGGCCGACGCTTCCTGAAACAACGGGAGATTGAAATGACTGTGATGAAGCCTCTTCTCGCCCTTGCTGCCGTGGCGACGCTGGGCCTGGTGGCCTGCGATCAGGTCGCGCCGACGACACCCGAGCCCACCCCGGGCCCGATCGCGCAGTCCAGCGCCCTGAACGGCACCTACAACCTGCTGGAATCGAATTGCGGCGATCCGGCCAGTGACAAGAGCTTGGTCATCGACGGCAACAAGTTCCTGTTCCCCGGCGCGACCTGCACCGTCGCCAATGCCGAGCAGCAGGTGAACCGGACCCGCGTCACCCTGTCCTGCGAGGGCTCGCCCGCCGGCGGCAACCGGGTGGTGGACCTGCAGACCCGCCCGGACGGCATCCTGCGCCTGACCGAGGATTCGACCACGCTGACCTATCACCAATGCATGAAGGCGACGGCCAGCACCGATTCCCTGGTCGGCCAGACCATGTGACCGCCGCGGCCGCCCTCAAGGCCGCCCCAAGGCCGCTCCGGCCCGGGGCGGCCCACTTTCGGGGCGGCTTCGCAACTCTGGGCTGCATTTCTGCCCCGCCGCACAGCCGTGACCCTGTCCGCAGCGCCGCGGCACCTGTCCTTAGGGCAGGGCCGGGATGATTTCCTTTGCCGGCGCGCCGCACCGGCCCCTATCCTTTCCGGGTCAGGACCGGCCGCGGCCATCGGCCCGGCCTCGGCTGGAACGGTTCGGGTAAACGGTTGGCGGGAGAGAGGGACATGGCGATGTCCGAGGCAGCCTTGATGCAAAGCGTGGACGAGGTGCCGATCGACAAGATGGGCCTCGCGCATTACTTCGCGAATTACGAGACCTATCTGGGACCGATCCGGCAGCAGCCGCTGGATTTCCTGGAACTGGGCATAGCCCGCGGCGATTCGCTGCGGCACTGGGAGAGCTGGCTGCCCAATGCCCGCATCACCGGCCTGGACATCACCCCCTGCAGCGCGGCCTTCGGTGACCGGGTGCGCTGCTATGTCGGCGAGCAGCAGGACAAGGCGGTGCTGGACCGCATCGCCGCCGAGCGCGCGCCCGGGGGCTTCGACGTCATCATCGACGATGCCGCCCATGTCGGGCAGCTGGCGCGGATCTGCTTCTGGCACCTGTTCCAGCACCACCTGAAGCCCGGCGGCTATTACTTCATCGAGGACTGGGGCACCGGCTATTGGCCGCAATACCCGGACGGCAAGCATTACCGCCCGCCCGAGCCCGACCTGGCCGCGCATGAAAAGCTGCTGGACCGGCTGCACAAGTCCGCCCCGGTCCAGGCGATTCGCCCGCTGCGCAAGGCCACCGGCTGGATGCGCTGGAACCTGGTGCGGCGGCGCTTTCACGGCCATGACCGCGGCATGGTCGGCTTCGTCAAGGAGCTGATCGACGAATGCGGGGCCGAGGACATGACCCATCCCAGCTTCGGCGCCGGCACGCCGCGCAAGTCGCGCTTCGACTGGATGCGCGTCTCGCTGGGCCATGTGGTGATCCGCAAGGCCGCCGGCTGAGCCGGTCGCGGATCTAGTCGCGGATCTCGCCGGGATCGACGCCCCAGATCGCGGTCTTGGGCACCCAGCCCTTCTCGCCGCCGCCCGAGACCCGGCACCAGTCCGGGTTGCATTCGTGCAGCCGCACGATGGCGCCGGCCTCGGCCCGGGCGACCACGGCGGCGCGCGGCTCGGGCCGGGCCAGCAGGTCCAGCATGTCCCTGGTGACGATGGCGGTGCGCACCCCCGACAGCAGCGAGTAATGCACCCAGCCGCCGGCGCCGTCCTGGTCCTCGACCCGGCGCCAATGCCCGAACTCGGCCACCACGCGCAGCGGCATGCCGGCATGGCGGAATACCCAGTCGATGCGATGCGACAGGCTGGGGCCGCGCCGGGCGTTGCCCTCGCTGCCCTTCAGGCTGACATAGCGCGGCAACGGAAGGTTGGTGACCGGCCCGCGATGCGGGTCGCGCTTGCCGTCCTGGTGGCGGCTGATCGTCGCATCGGCCGACAGCCCGGGCACCGGCTTGGCATCCAGCTGCTCGCCCGGATTGCCGCCCTGCGGCGCTGCCGCGGTCCCGAACCATGCCCCCAGCGCCAATGCCATGGCGCCAAGCCAAGCCTGTCCTTGCTTCATGTGCCCGTCCTGCAATTTCGGGGTCTTGTGCGCGCCCCGCATCGCGGGCACTTTGCCAAAAGCCGCCCGGCTTTGGAAGAGAGGAGCGACCATGCCCGCCGTTCAAGCGACCGATCCGACCCGCTCGCGCCTTAAAGTTACCGTGACCCGGCGCCTGCCCGAGGCGGTCGAGACCCGGATGTCCGAGCTTTTCGACGTGTCGCTGAACCCCGACGACCACAAGATGGGCCGCGACGAGCTTTGCGCCGCCATGCGTGTCTCGGACGTGCTGGTGCCGACGGTGACCGACCATATCGACGCCGCCATGCTGGCCCAGGCCGGCGAGAAGCTGAAGCTGATCGCCAATTACGGCGCCGGCGTCGACCATATCGACGTGCATTCCGCCCGCCAGCGCGGCGTCCTGGTCAGCAACACCCCGGGCGTGGTGACCGAGGATACCGCCGACATGGCCATGGCGCTGATCCTGGCCGTGACCCGCCGCATCCCCGAGGGGCTGGCCGAGATGCAGGCCGGGCGTTGGCAGGGCTGGTCGCCCACCGCGCATCTGGGCGGCCGGCTGGGCGGCCGGCGGCTGGGCATCCTGGGCATGGGCCGCATCGGCCAGGCGGTGGCGCGGCGTGCCAATGTCTTCGGCATGCAGGTGCATTACCACAACCGCCGCCGCCTGCGCCCCGAGATCGAGGCGGAACTGCAGGCGACGTATTGGGAAAGCCTCGACCAGATGCTGGCGCGCATGGACATCATCAGCGTGAACGCGCCGCACACGCCCTCGACCTTCCACCTGCTGAACGCGCGGCGGCTGAAGCTGCTGAAACCCTCGGCCGTGGTCATCAACACCTCGCGCGGCGAGGTGATCGACGAGAACGCCCTGACCCGCATGCTGCGCGCCGGAGAGATCGCCGGCGCCGGCCTCGACGTTTTCGAGCACGGGCACGAGATCAACCCGCGGCTGCGCGAGCTGCCCAATGTCGTGCTGCTGCCGCACATGGGCTCGGCCACCATCGAGGGCCGGATCGAGATGGGCGAGAAAGTGCTCATCAATATCAAGACCTTCGCCGATGGGCACCGGCCGCCGGACCTGGTGGTGCCCTCGATGCTGTGACCCGCGCGCCCCGGTTTCCCGGGGCGTTCGCTTTCGCGCCGCCGCCAGATCGCGCCATGTCGCTTTTTGCCGAGAATATGTCGCCGGGATACGGCAGACTGGCCCCGGGAAAGCTCTAATCCGGTAACGGAGCTTTGGGCGCGGAGAAGGAGTCGCTAGCCATGAAAACCCATGTGAAGGCCCTGGTGGTCGGAGGCGGCGCGGTCGGCTGCGGCATCGCGCTGCACCTGGCCCGTGCGGGCTGGGACACGATGCTGGTCGAACGGGACGAGCTGACCTCGGGCTCGACCTGGCATGCGGCGGGGCTGCTGCCGCTGTTCAACATGGGCTATGCGACCAGCCATATCCACGACTATTCGGTCAAGCTCTATGCGGGCCTCGAGGCCGAGACCGGGCTGAACGCCGGCTTCACCCGCTGCGGCAACCTGCGCATGGCGCAGACCGACGCGCGCATGGACGAATACCACCTCTATTCGGCCACCGCCGAGACGGTCGGCATCGAGCATGAATTCCTGACGCCTTCGCAGATCAAGGAGCGCTGGCCGCTGGTCAATATCGACGGGCTCAAGGGTGCGCTGTTCCATCCGACCGACGGCTATATCAACCCCGCCGACGTGACCCAGGCCATGGCCCGCGCCGCGCGCATGGCCGGCGCCAGCATCGAGCGCAAGATCCAGGTCAACGGCTATCGCTGGACCGGCGAGGAATGGGTCGTCACCTGCGAGAAGATGATCGAAAAGGGCGGCAACCTGGTCGGCTCGGGCGAGGAGTTCGAGATCCGCGCCGAGCATGTGGTGACCGCGACCGGCAACCACGCGCAGCGCACCGCGCGCCTTCTGGGCATCAAGATCCCGGCGATCCCGGTCGAGCACCAGTTCATCGTCACCGAGCCGGACCCGGCGCTGCTGGCCTGGCGCCAGGCCGGCAACCCCGAGCACCCGGTGCTGCGCGACGCCGATGCGAAATGGTATGTGCGCGAGGAACGCGGCGGCTGGATCCTCGGCCCCTATGAGCGCAATGCCCCGGCCCGCTTCCTCTACGATGTGCCGGAAACCTTCCGCGCCGACCTGTTCCCGCTGGACCTGGAGCGGATCGAGGAAGAATACATGTCGATGATCCACCGGCTGCCCAGCTCGGAAACCGTGGGTCTGAAAGACGACTTCAACGGCCCGATCTGCTACACCCCCGACGGCAACCCGCTGGTCGGCCCGGCGCCCGGCCTGCGCAACATGTGGCTGGCCGAGGGCTTCAGCTTCGGCATCACCGCCGCCGGCGGCACCGGCCATTACCTGGCGCAGATGATGACCCAGGGCGAGGCCGAGATCGACATGGCCAGCCTCGATCCCCGGCGCTTCGGCGGCTGGATGACCACCGAATACGCCGCGCGCAAGAACGAGGAAGCCTACGAGCACGTCTTCGTCCTGCACCACCCGGATGAGGAGCGCGAGGCCTGCCGCCCGCTGCGCACCGCCCCCGCCTATGACCGCCAGGTCGCGGCCGGCGCCCAGATGGGCCAGGTGAACGGCTGGGAGCGGCCGAACTACTATGCCCCCGCCGGCTTCGACGACCATGCCAGCCGCAGCTTCCGTCGCGGCGGCTGGTGGCAATATGCCAAGGAGGAAGCCGAGGCGATCCGCAACACCGCCGGGCTGATCGACGCCTCGGCCTTCACCAAGCACCGGGTCCATGGCCCCGGCGCGACGGGTTTCCTCGACTGGTTCACCACCAACAAGCTGCCCAAGGTCGGCCGCATCAACCTGACCTATGCGCTGACCGAGACCGGCACCACCCGCACCGAATACACCATCGTGCGCCTGGCCGAGGACGACTATTACCTGATCTCGGCCGGTGCCTGGACCGATTACGACGCCGACTTCCTGCGCAAGACCGCCGAGGAGATGGAGGGCGAATTCGGCCAGGTCATCATCCAGGACGTGACCACGCAATGGGGCGTCTTCGCCATCGCCGGGCCGAAATCGCGCGACATCCTCAAGGAGATCGTCCGCGACGCGAACCCGGAGACGGTGCTGGGCAACAAGCGTTTCCCGTGGCTGTCGATGCGCAATATCGAGCTGGGCATGTGCCCGGTCCGCGCCATCCGTGTCGCCTATACCGGCGAGCTGGGCTGGGAGCTGCACCACCCGGTCGAGTTCGGCCGCTATCTCTGGGACCAGCTGGTCGCCGCCGGGGACAAGCACGGCATGAAGCTGGTCGGCGCCCGCGCGCAGAACTGGCTGCGGCAGGAGAAATCCTATCGCGCCTTCGGCACCGAGCTGGGCCGCGACGCGACGCCGCTGGAAGCCGCGCTGGACCGCTTCGTCGATCTGGGCAAGGAGTTCAACGGCAAGCAGGCCATGCTCGACAAGGGCGTGCGGGCGAAATGCTGCACCCTGCTGATCGACGGCCCAGCCGATGCCGACCCCTGGGGCCGCGAGGCGCTTTACACCGAAGACGGCGCGACCCGGATCGGCCGCCTGACCTCGGGCGGCTGGTCGGTGGCCTTCGGCAAGTCGATCGGCATGGGCTATGTCCGCCCCGACCTGGCCGAGTCGGGCACGCGGCTGAAGGTCCGGATGCACCGCCAGCTGTGGGACGCGGTGGTGACCGAGGACAGCCCCTATGATCCGGAAAACAAGGTGATCCGCATCGACGGCTGACCCTCCTCCCCAGCCGCAGATGCAGGAAAGGCCCGGCGTGATGCCGGGCCTTTTTGCTGTTCGGCCAGCCGGTTACAGCAGGAAATCCGCCCCGATCAGGCTGTGGCTGCCGTTCAGCGCCACCGAGAAATCCGCCCGGCCGTCGCCATTGGTATCGGCCAGGATCGTGGTCACATTGCCGGCCCGCTCATAGCGCAGCTCGCCCGCCGCGCCGGTAAAGGCGCGCTCGCCGATCAGCCGGAAGGCCTGGTCGCCGGCAAGCCCGGCATGCGCGTCGATACGGCGCAGGTCGATGCGGTCGCCCTGGGCGTGGCTGAAATCCTGGATCAGGTCGCGCCCCGCCGCCGCCACGCCCGACTCACCCAGGCCCAGGAACACGAACTGGTCGGCGCCCAGCCCGCCGTTCAGCCGGTCCGCGCCCGCGCCGCCGGTCAGCACGTCATTGCCGGCGCCGCCCAGTAGGCTGTCATTGCCGCCGCGGCCATCCAGCTGGTCGTTGCCGGCGCCGCCGTTCAGCCGGTTCGCCGCAAGATTGCCCCAGAGCCGGTCGGCAAAGCCCGAGCCGTCCAGGTTCTCGATCCAGCTCAGCGTGTCGCTGCCCTGGCCGCCGCCGATCGCCTGCGCGCCGGCCATTGCCAGGTCCACTCGCACGCCGCCGCCGGCCGCGCCATAGCCCGCCGTATCGGTGCCGAGCCCGCCGCTCAGCGTGTCGTTGCCGGCCCCGCCGACCAGCGTGTCATTGCCCGCGGCCCCGGACAGCAGGTTCGCGGCGGCGTTGCCGGTCAGCACGTCGGCGAAGCCCGAGCCGTTGACGTTCTCGATCCAGCTCAGCGTGTCGCTGCCCTGGCCGCCGCCGATCGCCTCGCCGGCCGTCGCCAGGTTCACCCGCACGCCCCCCGTGGCCGCGCCATAGGTGACCAGGTCCACCCCCGCGCCGCCGTCCAGCCGGTCGTCGCCGGCCCCGCCGTTCAGCGTGTCGTTGCCGGCGCCGCCCAGCAGCGTATCGTTGCCCAGACCGCCCAGCAGCGTATTGTTGCCGGCATTGCCGCTGATCCGGTTCGCCAGCGCATTGCCGGTGCCGTTGATATTGGCAGTCCCGGCCAGAACAAGGTTCTCGACATCTGCAGTCAGCGCATAGGAAACCGCCGATTGCACCGTGTCATCCGACATTCCCCAAGTGGCCCGCCGCTTGACTTCAAGATCGCCTGATTTTGCTCGCTGGGCAAGCGTTTTTCGCCCCGAGCGGTGT
>NZ_JAEHFP010000125.1 GCF_016446475.1 Paracoccus binzhouensis | reverse complement strand
TCGCCGAACCGATGATCCCGAACGCATGCTCGATCCCGTGCATCTGCAAAACCTTAACAAAGGCTTCCTCTGTCGTCATTCTCATGGCTGTTTCCTCGTCCTTCAGGCAGCTTTGTCGATACCGGCGCGAGTTCCCGCGCCGGTCTCGGCGCGACGGTCATCAAGGACCATGCGCGCCAGCTTGGCGCCGATCATCATCGCGGGCGCATTGGTGTTGCCCGAGACGATCTCGGGCATGATCGAGCAATCGGCCACCCGCAGGCCGCGGATGCCGCGCACCCGCAGGCGCGGGTCCACCACGGCGCGCGCGTCCGCGCCCATGCGGCAGGTGCCGGTCGGGTGGTAGATCGTGGTCGAGTTCATCCGCGCCCAGGCCAGCACCTCGTCATAGCCCTGCACGTCGGCGGTCGGCCGGAACTCCTCGGAGATGGCGGATTTCAGCGGCTCGGTGCGCGCGAACTTGCGGGCGATCTCGATGCCGGCGACCAGCGTGTCGCGGTCGGTCTGGGTGGCCAGGTAGTTCGGCTCGATCAGCGGCGCCGCCAGCGGATCGGCCGAGCGCAGCGTGATGGTGCCGCGGCTTTCCGGCCGCAGTTGGCAGACCGATTGCGTGAAGGCCGAGAAGGGATGCACCCCCTCGCCGGGGCTGTCGGCGGACCAGGGCTGGATGTGGAACTGGATGTCGGGCGTCGCGAGGCCGGGCCGGGTCCGCAGGAAGCCGAAGACCAGGCTGGCCGCCATGGTCATCGGCCCGGTGCGGAACAGCGCGTATTCCAGCCCGATCCGCGCCTTGTTCATCAGGCTGCGCACCTCGTCGTTCAGCGTCGCCTCGCGGCATTTGAACACCAGCCGGGCCTGCAGGTGGTCCTGCAGGTTGCGGCCGACCTCGGGCGCGTCCTGCTGCACCGCGATGCCGTGGTCGCGCAGATGCGCGGCATCGCCCACGCCCGAGAGCATCAGGATCTGCGGCGAGCCGATGGCGCCGGCGCAGAGGATCACCTCGCGCGCGGCGCGGATCACCTGATGGCTGCCGTCGGGGCGCCGGATCTCGACCCCGGCGGCGCGGCCGTCCTCGATCACCACGCGGCGCACCTGGGCGTTGGTGACGACCTGCAGGTTCTGCCGGTGGCGGATCGGCTTCAGGAAGGCGACCGCCGCCGAGCAGCGCCGACCCTTGTCCACGGTCAGCTGGAAATGGCCGACGCCATCCTGCACCGGGCCGTTGTAATCGGGGTTGTAGGGGATGCCGTTGGCCTTGGCGGCCTCGATCCACAATTCGCAGATGCGGCGGCGCAGGCGCGGGTCCGAGACCTGCAAGGGCCCATGCCTGCCGCGCCCCTCACCCTCGCCGCGCTGGAAGGTTTCCAGCTCTTCGAACAGCGGGCCGACCTCGCGCCAGGACCAGCCCTCGTTGCCCATCTGCGCCCAGCGGTCGTAATCCTCGCGCTGGCCGCGGACGTAGAGCAGCCCGTTCAGCGACGAGGACCCGCCCAGCACCTTGCCGCGCGGCCAGTGCAGCGAGCGGCCGTTCAGGCCCGGGTCGGGCTCGGTCTCGTAGCACCAGTCGAAGTCCGGGTTGTGCATGGTGCGGAAATAGCCGACCGGGATGTGGATCCAGGGACTCGAATCGCGGTTGCCGGCTTCCAGCAGGGTGACGCGGATCGCAGGATCGGCGGAAAGCTGGTGCGCGACCACGCAGCCGGCCGATCCGGCGCCGACGATGACGTAATCCGCGAGGTCTGATGCTTGGCTCATCTTGGCATCCTTTGCGGGCTCGCGCCCATGGTTCGGGAAGGAAGGCCGGGCGGGGCTGCCGCCCGGCAAGGCTCTAGCCGCGCTCGCGGCGGCCGATCAGCACGGCGCAGACGAACGAGACCAGCGCGGCGAAGACCACATAGGCGCACAGCCAGAACGGGTCGTTGTCGTTCGCGGCCATCAGCGCCGTCGCGATCATCGGCGTGATTCCCGAGGCGAAGATGCCCGAGAACTGATAGACGAAGGACACGCCAGTATAGCGCACGCTGGGGTCGAAGAGGTCCGCGAACAGCGCCGCCTCGGGGCCGTAGCACATCGGATAGACGATGCCGAAGGGCAGGGCGATGCCCAGGACCACCAGCAGCGGGTCGCCGGTGGACATCAGTGCGAAGGCCGGGAACACGCTGAGCGCCAGCAGCAGCGAGCCGACGGCATAGGTGCGCGGCCGGCCGAGCCGGTCCGAGAGCCGGCCGAAGAACGGGATGCAGAACACCATGACGATGGCCGCGCTACAGACCGTCCACAGCGCGAAGGTGCGTTCGAGCCCGACGTATTTCGTCAGGTAAAGGATCGAGAACACCGCGAAGACGTTGAAGAACACGCCGTCGATATAGCGCGCACCCATGCCCAGCATGACATTGCCCGGATAGCGCTTGAGCATGTCCACGAAGGGCAGGCCTTGGTCGCGGGCCTGCGATTCCTCCTTGGCCTTCCTGAACTCGGGGCTTTCGCCGATATTGCTGCGGATCCAAGTGCCCAGCACGACCAGGATGATCGAGGCGACGAAGGCCGCGCGCCAGCCCCATGCCATGAAGGACTCGTCTGGCATCATGGTCAGCAGCGCCATCACGCCCGAGGCCATGAACAGGCCCAGCGACAGGCCGATCTGCGGGATCGAGGCGTAGAAGCCGCGCTTGTTCTCGGGCGCGAATTCATAGGCCATCAGCACGGCCCCGCCCCATTCGCCGCCGATGCCGATGCCCTGCGCCACGCGCAGCACCAGAAGCAGGATCGGCGCCAGGATGCCGATCTGGTCATAGGTCGGCAGCAGGCCGATCAGCACCGTCGCGCCGCCCATCAGCAACAGCGTGATGACCAGCATGGTCTTGCGGCCGATGCGGTCGCCGAAATGGCCGAAGACCAGCCCGCCCAGCGGCCGGGCGACGAAGCCCACCGCGAAGGTCGCATAGGCCAGAAGCACCGAGATCGTCGGGTCGTCCGCCGGAAAATACAGCTTGTTGAAGACGATACCGGCGACGACGCCGTAAAGAAAGAAATCGTACCATTCGATGGTCGATCCCACGAGGCTTGCGAACACGACCTTCTTGACATCGTGCTCCCGGTCGCCAAACGCGTTGGCGCCAGCGGTTGTAACCGCCATGACATCCTCCCTGATGCTGCGACGTTGTTCGATTGTTCAGCTGTTCCCCGGCAAATCCTCCTTTTGCCGGTGAGCCGACGTTGCCCCAGGCAGCCGAGTCATGTCAAAGTATTTTTGGGAGTCATGCTCTCATTTTCATATGATCATGTTTCACGCCCGGTGGTTGGAGCGGCGCCGGCAAGCATGTAGAGTCGGGCCGGGAAACGACGGAAACAGCCGACCATGACGAGTATCCAGGACAAGTCCTCACTGCCGCCGAGCTTCCGGAATCTGCAGATTCTCGAGGTGCTTGCCGGCGAGGGCCGGCCCCTTACCGCGACCGAGATCAATGCCTCGCTGAACCTGCCGGTGCCGACCATCCACCGGCTGGTCGGCAATCTGGAAGCCGAGGGGTTCCTGATCCGCCATATCGACGGGCGCAGCTATCAGCCGGGGCCGAAGCTGCGGCAGATGATGCAGGGCGTCATCCGCTTCTGGCACCAGGACCTGCCGCAGCGCGACGTGCTGATTCGGCTGAACCAGCGCCTGGGCGAGACCTGCAACCTGTCGATCCCCGACGGCGACGCGATGCTCTATATCGACCGGGTCGAGACGCATTGGCCGCTGCGCATCCAGCTTCATGTCGGCTCGCGCGTGCCGCTGCACGCCACGGCGGCGGGGAAGCTGGCCTTGTCGCAGATCAACGACGGCAAGCTGGAACGCTACCTGAAACGCGCCGAGTTGCAGGCCTATACGGCGCAGACTCTCACCGACCCGGACCGGCTGCGCGACGAACTGCGCCAGATCCGGCAGCAGGGCTACTCGACCGATACCGGGGAATTCGTGCCCGGCATGATCGCCATGGCCGTGCCGGTGCTGGACCGAGCGGGGCAGTTGATCGCCACGGTGTCCTTCCACGCCCCGGTGCAGCGGCTGACCCTGGCCGAGGGGCTGAAATACCTGCCCGACCTGCGCGCGGCGGCCGAGGAACTGGCGCAGCTGATATGACCGGACCGGCGCGAGGCGTCAGGGCCGGACCATCTCGGCGGCGATGCCGGTGCTGGTGCGCATGATCAGTTCCAGCTCGACGCGGCTGCGGATCATGAAATCGGCATCCGGGCGCCCGATCGCCTCGACGATGGCCTGCCCGGCCGAGATGCCGATCTGCTGCGCCGGGATCCGCACCGTGGTCAGCGCCGGCTCCATCTGCGCCGAGCCGGCGAAATCGCCGATGCCGATCACCGACAGGCTGGCGGGAATCGCGATCCCCAGCCGCGCCGCCGCATAGATCGCCCCCTGCGCGATCACGTCATTGGCGCAAAGCAGGGCGCTCGGCCGGTCCTCGCCGGCCAGCAGCTCCAGGCAGGCGGCCTTGGCCTGGGCGATGCTGTAGGGCACCTCGACCTGCCAGCGGTCCTGCAATTCGATCCCGGCGGCGCGGAACACCGCCGTCGCCGCCGTCTTGCGATCCCGCGCCCGGTCGTTGTCGAAGGTGGCGGGAAAGACCATGCCGATGCGGCGATGCCCCAGCGCCACCAGATGCTCGGCCGCCAGCCGTCCCGCCTCGCGATTGTCGACGCCGATGCAGGGCAGCGGTGAATCCGCGAGGTAGTTCCAGATCGCCAGCAGCGGCACGCGCTGTTCGGCGATCAGCCGGAAGGTGCCGGGGCTGTGGTCCAGCCCGACCACCGCCAGCGCATCGACGCGATGCTCCAGCAGCTTTCGGACCAGCCGGTATTCGACTTCCAGGTCGTAG
The DNA here is from genome assembly GCF_016446475.1 of Paracoccus binzhouensis. GTDB lineage: Bacteria > Pseudomonadota > Alphaproteobacteria > Rhodobacterales > Rhodobacteraceae > Paracoccus > Paracoccus binzhouensis. The sequence goes on along the minus strand of NZ_JAEHFP010000125.1, from coordinate 7,158 downwards.
CCATGCGAGGCGAGTAGCAGGGTGAAGCCCTGCGCGCTGACCGTGTCGTTGAAGGCCTGCACCACCTCGGCGAAGATGGTGTTGGCGACGGTCGGCACCACCAGCCCGATGGTGGCGCTGCGCTTGCCATGCATGGCCTGGGCGGCGCGATTGCGGATATAGCCGGATTTCTCGACCGCCAGCTCGACCCTCTTGCGCGTCGCCGGATGCACCAGGTCGGGGTGGTTCATCACCCGCGACACCGTGGCCGGTGAAACGCCTGCAAGCTTGGCGACGAAAACAATATCCGGCTTAATCATAAGATTTTCCTGATCTATCCGGACATACGATGAGAATTAATGAAAACATTTGCAAGAGTGTTTTCATCGCCTAAGGTCGAAGATCACGGCAAGAGGAGGCCGTGCCAGACCAACATTGCAGACATGGTGAGACCCGGTTTTCCGGGCCGCTGATCCATTCACCTTCCCGGCGGGCAGCCTGCCGGGAACCGGAGCAAGTGACAGGTATGAACATCTCGAACGATATTTTCTCGGTCGACGCGGCGATGGCGCGGGCGCGCGCCGCGCAGGCCGGATACGAGGCGGGGGGCAGCCAAGGCCGCTACGACCGGGCGGCCCTTGCCGCCGGCTGGGCCATCATGCAGCCCGAGCGCAACCGGCAGCTGGCCGAGCTGGCGGTCCGCAGCACCGGGCTTGGCAATGTCGCCGACAAGATCGTCAAGAACCACCGCAAGACCCTGGGCCTTTTGCGCGACATCCGCGGCGTGGCCACGCATGGCATCCTGTCCGACGACCCCGAGACCGGCATCACCGAGATCGCCCGGCCCATCGGCGTGATCGGCGCGGTGGTGCCCTCGACCAACCCGGCGGCGACGCCCGCGAACAACATCATCAACGCGCTGAAATGCGGCAATGCCATCCTGCTGTCGCCCTCGCCCAAGGGCGTGGCCTGCTGCGAGATGCTGCTGGGCTTCATCCATGCCGAATTCGACCGCATCGGCGAGGACCGCGACCTGGTGCAGATGCTGCCGGGCCAGGGCAGCAAGGCCAAGACCCAGCGCCTGCTGGAGACCGCCGACCTGGTGGTGGTGACCGGCAGCCAGGACAACGTGCGCCGCGCCTATGAAAGCGGCACCCCCGCCATCGGCGTCGGCGCCGGCAATGTCGCGGTGATCGTGGACGAGACCGCCGACCTGGCGGCGGCGGCCGGCAGGATCGCCGCCTCGAAGACCTTCGACAACGCCACCTCCTGCTCGTCGGAAAACGCGCTGATCGTGGTCGATGCGGTCTACGACGCCTTCCTGGCCGCGCTGGCGGCCGAGGGCGGCGCGGTGCTGCCGCCGTCCGAGGCGCCGGGAATCGTCGCCCGGCTCTGGCAGGACGGGCACATGAACCGCGAGATCATCGCCCAGGATGCCGAGGTGATGCTTAACAAGCTGGGGCTGGCCGGCAAGGTCCCGCCCGGCACCCGCCTGATCGCGGTCGAGACCGAGGGCATCGGCCCCGATCATCCGCTGTCGGGCGAAAAGCTCAGCCGTATCGCCGCGCTCTACCGCGCCCGCGATTTCGGCCATGCGGCCGAACTGGCGCGGCGCATCCTGCTGCATCAGGGCGCCGGCCATTCGGTCGGGCTGCATTCGCGCGACACCGGCCGCCCGATCTGGCTGGGCCGCGAATTGCCGGTCTGCCGGGTCATCGTCAACCAGGCGCATTGCTTCGCCACCGGCGGCGCCTTCGACAACGGGCTGCCCTTCTCGTTGTCGATGGGCTGCGGCAGCTGGGGCGGCAATTCCATCGATGCCAACCTGAACTGGCGGCATTTCATGCAGCGCACCCGCGTCGTGCGGCCGATCCCGCCGCGCGAGCCGGCGCTGGACGAGATCTTCGGCGACTACTGGCAGGAGGTCGGGCAATGAGGCTGGACCCGCACCATCCGCCGCAAGGCACCGTCCGCGACTGGCTCGACATCCGCGCCGCCGAACGGGGCGATACCATCAGCCACATCTTCCCCGGCGACGGCGGCGCGCTGACCTGGCGCGAGTTGCAGGGCGAGGCCGCCCGCATCGCCGGGCACCTGGCCGGGCTGGGGCTGTCCTGCGGCGACAGCGTGGCGCTGATGATGCCCAATGGCCGCAATGCGGTGCTGGGCCTGTTCGGCGCGCTCTACGGCGGCTTTCGCGCCACGATGATCAACCTGGTCGCCGGGGCCGAGGCCGTCGGCTATGCGCTGTCGCATTCCGGCGCCCGGGCGCTGCTGCTGGATCCGGGCCAGCGCGGGCTGCTCGACAGCGCGCTGGCCGCCCATCCCGCCGAACCCATGGTCATCGAGGCCGGGGACGGCTTCCGCTGGCCCGCCGGCTGCGAACCGGCGGCGCCGCATCCGCATGGCGCCGGGCATGACGCGCTGCTGATGTATACCTCGGGCACCACCGGCCGGCCCAAGGGCGTGCTGCACAGCCATGCCAGCCTGCTGGCCGGCGGCTGGACCACCGCGCTGGCGCATGAGCTTTGCCCCGAGGACCGGGCGCTCTGCGTGCTGCCGATCTATCACATCAACGGGCTTTGCGTGACCATCCTGGCGCCGCTGCTCTCGGGCGGCTCGGTGGTGGTCTGCGAGCGCTTCTCGGCCAGCCAGTTCTGGACCAGTTGCGAGCGGCACGGGGCCAGCTGGTTCTCGGTCGTGCCGACGATCATCTCGCATCTGCTGCATGGCGAGGGCGAGCCGTCGGCAAAGGCCCGGGCGCGGCTGCGCTTCGGTCGCTCGGCCTCGGCGGCGCTGGCGCCGGAGGTGCAGTCGGGCTTCGAGCGCCGCTTCGGCATTCCCATCGTCGAGACCATGGGCCTGACCGAGACCGCGGCGCAGATCCTGTCGAACCCGCTGCCGCCGGGCCCGCGCAAGATCGGCTCGCCCGGCCGGGCGGTGGGCAACCAGGTGGCGATCCTGTCGCCCGACCTGCGCCCGCTGCCGCCCGGAGCCGAGGGCGAGATTGCCGTGCGCGGCGCCAATGTCATGCGCGGCTATCTGGGCGATCCGGTCGCGACCGCCGCCGCGCTGACCGCGGACGGCTGGCTGCGCACCGGCGACCTGGGGCGGATGGACGCGGAGGGTTACGTCTTCGTCACCGGCCGCCTGAAGGAGCTGATCATCAAGGGCGGCGAGAACATCGCCCCGCGCGAGATCGACGAGGCGCTCTATACCCATCCCGACGTGATCGAGGCCGCGGCCTTCGCCCGCAAATGCGCCCGCTATGGCGAGCGGGTCGAGGCGGCCGTCACCCTGCGTCCCGGCTCGGCGCTGCAGCCGCCCGAGCTGATCTCGATCTGCCGGCAGCGGCTGGGAGAGTTCAAGGCGCCCGAGGTGATCCACCTGATGGCCGAGCTGCCCAAGGGCCCCTCGGGCAAGATCCAGCGCCTGAAGCTGGCGCAACTGACGCAATAGCGCCCAAGGGGCAGGAAGGAGGCCTCATTTTCCAGGAATGCGGCCCGGCGCCGAAAGCCCGCAGACCCGTCGGAGGAGGGCGGGGCTTCGACAGGGCACCGCGCCACGGGCCGCAGACGGACGTGCCAACACATCCAGCATAATCCAGGGAGGAGACATGCTAAGGCTTACCCGCTTCAGGACGACGGACCGCGTTCTGTTCGTCATCTGCCTGATGTATCTGGTCACCTATATCGACCGGGTCAACATCAGCACCGCCGCCCCCGCCATGCAGGCCGAACTGGGCCTGACGAATTTCGAGCTGGGGCTGGCGTTTTCCGCTTTCGCCTATCCCTATGCGCTGTTCCAGATCCTCGGCGGCCGCCTGGGCGACCGGCTGGGGCCGCACAAGACGCTGATCATCTGCGGCACGGTCTGGTCGGCCGCGACGGTGATGATCGGCTTCGTCGAGGGCGCGGTCTCGCTGATCATCGCGCGCGTGCTCCTGGGCATGGGCGAAGGATCGGCCTTCCCGACCGCCACGCGGGCGCTGTCGAACTGGATGCCGGCCGAGAAGCGCGGCTTCGCGCAGGGCATCACCCATGCCTTCGCCCGCTTCGGCAATGCGCTGACCCCGCCGCTGATCGCCTTTCTGGTCATCGCGCTGTCCTGGCGGCATGCCTTCGTCATCGTCGGCCTGATCAGCTTCCTGTGGGTGGCACTGTGGTGGTGGTATTTCCGCGACGATCCCCGCAATCACAAGGGCATCACCCCCGAGGAGCTGGAAACCCTGCCCGACCAGAAGATCGTGGGCGAGCGCAAGACCCTGCCCTGGGGCCGGCTTCTGCGGCGCATGCTGCCGGTGACGATCACCGATTTCTGCTATGGCTGGACGCTGTGGCTGTTCCTGAACTGGATCCCGTCCTATTTCCTGCACCAGCACGAGCTGGACCTGAAGAAATCCGCCATCTTCGCCGCCGGCGTCTTTCTGGCCGGGGTGGTGGGCGACCTGGCGGGCGGCTGGCTCAGCGACGGCATCCTGCGCCGCACCGGCAATGTCGCCCTGGCGCGGATCAGCGTCATCGTCCTGGGCTTCCTCGGCGCCTTTGCCTGCATGCTGCCGGTGATGTTCTCGACCGATCTGGTGACGGTGGCGATCAGCCTCAGCGCGGCCTTCTTCTTTGCCGAGCTGATCGTGGCGCCGATCTGGGCCACGCCCATGGACATTGCGCCGCAATATTCCGGCACCGCCAGCGGCTTCATGAACTTCGGCTTCGGCCTGGCCGGGATGATCTCGCCCATCGTCTTCGGGCTGATCATCGACATGACCGGGCGCTGGGACCTGCCCTTCGCGGCCTCGCTGGTCCTGCTGCTTCTGGGCGCGGCCTGCGCGCTGCTGATCCGCCCGGACCGCCCGTTCCGCGACGATCCCGCCGATGACGACGAAGGTCTCGGATGCGATCCGCAGCTGGCCGGCGCGGCGTCGAAGTGACCGTCCGGCCTCGCCCCTCCGGGCGGGCCTTCCTGCCGCGGCGCCCGCAGCTCTGGAGCCCGGGCGCCGTTCGCGTATGCTGGCACCGGGACGGCAGGATGCGGGGACAGGACGGATGGAGAAGGCTGCGACAAGGCAAGGGCAGGGCAGTCCCGGCGAGGTCTTCGCCGCCTTCCTGAAGCTGGGCCTGACCTCGTTCGGCGGGCCCATTGCGCATCTGGGCTTCTTTCGCGACGAGCTGGTGATCCGGCGGAAATGGCTGTCCGATCCTGCCTATGCCGATCTGGTCGCGCTGTGCCAGTTCCTGCCCGGTCCGGCCTCCAGCCAGGCCGGCTTCGCGCTGGGGCTGATGCGGGCCGGCTGGCTTGGGGCGCTGGCCGCCTTCGCCGGCTTCACGCTGCCCTCTGCCCTGATCATGGTGGTTTTCGCCATGACCGCCGCCTCGCTCTCGGGTCCGGTCGCCCAGGGGGCGCTGCACGGGCTGAAGCTTGTCGCGGTCGCCATCGTGGCGCAGGCGGTCTGGGGCATGGCGCGCACGCTCTGCCCGGACCCGGCCCGGGCCGGCATCGCCGTGGGCGCCGTGGCCGTGCTGGCCTTCCTGCCCGGCAGCTTCGGCATGATCGGCGCCATCGCGCTTGGCGCCGTGGCCGGGCTGGCACTTTGCCGCGGCGCGCCGGCGCCCGCGGGCGGGCATGTGCCGATGCCGGTCGGCTATGGGGCGGCCGCGGCCGGGCTGGTCGCCTTTGCGGCGCTGCTGGTGGTGTTGCCGCTGGTCGCCGGCGCCTCCGGCATCCTGGCGGTGTTCGACGGTTTCTATCGCGCCGGGGCGCTGGTCTTCGGCGGCGGCCATGTCGTGCTGCCGCTGCTGCAGGCCGAGGCGGCAGCCGCCGGGCGGGTTTCGGCGGATGCCTTTCTGGCCGGCTATGGCGCGGCGCAGGCGGTGCCGGGGCCGCTTTTCACCTTCGCCGCCTATCTGGGCGCAGTGCCCCAGACCGCTCCGCACGGTCTTGCCGGGGGCGCCCTGGCCCTGGTCGCGGTGTTCCTGCCCGGCTTCCTGATCCTGATCGCGGTCCTGCCCTTCTGGGACCGCTTCCGGGCGATGGCCGCCGTGCAATCGCTGATGCGCGGCGCCAATGCGGCGGTGGTCGGCATCCTGGGCGCCGCGCTTTATTCGCCGGTCTTCACCGGCGCGGTGGGCGACATGCGGGATTTCTGCCTGGCGCTGCTGTGTTTCGTGGCGCTGGTCGCCTGGAAGGCGCCGCCCTGGATGGCGGTGCTGCTGGCGGCGGCGGGCGGGATCGGTCTTGACCTCGCCGGCTGAGCCGGCGGCGGCGGAGCGGGGCGGCAGGCTGGGCCGCCCCTACCCCCACCACAGGAGATGGCGCACCATGTCAGACAACTCCAGGTAGAATCAACCCGCCCGGCGGCGATCCGGCTCCGCCTTGCGGGATTTTGCCGACCGGCGATGAAAATTCAGGAAAAACCGCCGCTTGCCGACGATTCCCGGAGGTCTGGCGCCGGGAGGGGTGGCGGCGCCTAGCCCTTGGCGTCGCGTGCCTGCGCCCATTCCTCATACAGGTTGCGGCCCGAGTCCGGCTGGACCGGAACATGGCTGATCGCCATGGACTGCTCGGCGAAAGGCCGGCGCAGATCGGCATAGATCTCGGCCGTGGACAGGTTGAAGGGGGCGCCATCCTCGTTGGAATAGGCATAGGCCACCGTCGCCACCCCGGCCAGCCGCATGGCTGCCAGGCACATCGGGCAGGGATGGCCGCTGGCATAGACCGCGCTGCCGTGCAGCGCCTCGGGGCCCCGTGCGCGGGCGGCGGCGCGCAGGGCCAGCAGCTCGGCATGGTCGGTTATGTCATGGCTCAGATGCGTCTCGTTGACGGCGGTGGCGATCACCGTGCCGTCGCTGACCACCACGGCGCCGAAGGGGCGGCCGCCGGCGGCGATATTGGCTTGCGCCAGCGCGATCGCCTGGCGCAGGCAATGCGTTGCATCGGGCATGGATGCCTCCTTCTTCATCGGGCGCCGGGTCTTCCCATAGCCGCCGCGGCGCGCATGGTGAAGGGGCGTCGCACCCCCCCCTCGGCCGGATCGGCCTGCGCCGGCGGGCCGAGGGCGACGGCCGCCACCCTCAGGCGACGCGGTTGCCCTGCACCCAGACGCCGCGCACCGCGCTGGCATTGCCCAGCCGCGCCACCCGGATCACGTCGGCCCGGGCGCCGGGACGCAGCGCGCCGCGG
>NZ_JAEHFP010000124.1 GCF_016446475.1 Paracoccus binzhouensis | reverse complement strand
AAGGCGATGGCGTATGAAACGCTTTGCGGGCTTCGAGAAATTCAGCTTTGCTCCATAAATACCCGAATATCGAAACGACGAAGCCGGGTTCATTCATTTCTGCGCACGGACAAACATGCCTGCTCTTGAAAAACGACGAAAGCGGAAATGGGCAGTCGTAGGGACAACGGATAGTGCCGGTTAAACAACGGCGGCCTTACCCGACTCGATGCGACGATAGTTTCGTTAGAGAATGTGGCAGTCATCGTTCGCCGAGAGAATCGCGGTGGCTACGTTGTCTGTCAGCTATTGGTTCCTGATGGCCGCGATGCGAATTGACCACGACCACAGCACCGAGAGACGTTGGAGTCTTTTGAAAGCTGAGGCCTTGGACCATGTGTTGTCATATGGGCTGTCGGTTGCGGGAGGGGGCAACCAGCTTCAGAAGCGTTCACTATATGTTCGACCAGTGCGCAATGGCGTGGTATCTTCGACTCATGCAGCAGATCGAACCATTCACCGACGAGCGAAACCAATCATGGTGCATTCACTGCACGCGATGGCTGAGCGATGTGAAAACCAACCGCGACCACGTGCCAACCAAGAGCTTGCTGCAGAAACCCTATCCCGAAAACCTCCCGGTCGTCGCCATTTGTGAAGACTGCAACAGTGGATTCTCGAAGGACGAAGAATATCTGCTTGTCTTCTTGTCGGCGGTGTTGAGCGGGAGCACCGACCCCACGCGCCAGTCAAACCCGCACGCAGCCGAGATCCTGCGCCGGAACGAAAAGCTCAAAGCACGGATAGAGCGCGCGAAAACCGCGTACAAGACGATCGGCGGCGAGACCCAGATCATCTGGAAGCCGGAGCCTGACCGTGTCAGGCAGGTCCTCGTCAAGAATGCGCGCGGCCACGCCTATTTCGAGTATGGCGAGCCATTGATGGACGATCCGGCGCGCGTGTGGTTCACGCCGCTACAATGCCTCGCTCCGGAAGAACGTGCCGCATTCGAAATCACCGGCGGCGACGGCGTTTGGCCCGAAGTCGGCAGCCGCATGATGACACGCCTTGCGACCGGGCAAGACCTGGTCGGTTCATGGGTCGAGCTCCAGCCCGGTATCTACAGGTATGCCGTTTTCCAGGAAGGCGGGCTTGTCGTGCGGATTGTGCTGCACGACTACCTTGCCGCGGAAATCGTCTGGGACGCGTGAGAACACGCGCTACGCGTCATCAATCCGTATCCAGCCGAGGGCGCGTTCTATCTCATCAGGATATGCCGTCCGGATGGCCGCAGGCGTTCGCCGCACGTAGATCTCAGCGCTTTCGCGGGCATCGCCCGACAGGCCGCCGAGATAGGCGAGCACCTGCGCGCAACTCGGCGTCACATAGGCGTCGTCAAACTTCGGCTTGAGCGCGGTCCACACGACGCCTTCATAGCCTGCTTGCGTGGCCCAATTACCGATAGCCCTGGCCTGCGGATGGTCTGACTGTGACGATGCCGCCCAATGACCGACCGACCGGGTGATGAATTTGGCTGGAATCCCTTCGCGTTCGGCGAGTGCGCGGCACGCCTCGTCCATAGTTACGACGTTGAGCAAGGCGGAGAACACCTTCACCGCGCACGCATCTGGCGTAATGGCGAGGGTGATGCGGCCGTCGTTCGATTGCCTTGTGAACTCGACCGGAAGCAAAGGACCATCGTGCGACCAGCCCGAACTGACGGGCAGCGTGCGCGGGTCCCAGATCAACGACCCCCAACCAAGGCAGATGATCTTCATGACGCCTTCCCTTGTGCCTTCGCGACCGCCAATCCATGGCCGGCGATTTCAGCGCACGGTTCTTCGGAGCGAAGCCAGCCGGACACGCGATCAACGACGTCAGGCATCGGCAGTGCCGTCTTGCCCTTGAGGGCGCACTCCCACACGGTCAGCACACGCCAGCCAATGTCCCGCAGCGCGGCCGCCTTCTCGGAATCACGACGGCGATTGGCGTCGAACTTTTCGGTCCAGAACGAGCGGCGTGATTTCGGGATGGTGGAGCGGTAGCATCCATGGGCGTGCCAATAGCACCCATGGACGAAGACTGCCGCGCGAAATCGCGGAAAGACCAGGTCGGGGCTTCCCGGCAGCCCGCGGACATGCAGCCTGTAGCGGAGGCCGCTTCCGTGCAGCGCCCGGCGCAGCACCATCTCCGCGCCGGTGTCCTTCTGACCGACACTGGCCATGATCCGTGAGCGTGTCTGACGGTCGACCATGTCCATCTTATACCCTCGTAATGACGCGGGTCGTAACAAGCGCTTCGAGGTGCCTGTGGAGATTGCGCGGTATGGAACCGCCGGAGATCAGAACACCGGCCTCAATGTTCTTCTCCATCGCATGGCCGGTCAGGTTGGCGCTGGAAATGAAGCAGAGCCTTTCGTCTGCTACCGCGACTTTGGCGTGGACCTTACCACCAGCGAAGTTCTCGGGTCGGTCACCCCAGAAATAGATGTGCGCGGTCGGTAGGGCCTTTTCCATCTGGCCGATGCCGTCGATCGATACGCCGCCGCCGTGCTGGTCACTGGACTCCAGCAGCATGGACACCGCGACACCGCGATCGACCGCAGCCGTCAACGCCTCCATGATAGATGTGAGCTTGTAGGCAACGAAACTGGTCAGGAAGAGCTTGCTCTCCGCGCCCTGAATGACCTGCAACAAGGCCTGTTCGGTCTTGCGCGTCGCGACGAGCTCGCTGGACGGACCTGTCCAGACGAGTTCGGCGGCCTGTTCAGTTTTCGCCTTGTGATAGGCATAGCTCGCACCGATCATCATACCGGCGAGCTCGACGGCAGGGATGCCGCTCGGTTTCCAGGCTTCTGTGAGGGCCCTGACCCTTAGCTTACCGCCGGGTGTCAGTGCCCAGCCGGACAGTTCCGCCGCCTGGGCCGGGCCGGACAGAGTCTTGATCTGCCCGGCGAGCTGACGGATGCGCTCAGGGGGCGTGTTGGAAACGAGATCGGTAATGGCACAAAGCAAATCCTGCAATCCGGCACCTCAATCGAAGAACGCCGCACCCGTCTCGTCCAGCGTGGGGACGATCAGCGCGCGATCGACGTAACGGTTGCCGAACTCGCAGGACGTTTCGGAGACGAATGAGCAGGCGTGACAGGCGGCGGCGTGCAGTGAGCGGTCTTTCTCCGGCTCGTGCTCCGAGCATAGTGGATCGGAGGAACAAATCGTCGCCCGGCCGAGCGCCTGTTTGAGAAGACGGCCCAGATTGTCCGGCTTTCCGAGCTCGACCAGACCGCCGAGCGTACCATCGGAGTCGGCCGCCGCGGTATAGATCAATACGCCGGCTTGCTGCGCGTCACCTTCAGTATCGGCGTAGATGCGCTCGCGAATGCTGGCAGCGTTGTAGCCGCATTCGAGCGCCAGCTCCCTGATGAGCAGGTGCGAAAGCGTATGCAGCATGACGTAGCGGATTCCCGGATAGCCCTCGTCCGGGTCGAGTTTGCGCGCATTGCGCCAGCCGCGATGACCGGCAACAAGTTTCTTGTCGCGTGCCTGCACGGCGGGCCGCGCTTCCCAGCATTGCAGCGCCTTTTCATCGAAGCGTATGAAGATGCCTTCGCCATGCACTTGCGTGGCCGGCACCCATTTCGGCGGATCTTTGCAAAGTGCCGCGCGGACAGGCTGTTCATCGGGATTTCCGGACTCTTCGGGCGCCTCGACCCGCGTGAACCCGAGCAAGGCATTCACTTCGCGCAACCGTTCCAGCAGCAGGACACTGTGGAGCTGCTTTTTATACGCGGCAGGGACGGCGGCGGGCTTGCTCAGGAAATGCGGCCAGTCGGTCGGCGGATTGGGATCGGTCAGCACGTCCCATTCCGGCCCTTTAATGTCTGCGCCGCTTACGCCGGCCGCCTTGCCGAATCTTATGGCCTCGATCACGTCCCAAATGGCCTTGGGCGTGTGCTTGTCAATGCCCGGCAAAGCGCCGGTCTTCTTGAGCGTCTTGGCGGTGATCGCGACCTCGGCTTCAGAATCGAGGTCCGCGAAATAGTCCCAGCCGTCCTGGACGAGCTGGGTAATCGGATCGCGCGCGAGCGGTATAGCGAGCGCCGACAGGGTGATCGGAAACCAACTGTTGGTCGCACCGAGTAGCACGGCACGGGCCTGTTCGTGGCAGTCGTGGTCGAACTGGTCCATATGCGGATGGCGGCCGCGGCATTGCGGCAGGTTCTCCTTGCCTGACTTCCCGAATGCGTGCGCCATATTGCGCGACGCGCCACACGTATCGCATTTGACCCACAGGTTTTCGGTCTGGAGCGACGCGCCGCTCTCGAAGAACCGCAGCAGGCCTTTGCATGATGACGGGCCGCTGTGAACGAAATAGTGCCAGGGAAAGTCATCGAGGTGGCCGGCGCGGCAGGCGAGCAGGAAACGGGCCGGGACGGCGTCCGCGTCTTTCGGTGGCTGGTCTCCCTTCGAGCCCCGGCAGTCCTTGTGGACAAAGCGTGTGCGCTCCGGCCGGTAACGGTCTTCCTTGCACTCGAACAGGCCGAGATCATAGGGCGAAAGCAGGCCGCATTTCACGCAGCGCAGCCAGCGCGGGAACGGCCGGACCGGAACGCCGATACTGGCTTCGGCCGACCAGACATTGACGTCTTCGCTAGTCTGGAACGGGGGCACGCGAAGCTTCTCGACCTGCTGTCCGAGCGCCTTTCGGACAGCGGCGAGCAAACGGGCTTCCTCAATCGGCTGGCAGCGGCTTTCTTCCCAGCGGTCGGTCGCCAGCGTGACGACCGACAGGCTGGGAAGGTCAACGAGCGCCCCCGGCCCGTAGGTCCAGAGGATTTGTGAGGGCCGGACCGCGCCGACGGGTGTCTTCTCACTGGTCACGAGTCACCCCCGTCGTCGTCGACTGGCCGTGGCGTCCAGTCAGGTTCCGTGCCGGTGAAACGCCTAGTGTTCATGACGAGTCGAACCCCCGGCTCGACTTCCCGCATCGACATCGGGACGGTGAAATTATCCCACGCCTGAATGCCCGGTTTGCGCAGTAACGCCACCGTCGTGGCCTTGTTCGTGCCCTTGCGTTCGTAGGCGAGCGTGCGCCCACCCTTGTTGGCTTCTGTCGCCCATTCATCGACGCGCTCCTTGATCTCGTCGGATGCGAGCGCCTTCACCCAGCTCTCCTGCGAAATCGACCACGCGCGCGATACCAGTGTATCGGCAGCCCGACCGACATCGGCATCGTCCGTCTTTTCCAATGCTCCTGCGCCGACATTGGGGTTGTAGAGGTCGTTCTCCAGTCGAACGACGCTCAGAAGCGCGCCGGTCAGACCCCTGTCCATCGCTCGTGGCGAGAACGGCGTCACCGACTGCGCTTCGACGTGCTTGTAGAACGTGGCGTGGTAGTGTGCGAACGTCTCGTAGTGGGAAAGGTCGCGAGGCCGCGCCCAAGTGAGAACAGTACAGACGAGGCCGGGGAACGAACGGCCGACGCGGCTGGTAGCCTGAATGTATTCCGCCGTCCCTTTCGGCTGGCCGTTCACGACCATGAGGCCCAGCCGGTTCACATCGACGCCGACCGACAGCATGTTGGTGGCGAGCACCACGTCGATCGACCGCGCATCGCCTTCGTCCCACCTGGTGACGAACTTGCCATCGGCCGGGTCGAACTGTGCCTTGAACTTCACTTCGAGCTGGTCAAGGTATTTCGGGATGTCCCGGCTCGACACCCGTGACGTCAACTCGCGGATATTGCTGACACTGCGTTGCGCAAGGCCAGGCCGGTCGACGAGGCTCATTTGCACGCGGTAGGCGCGGGTCTGCACATCGTCCTCGGCGAGGCGCTTCATGCCGCCGAGCTCACGCAACGAATTGAAGTAGCCGACGGTCGTGAGGTACGGATCGGCGGCCGGCCCGAAGCGGTCGAACAGCGCCTGCGAGGCCGTCAAGAATGCGGTATAGACGCGGATGAGCATTGCCGGGCGGGAGCTGCCCGGAGAGCAGACGCCCATATACCGCCTGCCCGGTATCTGCTCTATCGGGCGCTGGACCGCGAAGAAATTGTCGGCGACATCGAGGCCGTTCGGCGGGAAGACGGCCACCCGCCGCATGAATACATTGTTGACCTGCTCCGGGGCCTTACGGACAGTCGCAGTCGAAGCCACGATCTTCGGCTTGACGATCTTGTCCCCGAGCTTCCAGCCCGAAAGCTCGTCGATCGCTGTCTCGTAGAGGCCGACCATCGTACCAAGTGGACCGCTGATGAGATGGAACTCATCCTGGATGATGAGATCGGGCGGGCGGATCGGTGCGATCGTCTTGGCTTCAGTCTTGGGCTGGCCTTTGCTGGCCGGATGACGGCCGGTGCAATCAGCCTCCGGCCAGAGCAAACCGTGACGCGCGCATTCGCTCGTCGCACGACCGAACAGCGTCCGCGTTTCACCACGCCACGCCATCAGGGCGAACTTATCGACGGTGGCGATCAGCATGGACGGCGGACGGTGATAGATTTCCTCGTCGACCACGACGACGGGCACGCCGGGATGCGATTTCTTGCTCGATTTTCCTTTCGAGAATGCACACCGGCCCTTTTTGTCGCCGCAATAGATCGTCGTACGCTTCAGCAGCGTATCGACTTCGATATCGCGCCGGTCTGAAATTTCGCTGCCGCACCACGGACAACTCGTGAGCTGGGCGGGCGACGTGCCGCCAGCGTCGAACTTGTCGGGATCGCGTATGTCCTTAATCGCCTTGTGGCTGTCCTGCGTCGTCCCTGGCGTCACCTTGTTGCCGACCCACAGGCCGATCGTGAAGGGCGTATGCCCGAGGGACTCGTCGCCGGCGGCGATCGCCTCCTGCCGTAACAGCTCCATCGCGCAAATCAGCGTCGAAGCCCTCTGGAATTGCTGGAGCGTGAGCAGGCGCAGAGTGTAGCGCATGATGACGCCGAGTCCGCGCATACCATCGTAACCGCCCAGACCGCCTTGCAGACGGCGCATGGCCATTGCGAAGGCGGCAACCCCGAGATAGGCTTCTGTCTTTCCGCCGCCCGTTGGAAACCACAGTAGGTCGGCATGGGCGGCAACGGGTTCGGTCCTGTCCTTGTGAGCCGGGTCAGTCAGCGACGGCAGAGACAGTAGGATGAAGGCGAGCTGGAATGGCCGCCATGAGCGGTTCTTACGCACCTCGAAATCAGCGAGTTCGACGTCCTCGCCGCGCCGCCGCGCGAGCGCGTAGATACTGTGAATGCGCTGGCTGGCCATTGCCTTGTTCGCAAAGCGAAACGCGGTCAGCGCCTTGCCGTTCGCGGGGTCGGCCAGAACGTCGATCCCCTCATTGAGACGCTTTGCGATCTCGTCGCAGCGGGCGATCGTCGCGTGGGCCGTGTCGTCATGGCCGAGGACGTCCGCGCCGATGCGTGCCTTCTGCTCGCCAATCCAGGTGACATAATCATCCGCTAGCACCGACAAGGCGCTGACGAGGTCCTTGCGCTCCAGGGCCGCGAGCACCTCCATATCGAGAAAGCCCTTGTCGACCATCTCCTGCATAGCCGGGCGGTCTTCGGGACGCAGGCCGGGCGTCTCGGTGACAGGCACTTCGTGCTGCGGCATGACCACCGTACTGACTTCGGTAGCGCGCTCGGGGTCGCCGGGCGGGAGGACGGCATGGACGGCGATACCATGGCCGACCGCGAACTCGACCTGACGCCGGTAGATCATTTCCAGCGTATCGCGCTCCGGGTCGTCGCCTTGGGTTGATAGCGCCAGCCGCCGCCGGAAGATCGCCTTATCGCCTTCGTCTTTCGGTGCGCGCGCGATCAATTCCGGCTGGAACAGCCATGCACTGTCCTTGTTTTCTTCGGGCTCTTCCTGCGCGTTGACCAGAAAGAGAGTAACGAGCCGGTCGCCGTTGGCGTTCTTGCCGCGCACTGTCCCCTGAATACGCACCGCAGGCTGGCTTGCGTCCGGAGCGCGATGGGCGATCGCGCCGTCGGTTAGGTCGACCGTTATCCGCCCGCCGCACGGTTCGCGCTGCCAGACTTTGACTTTTACCTCCTGCTGTTCGGTATCGACGACGTTGCCGTGCTCGTCCTTGATTTTCCTGTTCACCGTCTTGGTGTGGTCGTGATCGTACGACCGCACATACCGCCCCCAACGCGCCTCGACCTCTATGGTTTTCACGTCACCGTCGACACAGAAGGTGTAGCCGATACTTGAGGGCACAAGTGACTGGTTGCTCGCGGCATCAATCTCATCCGCAGTGTCGGCCTCGGTGTCCACATGGCCGCTGGTCGAGTCGAATTCCGCCCCGGGGTCGTGGCGGCCAGTATGCACATTTAGATCGTCCGGCTCTTCCTCGTCCTCCGCTTCGAGTGGTCCCTCGAGTCCCTCGATTCCGTTGCCAGCATCGCCTTGCTGCCGCGGCGCGATCTTGCCGACTAGGTAGCGGTCGCGCACACCCATATCGACTATCTGCTCGTACGGTCCGTTCGCCGGTCCGAGAAGATCATCGGTGACGGCGAGTTGCAGGAGTTCACGGATATAAGCTTGGTCTTCGATCAGGGGCACGTCCGCGGCGGCCATGCCCGTCACCTTTGGAACGGCCGCCTGAAAATCGTCCCACTGAATGCGAGCCGCCCCGCCGGATGCGGGTAGCGTCAGCCCGGCCGCCGTAAGCGATGCATCCGCCGTGCCGTCGGCGACGCGGTCGAAATAGACCGTCGTGCTCTTGATGTCAGAGCGGATACGCAGGACACGACCGACGCGCGCGACATTGCCGGCATTGTCTGCGACGATGAGACCGTCGCCCTCGGCGATGGTGGTCAGCGTCTTGCCATCGCCCCGCAAGACGGCCGTATATGCAGGCCAGAACGACGAAGCCGCATCGGCTGCTTCCACGATAATCCAAGCGTTCCGCTGTTTGGCCATCGACAACGCCCCCTAAATCCTGTCCACGATCTTTTCGAGCCGGTCCAGTTCCCTGCTCTTCTTGAGGTATCCGGAATACGCCGTTTGAGCGCCAGCGATCAGGGAGTCGTAGTGGACGATCCGGCTGCCGGGCGAGACCGCAGCCATTGAATTCTTGACCCGTTCCGGGTTGTCCTTTTCATCATCAAGCGGCTTGCCGACGACAAAAACAACCTCAATGTTGGGCGCGTTTTCTTCCTGCGCTAGAAGTATCTTGCGCAGCTTGTCGACATAGGTCTGGCCCTGCTCCTGCAATTCGAGAAGCTTCATCTTCCGGCCTGCCTTTTTCAGTTCGACGATGATGTGCTTTCCGGCATTGGTGCGGTAAGCGATATCGACCCGGCCGAGCCTCTCCTTTTCCGTCAGGTCATTGATGATCACGCCCTCGGCGGTGAGGCGTGACTCCATGATCTCGCTGTCCGTGGCGCGCTCCCACGCGGGGTCGAGGAGCCACAGATGGTCGAACAGGTACTGTTGTAGGACCTTTTCTTTGGCGTCCTCGTCGACGATCTCTTGGAAGTCCTTGATCGCATCGAGGCGTGACTTGACGATGTCCCGGTACAGGGACGCTTCGAGGGAGTCGCGATCCGCTAGCACGGTGAGCAACTGATCGACGGTGTGGATACTGGCGACGAATTCCTCAGTAGAGCCGCGTATTCGCATTCGTTCGAACGCGAGAATGCCGTGCCGGTAGAGCAGCTTCCGGTCCTCGTCCTCGTCGACCGGCAGGGCGCTGAGCTTGGCGATCAAGGTTTCCGCGCTCTTGCGAAAACCCTCCGGCAGCGTCTCGAACCATTCGGCTAGGGCCGGCGACGTTTCCTTGGCCTTATCGACCTCGTGCTTGCGCCGCCACTCGGTCCAGCGCTTTTCGACCTGCGTGAGGCGCGAGCGCAGAAACGCCAGAAGCTGGGCATAGCGCGGGTCGTCCTCCTGTACGCGCTGACGATCGCTGGTCGCGATGTCGGGTTCGTCGTCCTCATCAAGGAAATCGGCCTCGATCTGCCCGGTCAGGTACTTGGTGTAGAGCCGGCCGTCATTGACCTTGTCGAGGATATTCTCGTGGAACAATCGCCCGCGCGCGAACACCACGATGCCGTTCAGGTTGCCGGCGTCTTCACTGTCGAGTTGCTTGGGAAGTCGCGCCGTCCCGATCCATCCATCGACGCTCCAATCCGTGTCCCAGCCATCGAACCGGTGGGGGAGTGTCTCCTGTTCGAGCACCTTGGGAATTGAAGACGCCTCCGGCTCGAACTCGCCCATGGTCCAGAGGAACTGCACAATCGGTAGGTCTCCACGGTCATCCGTAGTGATGGGGTAGCCGTCGATCGTGATCGTGAAATCGTGTAACGCACCGATCACGGAAAATCGGCGTGCGAGCCGCTTACGTAAGGCCGCCGCGCCCCGACCGAGCCTTTGGCGTTTGATGTCGCTCAGCACGATTTTTGTGCCTTTGGTGACCGTAACCTCGTCGGCAGGAAGAGGGGCCGGGCGGTAGAACGGTTCCTTGTTTTCGACGGACTCGTGAATACCGTCGACGCTCATCCGCAGGCCATGTGATTGACCGTCTTTGGCCGACTGCACATCAATCAGGTTGGCGATCGAAAACAGGGAGAGTTTGCCGAGGCCCTTGCGGCCCATGACCTGGCGACCTTTGGCGGTCGTCCTACCGCATGTGTCGTCTTCCTCCCGCCGCCGGTAGCCGACACGCAGGTATTTCTCGTTCATGTCGGCGATGGTCATGCCGATGCCGTCATCGACGATCTCGATCCATTGTGCATCCGGGTCGATCGTAATCTCGACGGTCTGCGCGTCCGCGTCCCAGGCGTTGGCGACGGCCTCGGTCAGAACGGCGGCGATGTTGCTGTAGAGGTTGATGCCGAGATGGTCGAGCACGTTGAGGTCGACCGTCATACGGTAGGTATCAGCGGCGGTCGCGCTCTCATCCAGTGCCAGCGATGTTTGCTCTTGTGTGGTGTCCGTCATAGACCGCCTCCCAGCGCTGTGAATAGGTCATCAAGCGCATCAGTATTGGAAGCCTTTACGGATTTGACGCGCCTGCTGGCGTTGCCGGACTTGCTCTCTGCCTCGTGCCGTTCCTTGTTGAGGAGCGCCAGCCGGGCGAGGACCTTCTGGCGCGCGTCCTCGCTCATGGTGTAGCGCGTGTTCTTGCCTGCCGGCAGGTAGCCGACTTGATGGAACCCGATATCCAAATCGATATCATCGATTTCATAGGCCGCCAGTACAGCGTCATCGATTTCTTTTTGGAATTCCCGGCAGGCGACGATCGCCGGGTCGTTGCAATCGGGCGCGTGCAAATCGTTGTAGAACTTCGTCATGCCCTTGCCGTTCGCGACCATATAGTCGCGCCGCGCATCGAAGAACTTTTCACCGAGCGCTGTCAGCTCCGGGTCCTCATCCGAAAGAACGCCGTCAGGAAACGGGAAGGTCTCGAAAATATCGCCGTGGGTATAACGCAAGTCTTGCTTCATCTTTGAGCTGTATTGCCACGCCCAAACGGTGTGCAAATTCGAAGACAGGCAAGCGAACATTGCATAGCTCTCGCTTGCTACGACGCAGGTCGAATCTGCATACACGTAAGTATTTGGAACGAGCGTAAAGCAGGGATACTTTGTTGCGGCGCGGGCAAAGACAATGACGCGATCTAATTTTTTTTCACCTTGTTTCCAGCCATTCGGATGAGAGTCAAATAGCTGACCGCGGCCAATAGCATGGTACAGGGCAGGTCGTTTTTCCGCATATTGCCACCAGCGCTGCGGCAACGGCTTCCTGAGCTTAAATTCACCGTCTTCCTTCTTCCTCTGGCGCTCCGGTTTGACATCCTTCTCGATCTTGTCGAATGCGGCTTGGAACCTTCTTGCTTTGTTCTCATCCCAATCAAAGAAGTTTATAACGGAACGGCCCGGGCGATGATCGGGGCTCTGATTGATCTCTCTCCCAATCAAATAAGGATACAAAATAGTTGAGTTTTGAGCGTCATTTTCCAGCTCTCTCTCGACAAATTCATCATCGACCAAAAAGCCATCGCCAAGGATAATGTTGCCCTGAAACGCGAGGCTAGGTCATGTTGACAAATGGCGAAGCCAGAGCCTGATGCAGGCGATGTCGATGAAGCCGAGGAAACTGTCTGCGGTTTTGTCGTAG
>NZ_JAEHFP010000123.1 GCF_016446475.1 Paracoccus binzhouensis | reverse complement strand
CCGCCGCCATGGCCGCGGCCGAGGACAGCCGGGCGCTGCTGGTGCCGCGCGCCTGCGGGGCCGAGGCCGCCTGGGTCGGCGCGGTGCCGGTCTTTGCCCCCCGCACCCTGCGCGAGGCGGTCGACCACCTGACCGACCGCGCCCCCCTGGCCCGCGCCGCACCGGGCGAACTGGCCGAAACCGTGCACGAGGCCGACCTTTCCGAGGTCAAGGGCCAGGAACGCGCCCGCCGCGCCCTGGAGATCGCCGCAGCCGGCCGGCACCACCTGCTGATGGTCGGCCCACCCGGCGCCAGCAAGTCCATGCTGGCGACCCGCCTGCCCGGCATCCTGCCGCCGCTGACCCCACCCGAGGCGCTGGAGACCTCGATCATCCATTCCGTCGCCGGGCTGCTGGCCGAGGGCGGCATCTCGCGCATGGCGCCCTTCTGCCAGCCGCATCACACCGCCTCGATGGCGGCGATGGTCGGCGGCGGCCGCAACGCCCGGCCAGGCCAGGCGAGCCTCGCGCATAACGGCGTGCTGTTCCTCGACGAGCTGCCGGAATTCGAGCGCCGGGTCATCGACGCCCTGCGCGAACCCATCGAGACCGGCGAGATCCATGTCTCGCGCGCCAATGCCCATATCCGCTATCCGGCGCGCTTCCTGCTGGTCGCCGCCGCCAATCCCTGCCGCTGCGGCGAGATCGCGGACGCCGCGCGCGCCTGTTCCAAGGCGCCGCGCTGCGGGTCGGACTATCTGGGCCGGGTCTCGGGGCCGATGATGGACCGCTTCGACCTGCGCATCGAGGTGCCGCAGGTCGCCATCGAGGATCTGGGCCTGCCGGCGACCGGCGAAAGCTCGGCCAGCGTTGCCGAACGGGTCGCCGCCGCCCGGGCGCTGCAGGCGGAACGCTTCACCGGCCATCCGACGGCGCGGGTGAATGCCGACGCCTCGGGCCGGCTGCTCGAGGAGATCGCACCGCTTGGCGGCGAATGTCGATCACTGCTGGCGCTGGCAGCCGAGCGGCTGGGCCTGACGCCGCGCGGCTACCACCGCATCCTGCGCAGCGCGAGGACCATTGCCGACCTGGACCAATCGCCGGCGATCCGCCAGCCGCACCTGGCCGAGGCGCTGTCCTACCGCCTGCCCTTCGGCCGGCCGGATTGAAAGGGGACGCCGAATTCTCCGGCCTCGGGCCGGGCCGGAACGTCTTGTGCCTGCGTTCTGCATGCCGACCTGCCCCAGCATCTCGCGGGCGCTCTGGGACAGGATATATTTTGATCAAATATAAGATTTAGTTGAAAATTTCGGCGATCTGGCATGGCGCTGACCGCAATCCTTGCGGATCCAGCTCCATGCCCAACCAGGATGCGGGCGGCAGGTTCACGCCATCAGCCAAGGCCTTCTTTTTCTGCACCAGTTGCAGCGCCAAGGCCGAACGCGCGGCATCCGGGCGTCCAGGTGGAGCACCAAACCGCCGAGCTTCCGGTCAGTTGCTCGACTGCCGACAGACACCCGTCTCGTGGCGGGCCGAGAATCAGGAGCCGAGAGCACCGGTCAGGACGGCTAGCCCTGCGCCCCGGTGCCCCTGGCAAGACGGCTGCCCCGATCTCGCTCGACGCCTTGCCGCCCGGCATGGTCGTGGCGGGCACCCTCTCGCGACAGAGTGGCCGATGTCCCAACCCGCGCCCCGCCCGGCCTCGACCGCCGTCGCGGCTGACCGAGCGGTTCCTCTGCAAGTGCAAGCAGTTCCGCCGCAGCCCCGCCCGATTCGGGAATCACGCACCCACCTTCCTGGCCGCGGCAGCCCTCGCATCGGCAGGCATATGGTCGCACCCAATCGGGTCCGCACTTCAATCTACGCGGCTGGCCGGTCCATGAGCCACGGTTCCGGCCAGCGGGACGTTCAAGCGCAGGGCTTCATCCCGCTTCCGGCTGAGCATTCTCCAACCGATGAGAATCGCCCTGCTCCGCACCACACCGGGCCGTCGCCCGGAATGGCATCGAGCAGGGTGTTCCGCCGGAAAACAGCCGCGCAATCGAACGATGATCCGCCCGGCGCACCGGTCCACCCGGCGCACCCCGGGCGAACCGCCGTCAGCCCCTTTCGGCCAGCCGGCGCTCGATCGCCTCCCAGATCAGCGCCGCGGCGTTGATGCCGTCGAACCGCTCAAGCTCCTGGATGCCGGTGGGCGAGGTCACATTGATCTCGGTCAGCCAGCCGTCGATCACGTCAATACCCGTGAACAGCAGCCCCTTCTCGCGCAGGACCGGGCCGATGCGGGCGCAGATCTCGTATTCGCGCTCGGTCAGGCCGATCTTCTCGGGACGGCCGCCGACATGCATGTTGGACCGTGCCTCGCCTGCCGCCGGCACGCGGTTGATCGCACCCACCGGCTCGCCATCGACCAGAATGATGCGCTTGTCGCCCCTGACCACCGCGGGCAGGTATTTCTGCGCGATGATCGGCTCGCGGCTGCTCGACAGGAAGGTTTCGACCAGCGAAGACAGGTTGGGATCATCGGGCCGCATGTGGAAGATGCCGACCCCGCCATTGCCGTAAAGCGGCTTGAGGATGAAATCCCCGTGCCGCTCGCGAAAGGCACGGATCTGCGCCAGGTCGCGGGTGATTAGCGTCGGCGGCGTTAGCTCGGGAAAATCCAGCACCAGCAGCTTCTCGGGACTGTTGCGCACCCAGAACGGATCGTTGACCACATAGGTCGAGGGATGCACCCGGTCCAGCAGATGCGTGGTGGTGATGTAGCCCATGTCGAAAGGCGGATCCTGCCGCAGCCAGACGACGTCAAATTCGGACAGGTCGACCTCGGCCCAATCGCCGAAACTCACATGATTGTCCGGCTCGCGCCGCAGGGTGACCGGGCGGCCGCGGGCCAGGACCCTGCCCTCGCTATAGCTCAGCCGGTCGGCGGTGTATTGGAACAGCCGATGCCCCCTCGCCTCCGCCTCGAGCCCCAGCCGGAAAGTGCTGTCACCGTCGATCGAGACCTGTTCGATCGGGTCCATCTGCAGGGCCACGTAAAGACTCATGCCATCATCCCCAGCCTGTTTCGAGCGATCTTGTCGCGCGCGGGGGCCGGGTTTGCAAGCCGCTGCGATCAGTTCATGCCGAAGGCGTTCTCGATGATCTCGACCCGGCCGAACTGATCGACCAGCGCGGCGTCGAAGCGCATCGCGGTCAGCAGCCCGGCAGGCAGCCGCCCGCAATATTCCAGCGCCGCCCGGCAGATCCTGGCGATCTGCCGGTCGCCGATCCGCGCGGCCGCGCGGCGGTGGCAGCGCGACGCCTTCACCTCGACAAAGGCATATTCCTCATCCTTATGCAGGATCAGGTCGATTTCGCCGCCCCGGCCGCGCCAGCGCTCGGCCAGCACCTCGTAGCCGCGGCGGCGATATTCCCGGGCCACCGATTCCTCGGCGAAACGGCCGGCGGACCAGGCGACGGCACCCCGCCTTGCCCTGACGCAATCGGCCGGAACGGGGGTGCCCCCCGAGATCCTTTCGAACTTCATTCCCGTTCCCTCTTCATCTCGACCGCCAGCGCATAGACCTCGCGCCGGGGCAAACCGAACCTTGCCGCGACCTCTGCCGCCGCTTCCTTGACTGACAGCGTGCCCAGCAACCCTTCCAGAGCCACACGCAGGCTGCCTTCATCCGCGGCGACGGGTTCGGGGCGCCCGAACAGCACCACCACCTCGCCGCGCAACCCTTCTGCGGGGATTCTCTCGACCAGTTCCGCCGCGCTGCCCCGCATCACCTCTTCGAACTTCTTGGTCAGTTCCCTGCAGATCACCGTAGACCGATTCGCCTCACTCTCGCACAAGTTCTCCAACAGTTGCTTAACGCGCCTCGGGCTTTCGAAGGCGATCACCGTCGCATCGACCCTTTGCCAGCTCTCGATCCATTTCCGCCGTGCGCCGGCGGCGGCCGGCGGAAAGCCCACGAACAGGAAGCGGTCGCTGGGCAGGCCCGAGACCGACAGCGCCGCCAGCGCCGCCGAAGGCCCGGGCAGTGCGCGCACCGCGAATCCGGCCTCGGCGGCATCCCGCGCAAGCCGGTAGCCCGGATCGGCGACCAGCGGCGTTCCGGCATCCGAGGCATAGGCCACCACCTTCCCCTCGCTCAGCGCCGCGAGGATCGCCGGCCGGGCCCGGTCGGCATTGTGGTCGTGATAGGCGAGAAGGCGCCGGCCCCGGACCGGAACGCCGTGAATGTCCAACAGGTGCCGCAGGTTGCGGGTATCCTCGGCGGCCAGAAGATCGGCCGTGTTCAGCACGTCGAGCGCCCGGAGCGTGATGTCGCGCGCCGCCCCGATCGGGGTCGCGACCAGGTAGAGCCCCGGCTCGGGCGGGGCGGCCGAGACGGACAGGGAAACCGGCCGCGCGCCTGTCCCGGTTGTGCTGGCGCCATCCTCCATCGCGGATCCCTTTCTCTGTGCCGGGGCAAGTTGCCATGCCCGGAATATGCCAATAACCTGCCCTCATCAAACCCCCAGCCTCGATCCAACAGGGAATCACGCCATGACCGTCCTGAAAACGATCCGCGGCGCCTTCGACCTGCGCCGTCCGCTGGCGCGCGTCGGAGCTGTCCTTGCCGCCGTGACGCTTGCCGCCTGCCAGCCCATCGAGATGGGGGCCTCGGGCCCGCAGGCCGGCCAGAGCATCGACCCGTCGCAGCCGGTGCCGGTGGCGCTTCTGGTACCGGGGGGCACGGGCAGCACCGACCTGGACTGGCTGGCGCGGTCGTTGGCCAATTCCGCCAGGATGGCCGCCGCCGATGCGCGGGGCGCGACCATCGACCTGCGGGTCTATGACGCCGGCTCCGAGCCCGGCGCCGCCGTCGCCATGGCCAACCGTGCCGTGGACGAGGGCGCCAAGATCATCCTGGGCCCGCTTTTCGCCGACAGCGCCAATGCCGTCGGCAATGCCATGGCGCCGCGCGGCGTGAACGTGCTGTCCTTCTCGAACAATACCGACATCGCCGGCGGCAATGTCTTCGTGCTGGGCAACACCTTCGACAACGTCGCCGACCGGCTGGTGAAATACGGCGTCCGGCACGGCAAGCGCCGCATCCTGATGGTGGCCGAGGACGATGCCGCCGGCCAGGTCGGCGCCCGCGCCATCCAGCGCGCCATCCAGAAGAACGGCGCCACCCTGGCGGGCACGGCGGTGCATCCGCTGTCCAAGCAGGGCATCGACGGCATCGTGCCGAACGTCGCCTCGGCGGCGCTGTCGGGCAATGTCGATGCGGTGTTCCTGACCGCGAACCAGGGCGCTGTGCTGCCCTATCTGACCGACAGGCTGGCCGATGCCGGCGTCACCTCGGCCACGGTGCAGATGATGGGGCTGACGCGCTGGGACCAGCCCTCGGCCCGGCTGCAGCTGCGCGGCGTGCAGGGCGGCTGGTTCGCCATTCCCGACACCACCATGAAGGCGCAGTTCGAGCAGCGCTACCGCGCCGCCCATGGCGAGACCCCGCACGAGTTGGGCTCGCTGGCCTATGACGGCGTCTCGGCCATCGCGGCGCTGGTGCGGGCCGGCAAGCGCAATGCGCTGACCACCTCGGGGCTGACGCAGAACGCGGGCTTTGCCGGCGTCTCGGGCGCCTTCCGCCTGAAGCGGGACGGCACCAACGAGCGGGCGCTGGCCGTGGCCACCGTACGCGGCGGCCAGGTGGTGGTGCTGGATCCGGCGCCGCGCAGCTTCGGCGGCTTCGGGTTCTGATCTTGAGCGCCAGGGATAGCGAAACCTTGCCGCAAAGCGCCCCGGCCCTGCCCGGGGCGCATTCGCTGTTCAGCCCCGAAAGCTTCCTGCCGGCGCTGACCGGGGCGCTGGCCGCGGTCTCGGAGCCGCGGGAGATCCGCGCCCGCACGGTGGCGATCCTGGCCGCGGCCCGCAGCGCCGCCATGGCCGACATCGCAGCGGGCTTCATGTCCCATCCCCGCGCGGCGCGCGAGACGGTGCGCGCCATCGCCAGCCTGACCGATGCCACGGTCGCCGCCGTGCATCACGTCGCCACCACCATCCTGCATCCGGTGACCACTCCCACCGATGCCGAGCGGCTGGCGGTGCTGGCCATCGGCGGCTATGGCCGCGCCGAGATGGCACCGCAATCCGACGTGGACCTGCTGTTCCTGACCCCATGGAAAATCTCGGGCTGGGTCGAGAGCGTCGTGGAATCGATGCTCTACATGCTCTGGGACCTGAAGATGAAGATCGGCCAGGCCACGCGCTCGGTCGACGACTGCCTGCGGCTGGGGGCCGGCGACATCACCATCCGCACCAGCCTGCTGGAGCACAGGCTGGTCTGCGGCCATGCCGCCACCGCCGAGACCCTGCGCGACCGGCTCTGGGCCGATCTGTTCGACAACACGGTCCCGGAGTTCATCGAGGCCAAGCTCGCCGAGCGCGCCGAGCGCCACCGCCGCCAGGGCGGCCAGCGCTATGTGCTGGAGCCCAACGTCAAGGAGGGCAAGGGGGGCTTGCGCGACCTGCAGACCCTCTACTGGATCGCCAAATATATCCACCGGGTCGACCGCGCCGTGGAACTGGTGGACCTGGGCTTCTTCACCCGCGAGGAGCACCTGACCTTCTGGCAGGCCGAGGATTTCCTCTGGGCGGTGCGCTGCCACCTGCACCTGATCGCTGGCCGGCCGCAGGACCAGTTGACCTTCGACATGCAGGTCGAGGTGGCGAAGCGCATGGGCTATCGCGACCTGGGCGGCCGCCGCGCGGTCGAGATCTTCATGCAGGACTATTTCCTGCACGCGACCAGGGTGGGCGAGCTGACCCGGGTCTTCCTGGTCGCGCTGGAGGCACGGCATCTCTACAAGGCGCCGATCATGAACCTGCTGTTCCAGCGCCGCCGCCGGGTCCGCGCCGGCTTCCGCGTGGATCGTGGCCGGCTGACCTTCATGGACGAAAAGCAGTTCCTGTCCGACCCGCTGAACATCCTGCGCCTGTTCGAGGAGGCGCTGCGCACTGGCATCCTGATCCATCCCGAAGCCATGCGCGCCGTCGCGGCCAATCTGGAAATGATCGACGACCGCATGCGCCAGGACCCCGAGGCGGTGCGCATCTTCCTGGACCTGCTGCTGAAGCACGGCAACCCGGAACGCTCGCTGCGGCGGATGAACGAGCTGGGCGTTCTGGCCGCCTTCATCCCCGAATTTGCGCCGGTCGTCGCGATGATGCAGTTCAACGTCTATCACCACTATACGGTGGACGAGCACCTGATCCAATGCGTCGCCGCCCTGGCCGCCATCGAGCGCGGCGATGATGCCGAGGACCTGCCGGTGGTCAGCAGGATCATGCGGGGCAAGGTGAACCGGCGGGTGATCTACCTGGCGGTGCTGCTGCACGACATCGGCAAGGGCCGGGCCGAGGACCACTCGATCCTGGGCGCCCGGCTGGCACGGCGCATCTGCACCCGCTTCGGCCTGCCGGCGGACGAGATCGAGACCATCGAATGGCTGATCCGCAACCACCTGCTGATGTCGGACGTGGCGCAGAAGCGCGACATCGCCGATCCGCGCACGCTGCGCGACTTCGCCAAGGCGGTGAAGACGACCAGGCGGCTCGACATGCTGCTGGTGCTGACGGTCTGCGACATCCGCGGCGTCGGCCCTGGCACCTGGAACAACTGGAAGGCGATGCTGCTGCGCAAGCTGCACCAGGAAACCGCGGCGGCGCTGGAAAACGGCCTCGAGGAGGTGAACCGCGACAAGCGCACCGGCGAGGCCAAGCGCTCGCTGCGGCACTTGCTGACCGCCAAGGGCTGGGAACCCCGGGCGATCAAGGCGGAACTGGGCCGGCATTACGACAATTACTGGCCGGGCCTGCCGACCGAGACGCATTACGTCTTTGCCGAGATGCTGAAGGATCTGGGCGATGACGAGATCCGCACCGACCTGCATCCCGACACCGACCGCGACGCCACCCGCGCCGCCTTCGTGCTGGCCGACCATCCCGGCATCTTCTCGCGCATGGCCGGGGCGCTGGCGCTGGTGGGGGCGAACATCGTCGACGCGCGCACCTATACCACCAAGGACGGTTTCGCGACGGCGGTGTTCTGGCTGCAGGATGCCGACGGCCATCCCTATGCCGCCGACCGGCTGCCGCGGCTGCGCACCATGATCCAGCGCACCCTGGGCGGCGAGATCGTCGCGCGCGAGGCGCTGGCCGGCCGCGACAAGCCCAGGAAACGCGAGGCCGCCTTCCGCTTCCCGACCCATGTCACCTTCGACAACGAGGCATCCGACGTCTATACGGTGATCGAGGTCGATACCCGCGACCGGCCCGGCCTGCTCTATGATCTGACGCGGACCCTGGCCGACAACCACATCCAGATCGCCAGCGCGGTGATCGCCACCTTCGGCGCGCAGGTGGTGGACACCTTCTATGTCAAGGACATGTTCGGGCTGAAGCTGCACCAGGCCGGGCGCCGCGAGTCACTGGAAAAGAAGCTGCGCCAGGCGATCAAGGACGGCACCGAACGGGCCGAAAAGGCCGAGCGACCGCTGGGCGGGACGTTCTGAGGGACCAAAGATGCAACCGATAAGACTGATCCGGGGCTTTCTCTCGGTGGGGGCGTGGACTCTGGGCAGCCGCGTGGTGGGCTTCGTCCGCGACGTGATGATCGCCGCCTATCTGGGCACCGGCCCGGTGGCGCAGGCCTATATCGTCGCCTTCACCCTGCCCAACATGTTTCGCCGCTTCTTCGCCGAGGGCGCCTTCAACACTGCCTTCGTGCCGATGTTCGCCAAGCGGCTGGAAAGCGGCGAGAACCCGCGCAGGTTTGCCGAGGAGGCCTTCTCGGGGCTGTTCTCGGTGGTGCTGGTCGTCTCGCTGGTCGCGCATCTGGTCATGCCCTGGCTGGTGCTGATGCAGGCGGCGGGCTTCAAGGGCGACGAGCGCTTCGAACTGGCGGTGATCTACGGCCGCATCTGCTTTCCCTATATCCTGTTCATCTCGCTGACGGCGCTGCTTTCGGGGCTGCTGAACGCCGGCGGGCGCTTCATGGCCGCCGCCGCGGCGCCGGTTCTGATGAATTTCGTGCTGATCACGGCCATGCTGCTGGCCGACTGGCGGGGCTGGGACATGGGCTTGGCCATGGCCTGGTCCACCCCGGTCTCGGGCATCGCGCAGCTCTTCACTGTCTGGTGGGCAGCGAAGCGCATGGGCTTTGCGCTGCGGCTGCGCCGGCCGCGGCTGACGCCGGACATGCGGCGCCTGCTGGCCGTGGCCGCGCCCGCGGTGCTGGCGGGCGGCGTGGTGCAGATCAACCTGCTGGTCGGGCGGCAGGTCGGCTCGTTCTTCGACGGCGCCATCGCCTGGCTGACCAATGCCGACCGGCTGTATCAGCTGCCGCTGGGCGTGGTGGGCATCGCCATCGGCATCGTGCTTCTGCCCGACATCTCGCGCCGGCTGAAGAACGGCGATACCGGCGGCGGCCGCCATGCCTATAACCGCGCCGCCGAATTCGCGCTGTTCCTGACCGTGCCCGCCGCCGTGGCGCTGGTGGTGATGGCCTATCCGCTGATCTCGGTGCTGTTCCGGCGCGGGGCCTTCCTGGCCGCCGATGTCGGGCCGACCGCCGTAGCGCTGGCAATCTACGGCCTCGGCCTGCCGGCCTTCGTGCTGCAAAAGGTGCTGCAGCCGCTGTATTTCGCCCGCGAGGACACCCGCACCCCGTTCCGCTTCGCGGTCTGGTCCATGGTGGTCAACGCGGTGGTGGCGCTGGGGCTTGCGCCCTTCATCGGCTTTTCCGCCGCCGCCTGGGGCACCACCGTCGCCGGCTGGACCATGGCGGCGCAGCTCTGGCGCGGCACGAAGGCCTTCGGCGAGGCGGCCGAGCTCGACGACCGCTTCCGACACCGCCTGCCCCGCATCTGCGCGGCATCCGCGGTCATGGGCGCAGTGATCTGGGGCCTGATGCTGGCCCTGGGCGACACGCTGGAGCAGCCCGGAACCCGTTACCTGACGCTGGCCGCGCTGGTCCTGGGCGGCATGGCGGCCTATGGCGCGGCGGCGCTGGTGCTGGGCGCGTTCCGGCCCTCGGACCTGCGCGCGGGCTTGCGGCGTCAGCGCTGACGGATCTGGCGCATCACGCGCCCGATCCCGCCCGGCACCAGCACGAAGGACAGAAGGAAGCCGCAGCAGAAGCCGGCGATCTCGGCGATCCAGGTCAGGCTGCCGTCCTGGAACAGGATGCCGAAGACCAGCTGGAAGGCCAGCAGCATGCCGATCAGCGTGAAGGCGCGCAGGCGGTTCGCGTTCTCCTGCCCCAGCCGGGTCCAGAGCAGGAAGGTGAAGGCACCGACGAAGCCGTAGACCGCCGGATAGCCGCCGATCAGCGGCTGGAAGCGGACCTGCGGCAGAAGCCCCGCCGCCAGCGTATAGACCAGCGCCCCGCCGATGGCCGAGCCGAAGAACAGCGCTGCGACCGCCCAAGGCCGAAACTGGTTCGCGATCAGGTTCCCCAGCGCCAGCGTGAAGACCAGGACGAACAGCGCGTGCGTCAGCGACAGATGCACGAAGGGATAGGTCAGGATGCGCCAGCTCTGGTCCAGCAGGAACAGCTTCATCTGCCACAGCCGCAGCACGAATTCGGGGATATAGGCGGTGCGCTCGACCGCGATCTGGCGCATGGCCAGACCCGCGCCCTGCCCGCCCCCGCCGAGGAAGCCCATCTGGGCCAGGCCGAACACCGCTTCGCTGGCGATGATCGGCAGGGCGAGCATCCAGACCACGGCGGGCACGGGATTGA
Organism: Paracoccus binzhouensis; assembly: GCF_016446475.1. Taxonomy (GTDB): domain Bacteria; phylum Pseudomonadota; class Alphaproteobacteria; order Rhodobacterales; family Rhodobacteraceae; genus Paracoccus; species Paracoccus binzhouensis. The sequence goes on along the minus strand of NZ_JAEHFP010000123.1, from coordinate 1,537 downwards.
TTGGCGATTCATCGTAACCGGGACGCATCGAGGCTCCTTTCCAGTGGGCAGTTGCGCAAGCCCTCCTTGCGGGCGGTTGCGCCCGACCGGGCCAAGAGGTAAGCCAGCCACCGGGATTTTCCAAGCAGGTAGTGCCATGACCACGAGCTTCGCCAAGCGCATCTTCTCCGGCATCCAGCCCTCGGGCGGGTTGACGCTGGGGAACTATCTGGGCGCGCTGAAACGCTTTGCGGACTATCAGGGCAAGGGGGCCGAGACGATCTATTGCGTCGTGGACCTGCACGCGATCACCGTCTGGCAGGAACCCGAGAAGCTCAGGCACAACACCCGCGAGGTGGCGGCGGCCTTCATGGCCTCGGGCGTGGACCCCGAGGTCTCGATCCTGTTCAACCAGAGCCAGGTCGCGCAGCATGCGGAACTTGCATGGCTTTTCAACACCGTGGCGCGCGTGGGCTGGATGTACCGGATGACCCAGTTCAAGGACAAGGCCGGCAAGAACAGCGAGAATTCGTCGCTGGGCCTGCTGGCCTATCCCTCGCTGATGGCCGCCGACATCTTGGCCTATCACGCCACCGCCGTGCCGGTGGGCGAGGACCAGAAGCAGCACCTTGAGCTGACCCGCGACATCGCCGCCAAGTTCAACCACGATTATGGCGTCGACTTCTTCCCGATCACCGAGCCGATGATCGAGGGCGCGGCGACGCGGGTCATGTCCCTGCGCGACGGCTCCAAGAAGATGTCGAAATCCGACCCCTCGGATGCCAGCCGCATCAACCTGACCGACGATGCCGATGCCATCGCGCAGAAGATCCGCAAAGCGCGCACCGATGCCGAGCCGCTGCCGGGCAGCATGGAAGGGCTGAAGAACCGGCCCGAGGCCAGGAACCTGGTCAACATCTATGCCGCGCTTTCGGGCGAGACGGCCGAGCAGGTGCTGGCCCGGTTCGAGGGCCAGGGCTTCGGCGCCTTCAAGCCGGCGCTGGCCGAGGTCGCGGTCGAGGCGCTGGCACCGATCACCCGGCGAATGACCGAGTTCATGGCCGACCCGGCCGAGATCGACCGCATCCTGGGCCGTGGCGCCGGCCAGGCGCAGGCCATCGCCGCGCCGATCGTCGAGCGCACCAAGGACATCATGGGCATGATCCGCTCGCACTGAGCGGCCGCAAAAGCCTCAATGACTTCCCGGCGGGATGGGCTAAGCTTCCCCGATCCTGCCGCAGAACGGGAAACACCATGCCTGACCAGCTGTCGAGGATGCTCGGCGAACGCCCATGGCTTCTGGCCGACGGGGCGACCGGGACCAATCTCTACAACATGGGCCTGGCGCCGGGACAGGCGCCGGACCTGTGGTGCGAAGCCCATCCCGACAGGGTGCGCGAGCTGCACCGGCAGATGATCGCCTCGGGCGCGGACATCATCCTGACCAACAGCTTCGGCGCCAATGCCAGCCGGCTGCGGCTGGCCAGGGCCGAGGGGCGGGTGGCCGCGCTGAACCGCGCCGCCGCCCGGCTGGCGCGCGAGGCGGCGGCCGAGGCCG
>NZ_JAEHFP010000122.1 GCF_016446475.1 Paracoccus binzhouensis | reverse complement strand
CCCGCCCCGCGTCGGCGCAGCCGCGCGGCGGCCGGCACCGGCACGGCTCAGCGCGCGCCGCGCAGCCGCAAGAAGCCGGCCGAGGGCGCCAAGGCACCGGCCGAGAAGGCTTCCGGCGAGTAAGCGTCAGCGCGGCGCGGCGGCCAGTCCCCGCGCCAGCGCGCAGAACTGCTCCAGGCCGATCTCCTCGGCCCGGGCTGTCGGCGCGATGCCGGCCTCGACCAGCAGCTCCTCGATGCGCGGATGCAGTCCCTTCAGCGAGGCGCGCAGCATCTTGCGGCGCTGGTTGAACCCCGCCGCGACGACGCGGTTCAGGACCGCCGGGTCGGCCGGGAAGCGCGGCTCGGGCAGGGCGGTCAGCTGCACGACCGCAGAATGCACCTTGGGCGCCGGCACGAAGGCCTCGGGCGGCAGGGTCATGACGATCCGCGCCTCGCTGCGCCATTGCGCCAGCACCGCCAGCCGGCCATAGGCCTTGCCGCCCGGCCGGGCCACGATGCGCTCGGCCACCTCCTTCTGGAACATCAGCGTCAGCGACTGCCAGAAGGGCGGCCATGCCGGCGGCGTCAGCCAGCGGATCAGCAGTTCGGTGCCGACATTATAGGGCAGGTTCGCCACGATGCGGATCGGCGGCGTCAGATGCGCCAGCGGATCGACCTCCAGCGCATCGCCATGGACGACCTCCAGCCGGCCCGGATAGGCGGCGGCGATCTCGGCCAGGGCGGGCAGGGCGCGCTCGTCCTTCTCGATGGCCAGCACATGCCGCGCCCCCTCGGCCAGCAGTCCGCGGGTCAGCCCGCCCGGCCCCGGCCCGACCTCGATCACGTCGCAGCCCGTCAGGTCGCCCGCCGCCCGGGCGATCTTGGCGGTCAGGTTCAGGTCCAGCAGGAAGTTCTGCCCCAGCTGCTTCTTCGCCCGCAACTCGTGCCGGGCGATGACCTCGCGCAGCGGCGGCAGCCCGTCGATGGCGCTCATTGCCGGCCCGCCATGTCATGGGCCATGCGCAGCGCCGCGATGACGCTTTGCGCATCGGCGATGCCCCGTCCGGCGATGTCGAAGGCGGTGCCGTGATCGGGCGAGGTGCGCACGAAGGGCAGGCCCAGCGTCACGTTCACCCCACCGGCAAAATCCAGCGTCTTGATCGGGATCAGCGCCTGGTCGTGATAGGCACAAAGCGCCGCGTCATAGCGCGCGCGGGCCGCGGGATGGAACATGGTGTCGGCGGGCAGCGGGCCGGCCAGGTCGAAGCCCTCGCCGCGCAGCCGGGCAAGCAGCGGTGCCATCCAGCGGGCCTCCTCCTCGCCCATGACGCCGTTCTCGCCGGCATGGGGGTTCAGCCCGGCAACGGCCAGCCGCGGGGCCTTGATGCCGAAATCGCGGCGCAGGGCGGCGTCGGTGATGCGGATCGCCTGCTCCAGCAGCGTGGGCGTCAGCGCCCCGGGCACCTCGCTCAGCGCGATATGGATGGTGACCGGCACCACGCGGCAGGGCGGCTCTGCCGTGGTCGAGGCCAGCATCATCGCCACCGGCACGTCGCCGGCCAGATGCGCCAGGTATTCGGTATGGCCGGGAAAGGCGAAGCCGGCGCCGCGCTTCAGCGCTTCCTTGCTGATCGGCAGGGTGCAGATGCCGCCGGCCGCGCCGGACATGGCCAGATCGACGGCGCGGGCGATCACCTCGATCACCGCCGGCGCATTGGCGGGGTCGGGCCGGCCCGGCACCGCCTGCGCCGGGAAGTCGTGCCGCAGGACCGGCAGCACGCCCGGGGCCACCGGCTGCTCCGGCGCAGCCACTTCGCTCCAGGCGGTGCCTTCGGGCAGATGCCGCGGATCGCCCAGGAACACGAAGGGCACGCCCGAGGCCAGCGCCCTGGGCGCCAGCTCCGGTCCGATGCCGGCCGGCTCGCCGCAGGTCAGAATGATCGGCCGCGCGTCAGTCATCTTCTCCGTTTTCCAAATACTCTCGGGGGGCGGGGGGCGAAGCGCCCCCGGTTCGCCTCGGCCGGGCTCAGGGCCGGCGGATGATGGCATTCGAGCGCAGTTCGGCCAGGTAGCTCTCGGCCGCCTGTCCGACCTTGCGGTTGAAGATCATGCTGCGCACCTCGTCGCGGCCGGGCAGTGCATCGGGATCGGCGGCCGCGGGCTGCCCGTCCTGGCCGCCCTCTGCCCCTTCGGCCGTGACCGGGATCGTGGCGGGCGGGGTTTCTGCCGCCAGCAGCGCCGGCTCGCGCTTGCACAGCATCAACAGCGTCACCGCGCCGCCATAGCTGATCACCGTCGATTCGTTGTCGTCCAGCACTGCCAGGCGCAGCGCCTCGCCGGTGGGGATCTGGCCCTGCGGCAGGGTCTGGCGCTGGATCTGCTCGGCCGGCAGGCCGCGGGCATGGATGAACAGGTCGGCGCAGGTGTCCGACAGGGCGGCGATGCGGTTCGCTTCCGCGGCGCCGGACAGGCGGAAGCGGACGAAATCCAGCACCTGCTCGCGCGCGCCGGGGCGCAGCGTGCCGCGGGTGTCGCGCAGGAAGAACAGCACCACCGCGCCCTGGACGGTCAGCGGCTGGCTGATCTGGCCCGGCTTCATCGACAGCACGATGGGCTGCAGCGCCGGCGGCAGGTTGGCCAGCGGCGTCCAGGGCAGCCGGCCGCCGTTCTCGGCCGAGGGCGTCGCCGAATAGCGCCGGGCCGCGGCGGCGAAATCGCCTTCGGAGCGCACGTTCTGCACCAGCGATTCCGCGATCTGCATCGCCTGCGCTTCCTGGCCGGTCGGGGCGGGAATGATCAGCTCGGACAGCGCGACATGGGTGGTGCGCGGCGTCTCGATGATCTTCTTCAGCTCCTGCTCGACCTCTGCATCGGTGACGCGGACCTGCGGCACGACGCGCTGGCGCACCACCTCGCGCCAGACCACGCCGGCCGAGATGAAGTCGCGAAAGGCTTGGCGCTCGACCCCGGCGCGGGCCAGTTCGGCGGTGAATTCCTCGACCCCCAGATTGGCGCGGCCGGCGAATTCGGCCAAGCCGGCGTCGATCTGTTCGTTGCTGGGGGTGATGCCCATCTGCTTGGCCGCGAACAGCCGCAGCCTATCGTCGATCAGCGCCTTTTCGGCCGAGGCCGGATCGGAATCGGGCGCCCGCAGCAGCTGCATGAAGCGCACGCGCTGGTCCAGCTCGTAGCGGGTGACGGCCGAATCGTTCACATAGACCAGCGGCTGGAACGGATTGCCCTGCGCCAAGGCCGGGGAAACCCCGCTCCCGGCCAGCATCGCGGCCATCGCCGCCCCCAGAAGAATTCGCCGCATCAGCTCCCTCGCCGCATGGTTTTGCCGGACATTAGCGCAGGCAGGCGCGACGCGCCACCGTTCCCGGGCCGGCCTTCTGCTGGCCGAAGCCGCCCAGGCGGATGCCCAGGTCGAAACTGGTATCGGCCCGCAGCTCGTCCGAGGAGGTGAAGCGCCGTTGCACCGACATTTCCACGGTGACGCATTCGTTCCGGTATTCCAGCCCCAGTTGCGCCTTCTGCGCCCGGTCGGCGGTGAAGTCGTAGCGCGTCTCGGTCGTGGCCCACCAGCCCTGCGCCACCTGCCAGCCGCCGGCCATGGTCAATTCCGACACGTCCAGCTCGCGATTCTCGCTTTCATCCGAATCGAGCCAGAGATAGCCGGCCGAGACCTGCAGGCCGGGCTGGAACCAGCCCAGCCGCAGCTCGTTTCGGCTGATCGAGAAACTGTCGTCGAACAGCGCCCGGTTCACCAGCGCCAGCCCGTTCGCGCCTTGGTAGGTGGCCGAGAGCAGCCAGTCCGAGCGCTTGCCGGCCAGCGGCCCGGTGCCGTCGAAGGCAGGCTCGGGGTCAGAGCGGAAGACGCGGCCGGCGGTCAGGCCGATGGACCAGCCGGCAGGGTCGATGCGCGTCCAGCCGACGCCCAGGTTCGCCCGCCAGCCGGTTTCGCGCGCGTCCCAGCCGGGAAAGCGGTCCAGCGAGAACAGGTTGCCCTCGTCGAACTCGATCAGCCGGCTGTCCTCGTTCGGCACGTCGTCCTCGGCCTCGCGCTCGGGCGACCAGATCAGTTGCGCGACCGGCTCGATGATATGGGTCACGCCGCCGGAATGACGGGCCAGCGGCCAGCGCAGCTCGGCCGCCAGCGTCGGATCGGCGCGCGCCACCCAGTCCTCGTAGTCGCTGTCCTGGTTGATTCGATAGATGTCGGCATCGACCCGGCCCTCGACCTTGCCCAGGACGCCGCCCGGCAGGATCTCGCTGCGCTGCCAGTCCAGGCTGACCGAGCCGCGCGCCATGTCGCGGCCCACCACATCCTCGCCCGAGGAACGGCGATGCGCGTGCAGCGACCATTCCAGGCTGGCGATGCCGCCGATGCGGTCCGGCGTCCAGCGCCGCTTCCACAGCGCATCGGCCACGACCGAGGGGGTGAACTCGTCCGGCTCGTCGTCGCGCAGCGATTCGTAATTGCCGATCCGGGCCATGACCATGCGGTCGCGGCGCACCCGGTCCAGGGTGATGCCGCTCCACAGCCGGTCGGCGTCCGAGATGTCGTAGTCCAGCAGATAGGCGCGGTTGCTGGCCATCTGGATCTGGAAGCCCAGCAGGTAGCCGCGCGGCAGCTCGAAGCGACCGGCACCGAACAGGTAGCCGCGGGTCTCGCCCTGCTCGATGTCGTCGCGCGAGACAGCGCCGTTCCATTCCATGGCGCCGTTGCGGAAGGCCTGGCGATAGCGCAGCTCCAGCGTCCGGGTGCGCGAGGCCGCGACATAGGGCGTCACCGTCAGGTCGGCATGATCGCCCAGGGTGATGAAATAGGGCAGCTTGATGCCGAAGCCGAGCCCCGAGGTGGTGCGGAACTGCGGCCGCAAAAAGCCGGTCATGCGCTCGACGGTCGGGTCGGGCGCTGTCAGCCAGGGCAGGCTGGCGATCGGCAGGCCCAGGGCGCGGAACTGCGGGTGATCGAAATGCAGCTTGCGGGTGCGGCTGTCATGGGTGATCGAGCGGGCCCGGATCTCCCATAGCGGGATGGGATCCTCGGCGCAGATCTGGCAGCTCGAGGCGACGACGTTGTCCAGCCGGGTCACGGCGCCGTTCTCGCTGCGGCGCATCTGCCGCGCCGCCAGCTGCATCTCGCGCGCCAGCACCAGCCGGGCGCCGCGCAGGATGCCGTCCTGCATGTTCGGGTCCAGCTGCGCGCTGTCGGCGATGACGATGGTTTCCTGCGATGTGCCGGCGCGGGCGGGCTGGGTCAGGTGGATCGGCCCTTCGATCGTGGCCGCGCCGCTGTCGTTGTCATAGATCACCCGTGAGGCGATCAGCCGCGCCCCGCGATGCCAGATCACCACCCCCCCCGAGGCGGTCAGCCGGTTCTCGGAATCCAGCGTCACCTGGTCGGCCAGCAGCGTGGCCGGGCTGGCCGCATCCCCGTCGCCGCTGCCCTGGATGCGCACCGAGCCGGGCCGCGCCACCGAGGGCGTCTGCGCGGCCTCGGTGCCGTCGGCAAAGCGGGCATTGCTGTCGGAATCCTCGGTCGGGGCCAGCGCCGGGCCGGCGGGCCCCTCGAACAGGCTGCCGCTTTCCTCGTAGATCGGCAGGGTCTGGCCGTCCGCGGTCAGGCTCTGGCCCAGGGCCGCGCCGGGCAGCAGCACCGCCGCCAGCAGGGCCGCGCGGGCCGCGCCGCCGTTTTGTCGCTTGCGCGCCATCAACCGTCCTCCAGCCGCAATAGTGCCCCCAGGGCAAGGAACAGCGCCACGATGGGCGGCGCCCAGCCGGCCAGCACCGGCGGGATGCCGCCATTGTCGCCCAGCACCTGCGCCAGGTTGCGCAGGAAGAACAGCGCGATGCCGCAGCCGAAGCCGGCCAGCACCAGAAGCCCCATCTTGCGCCCGCGCATGTGCCGCATGGTGAAGACCGCGGCCAGCGCCACCATGGCGGCCATCAGCAGCGGCCGCGCCAGCTCCATCTGGAACCAGACCTTGTGGCGCTGCGCGGAAAAGCCGGCGCGCTCCAGCCCCTTGATGAAGGCCGGAAGCTGCCAGATCGGGATCGCCTCGGGCTTGCCGAAACTGTCGCGGATGCGGGCGGCGGTCAGGTCGGTGGGCAGTGTCAGCGCGGCCGCGGTGCGGGCCATGGCCTCGGGATTGGGCTGGGTCAGCGGCCATTCCTTGACGTCGCTGAGCAGCCAGGCCCCCTCGGTCAACCGCGCCTGGCGGGCGTCGATGCGGCGGGTCGGACCCTGTTCGGGCGCGAAGATCATGAAGGTGGCATCGTAAAGCGTGGTGGCATCGGCGCTGGCCCGGCTGGCCTGGATCACCACCTGGCCGGCCGTCTCGGCCCCGTCCGGACCGGTCATCGGCAGCGCCTGACGCAGCCAGACCGCGCTGTCGCCGACGCTGATCGTCTGGCCGCTGCCGCTTTTCATCCGTGCCACCGCGTCGTCATAGCGTTTCGAGGTGCCCGCCACCATCGGGTTCAGCACCGCGACCGACAGGATGCCGGCCAGCGCCGCCGTGACTGCCGGCGCCGCCAGCACCCGCAGGGCCGAGCGCCCCGAGGCTCGGATCGCCACCAGTTCCGAGCTGCGCGACAGGCTGAGGAACAGCGCGATCCCCGCCAGCACCGTCATCAGCGGCAGGATGGAATAGAAGCTGGCGGTGATGTTCAGCAGCGACAGCACCGCCGCGCCCGACAGGCCGATATTCTCGTCCGAGAAGCGGCGGATCTGCTCGACGATGTCGATCAGGAACAGGATGGCGCCGAAGATGGCGGCGATCAGCACGAACATGCGCAGGAAGCGCCGCGCCACATAGGCCGAAAGGATCATGCCGCCGCCCCCCCGCCTTCGCTTTCGCCGCGCAGACGGCGCGGCCGGGCGGCCAGCCACAGCACCGTCACGCAGGCCGCCGCCCCCAAGAGCGGCGAGACATACATCAGCGGCCAGCGCGAGGCGTCGCCCGCCACCTGATTCTCGGCCGCGGTGCTGAGGAACTGCACGACGATCAGCGCGATCACCGCCCAGACCACCTGCCGCCAGACCCCGAAGCGGCTGAACCCGCCCAGCAGCAGCATGGCAAAGCCCAGCATCGCCGCGACCGGCGCCTGCAGGGGTTTGGCCAGCCGCTCATGCGCCTCGGCCAGGGCCTTGTCGGCGGTGGCGCCGGTGGCGGCCAGAAGCTCGGGGTCGGGGTCCAGCAGCCGCAGCGTCGGATAGGCGCGCAGGTCGCGCTTGCGGCTGGCCGCCGGGTCGATCAGCGAGCCGAGGTCGTAGGCAAGTTCGGAAAAGCGGGTGACGGACAGGCTTTGCTGTTCGCCCGTCCGGCGCAGGTTCTGCACCATGCCCTGCATCATCACCAGCCGCGGGCCGGCATCGGTCCTGACCAGCAGCGCCTCGGTCGCGGTATAGGTGGTCTGGTTGGCGGGATCGCGCGCATCCTCAAGAAAGAAATAGATCAGCCGGCCGTCGGCGGCGATCTCGCTGATATACAGCGTCACGCCGCGCACCGGATACTGGAAGCTGCCGGCGCGCAGGAATTGCGCGGTGACGTTCTGGGCGATCTCGGCCTGGCGGTCGGCCAGCCGCCCGCGCGCCATCGGCACCAGCGCATGCACCAGCAGCGCCACCATCAGCGCCACCAGCACGCCGAAGACGAAGACCGGCCGCGCCAGCCGCCAGGGCGACATGCCCGCGGCCTGCATCGCCACCAGCTCGGATTCCGAGGACAGCCGGTTGGTGCCATAGGCGCTGGCCGCGAAGGCGGCGATGGGCAGCACGGCCGAGATGACCAGCGGCAGGGTCAGTGCGGTGAATTCCAGCACCACCAGCGCCGTCTGCCCGTCCGAGATCAGCTGCTCGAACAGCGAGACGGCGCGGTTGATCCAGTAGACCGAGACGAGCACCAGCGCAAAGAACCCGAACAGGGTCAGGAATTGCGACAGGATATAGCGGTCGATGCGGGGCATGGGGGCTTTCAGCGGCTCGGACCCCGATTGATTAGCGGCTGCGCGGGGATTGGGAAAGCCCCGGCTCTGGTCAAGGCGGGGTTGCGCGACTAGTTTTCGCCCAGGACGGATCAAGACGGATCAACGCGAGAGGCAGGACCATGACGCACCCGGTGGAAATTTCCTTCACGGCCACGGACCCAACCGAACTGGCCGCGCGGCCGGGGCGGATCGCCATCCTGGTGCCGCAGACCGGGCGGTTGCCGGGCGGCCTGCCGCGCGCCACCCGCGAGGCGGCGGCCCGGGCGCTGGAATCCGATGCCTGGAAGGCCGTGAAGCCCGGCAAGGCGCTGGAGCTGGCCTTTCCCGCCGGGCTGAAGGCCGAGGCGCTGCAGCTGGTCTCGTTGCCGCAGAATGCCGATCTGGTCACGGCGCGCGCCGCGGGGGCGAGCATCGGCGCGAAGCTGGGCAAGGCCGATACGCTGGTCCTGGCCGGCAACCACCCGCGCGCGGCCGAGGTGGCGCTGGGGCTGGCGCTGCGCGCCTATGACTTCTCGGCCTACAAGACGAAGCAAGCCGGGAATGGCGGGAATGCGGGCAACGGCGCGGCCGAGGGCGAGGCGCCCGCCGAGCCGGCCGTGACCACCAGCCGCAGCGGCGCGGCCGAGGATGCGCGGCTGTCGGATGCGGCCGACGGCGGCGCCCCGGCCACCGAATCGGCGCCCGCGGCCAAGCCGCGCGGCAAGGTTGTGTTCATGCACAAGGATCCCGAGGCGCTGGCCCGGGCGGCCGGCGACGGTGCCGCCGTGGCCGAGGGCGTGTTCTTCACCCGCGATCTGGTGAACGAGCCCGCCAACGTGCTGACCACCAGCGATTTCGCCGACCGGCTGCTGGCCATGCGCGAGCTGGGCCTCGAGGTCGAGGTGCTGGAGGAGGACGAGCTGGCGCGGCTGGGCATGCGGGCGCTGCTGGGCGTGGGCCAGGGCTCGGAAAGCCCGTCCAAGGTGGTGGTGATGCGCTGGAACGGCGGCGGCGAGGCCGCGCCGCTGGCGCTGGTCGGCAAGGGTGTGGTCTTCGACACCGGCGGCATCTCGATCAAGCCCGCCGCCGGCATGGAGGAGATGACCATGGACATGGGCGGCGCCGGCGTCGTGGCCGGCGTCATGCGCACGCTGGCGCTGCGCAGGGCCAGGGCCAATGTCGTCGGCCTGGTCGGCCTGGTCGAGAACATGCCGGACGGCCGCGCCCAGCGTCCCGGCGACATCGTGAAATCCATGAAGGGCGACACGATCGAGGTCATCAACACCGATGCCGAGGGGCGCTTGGTGCTGGCCGATGTGCTCTGGTACGCGCAGGAGCGCTTCAAGCCTGCCGCCATGGTCGATCTGGCGACGCTGACCGGGGCGGTGATCATTGCGCTGGGGCACGAGAATGCCGGGGTGTTCTCGAACGACGACGCCTTCGCCGATGCGGTGCTGGCCGCCGCCAGGGCCGAGGGCGAGGGCGCATGGCGCCTGCCGCTGGGACCGGGCTACGACAAGCTGATCGATTCGCGCCTGGCCGATGTCAAGAATACCGGCGGGCGCCCGGCCGGCTCGATCACCGCCGCGCAGTTCCTGCAGCGCTTCGTGCGCGAGGGCACGCCCTGGGTGCATCTGGACATCGCCGGCGTGGCGCTGCCGCCCGCCGAGACGGCGCTGGCGCCCAAGGGCGCGAGCGGCTGGGGGGTGATGACGCTCGACCGGCTGGTGCGCGACCGCTTCGAGGGCAAATGATGGGCGCGGCCCTGTTCTATCACCTGACCCGCTCGGGGCCGGGCCAGCTCGTGCCGATGCTGATCGGCAAGAGCCTGCAGGCCGGCTGGCGGGTCGAGCTGCGGGGCAGGGACCGCGCGCGCCAGGTGGCGCTGGACGAGGCACTGTGGCTGGGCGAGGGCTTCCTGCCGCATGGCCTGGCCGGCGGGCCGCATGATGCCCGGCAGCCGGTGCTGCTGACCGTCGAGGGCCAGGCGGCGGCCAATGCGGCGCGCTGCCTGATCGCGCTGGAGGGCGCCGAGGTCTCGGGCGCGGAATGCGCGGCGCTGGAGCGGGCCTGCATCCTGTTCGACGGCAACGACCCCGAGGCGCTGGAGCGCGCCCGCGCGCAATGGCGGGCGCTGGTGGCCGAGGGCGTGGCGGCGGAATACTGGTCCGAGGCCGGCGGCCGCTGGGAGCGCAGGCAGTAAGGGGGCGCTGCCCCCCGCGCGTGCCGCGCTCCCCCGGGGTATTTGGAGAGCGGAGAAAGCCGGTCAGCGTTCCAGGATCAGGCGGTTGCCCTCGATGCTGACGCGGGCGAAGCGCGACAGGTAGGACATGCCCATCAGCGACTGGTCGAGATCGCTGCGCAGCACCATGGCCGGGACGCGGCTGTCGTGGATCTCGCCCAGGGTCACGCTGTCGAGGGTGACGGGCGCGGTCTCGATGATGCCGTTCGCGGTCCGGGCCTGGCCGACATAGCCGAGGCTGTCGGGGTCGATGCCGACGCGCCTGGCGTCGCGCGGTCCCAGCGCAATGGTGGTGGCGCCGGTGTCGATGACGAAGCGGACCGGGGTGCCGTTCACCTGTGCGGTCAGGTGGAAATGGCCGTCATTGCCCAGCGGCACCTCGACCCGGCCGCCTTCCAGCATCCGGGCCTGGGGCGAGACCGTGTTGCGGATGTCCTCCCACAGGCCGGCCAGCGCCAGGGCGCCCATGAAGATCAGCCCCCAGGCCGCTGCCTGGCGCAGGGTCTTGCCTGGCCGGGCGCGCAGCTCGACCAGCAGGAAGCCGCCCACCGCGACGAGCAGCAATACAAGGTAGGCGGCCCGGCCGAATTCCTCGCCCATCAGAACAGCCCCGTTCCCTTGAGGCCGTCGATCACGAACTGGATCGAGAGCGCGGCCAGCAGCATGCCGAAAAGCCGGGTGACCACCATGGTCCCGGTGCGCCCCAGCAGCCGGGCGATCGGCCCCGCCATGGCGAAGAGCGCCGCGGCGATGCCCAGCACCGCCAGCATGACCAGGTGGATCATCAGCGTGTGGACCGGGCTCTGGTCCTGGCCGACCAGCAGGATCATGGTCGCCAGTGCCCCGGGCCCGGCCAGCAGCGGCGTCGCCAGCGGAAAGACCGAGGGGTCGTCGTCATCGTCGCGGGCCTGACCCTCGCGCCGCTCGGTGCGGCGCTCGAACAGCATGTCGAGCGCGGTCAGGAACAGAAGCAGCCCGCCGGCGATGCGAAAGGCCGGCAGCGAAATGCCGATGCCTCGCAGGATCGCCTCGCCCGCCAGGCCGAACAGCGTCATCAGCCCCGCCGCCACCGCCAGTGCCCGCCAACCGATTCGGCGGCGGCGCTGCGGCGTCATCTGGCGCGTCAGGGCGATGAACAGCGGCGCCAGCCCCACCGGGTCGATCACCACGAAAAGCGTGACAAAGGCGCTGACGATCTGGATATGGTCCATGGTTCCCGCAATATGGCCCGCTTTCCGGACGGGGGGAAGCGCGGCGGCGCGTCAATGCGTCCGATCACGGAATTGGGGGTTTCGTGATGCGCGTTCCGCACCTATATCGGGAAGCATGTGAAGACACGCAAGGCTTTCGGGCCCTGCCACGGAGGTAATGACATGCACGCACCTTCACCGATGGCGCTATTGCTGATCGCCATCGTCGTTCTGGTCCTGTTCGGGCGCGGCAAGGTCTCGTCCCTGATGGGCGAGGTCGGCAAGGGCATCACCGCCTTCAAGAAAGGCGTGAAGGAAGGCAGCGAGGAAGGCGATGCCGCCGCGCGCGGCGAGGTCAAGGAGGTCGAGCTGAAGACCACCGACGACATCGAGCGCGCCCGCGCCGAGCTGGCCGCCGAGCGCGCCCAGCTCGAGGCCGAGCGGGCCCGGACGGTGGCCGACAGCTCGCTGCGCGACGTGACGCCGAACGACACGACCAAGCTCTGATCCCCCGGTCCGGCGCGTATGTTGGATATCGGCTGGAGCGAGCTTCTGCTGATCGGCGTGGTGGCGCTGATCGTCATTGGCCCCGAGGACCTGCCCAAGCTGTTCCACACGCTGGGCCGGATCACCGCGCGTGCGCGGTCTATGGCGCGCGAGTTCAGTTCCGCCATGGAGAATGCCGCCAAATCCTCGGGCCTGGATGACGCGGCCAAGACGCTCAAGGACGTGAATGCGCTGACCTCGAAACGCGGGCTGGGCCTCGACGCGCTGGAGCGTGCGACCGAGCGCTTCGAGAAATGGGACCCGCTGAACCCCAAGGAGCAGGCCGACCGCAAGGCGCCGCTGCCCGATCCCGCCGCGCCGCAGCCGGCTGCCGTCGCGGCGAATGGTGGCGGCGCGCCCGTCGCATCCGCTGCGGCCCTGCCGCCGGCGCCGGGCGTC
>NZ_JAEHFP010000121.1 GCF_016446475.1 Paracoccus binzhouensis | reverse complement strand
CGCCCTCGGCGGCGGTGGCGGCGTCCTGGGCCTGCTCGGCCGGCGCCGCCGGCGGCGCGGCGGTCTCGGTCTGCGCGAAGGCCGCGCCGGCCAGGGCCAGGGTCGTGGCGGCAATGACAAGAGGTTTCATGGACGATGTCCTTTCCGGTTGTCTTTCGTCACGGACGGCTTGGGCGCCGTCCCATGGCAGGCAAACGCCGCCCTTCGCGGCATCGTTCCCCGGTTCCCCGGGCCCGCAGCAGGCAAAGGCGGAAATCCGCCGGCAGAAAAAACCGCGCCGATTCAACGGCCCCGCGGGTGGCTGATGCGGCCGCCGCAGACCGGCCCCGGCGCGCCAGTGGTGCCGGGCCCCGAGGTCGGCAGCCCGCGCAGCACCCGCACCGCCAGCCAGCCGAAGGCCTGCGCCTCGAGCATGTCGCCGTCGAGCCCGGCCGCCTCGACCGGCGCGACCCGGGCTTGCAGCCGTGCCGCCAGCGCCGCCATCATCGCCGCGTTGTGCCGGCCGCCGCCGCAGACCAGCACCTGTTCCGGCGCCCGGTCCAGAAGCGCCAGCCCCGCCGCCACCGCCGCCGCCGCCGCATGGGTCAGCGTCGCCGCCGCATCGGCATCGGAGAGGCCCGAGACCTCGGCCGCAAGCGCCGGGAAGGCGTCGCGGTCCAGCGATTTCGGCGCCGGCCGGGCGAAATGCGGATGGCGCAGGAAGCGGGCGATCACCGCCTCGTCCGGGCGGCCCTGCAGGGCCAGCCGCCCGCCCTCGTCCCGCGCCAGCCCGAGGCGCGCGCGCATCAGGTCGTTCACCGGCGCATTGGCCGGGCCGGTGTCGAAGGCGATGCAGGCCCCCGGCGCCTCGGGCGCCGCGGCGGCGGGATCGACCACGGTCAGGTTGCCCACGCCGCCCAGGTTCAGGAAGGCGACCGGCGCGCGCGGCAAAAGCCCCTGCGCCATGGCCCATTCCGCGCAGGCCCAATGGAAGAAGGGCGCGAGCGGCGCCCCCTCGCCGCCCTGCCGCACGTCCTCGGCGCGGAAATCCCAGACCACCGGCCGGCCCAGCCGCCGCGCCAGCGCCGCCCCGTCACCGGCCTGATGCGTGCCGCGCCCGCCCGGGTCATGCGCCAGCGTCTGGCCATGATAGCCGACCAGTTCCGCCTCGGGGAAGCCTTCGGCCAGCGCGGCATGGGCGGCGACCGAGAGCGCCGCCGCCTCGGCCACGTCCGGCCCGTCCCGCCATTGCCCCAGCGCCGCGTGCAGCAGGCCGGATTCATTGCCGGAATAGGCGCGCCAGGCGCTGCGGCCGAAGCCGGCGATGCGCCGCCCGTCGGTCTCGATCATCGCCGCGTCCACCCCGTCCAGCGAGGTTCCCGACATCATCCCCAGCGCCCGGATCATCATGCTTTCCCTTTTTTCGCCCCAACGGTATATCCGCGCCATTCGAAAGGAAAAGCCCATGACCTACCGTGCCAAATCCGACTTCCTGAACGTGATGATCGAACGCGGCTATCTGGCGGACTGCACCGACCTGCAGGCGCTGGACGACGCCCTGATCAACGGCCCGGTGACGGCATATATCGGTTATGACGCGACGGCGGCCAGCCTGCATGTCGGGCATCTGCTGAACATCATGATGCTGCGCTGGTTCCAGAAGACCGGCAACCGCCCGATTACCCTGATGGGCGGCGGCACCACCAAGGTCGGCGATCCCAGCTTCCGGTCCGAGGAACGCCCGCTGCTGACCCCGGACGCGATCCAGGCGAATATCGACGGCATGCAGCAGGTCTTCGCCCGCTACCTCGATTATGGCGAGGGGCAGGCGATGATGCTCAACAACGCCGAATGGCTGGACGGGCTGAACTATCTCGACTTCCTGCGCGACATCGGCCGGCATTTCAGCGTCAACCGGATGCTGAGCTTCGAGTCGGTCAAGTCGCGGCTGGATCGCGAGCAATCGCTGAGCTTCCTCGAATTCAACTACATGATCCTGCAGGCCTACGACTTCCTGGAACTGTATCGCCGCTACGACTGCCGGCTGCAGATGGGCGGCTCGGACCAGTGGGGCAATATCGTCAACGGCATCGACCTGACCCGCCGGGTGCTGGATGCCGAGATCTGGGGCCTGACCTCGCCGCTCTTGACCACCTCGGACGGGCGCAAGATGGGCAAGTCGGCCGGCGGCGCGGTCTGGCTGAACGGCGCCATGCTGAGCGCTTACGAATTCTGGCAGTTCTGGCGCAACACCACCGACGCCGATGTCGGCCGTTTCCTGAAGCTCTATACCGAGCTTCCGGTCGAGGAATGCGACCGCCTCGGCGCGCTTACCGGCGCCGAGATCAACGCCGCCAAGATCATCCTGGCCAATGAGGTCACGACGCTGCTGCACGGCGCCGAAGCCGCCGCATCAGCCGAAGCGACCGCCCGCGAGGTCTTCGAGCAGGGCGGCGCCGGCGGCGATCTCGAGGTGGTGACGATCGGCGCGGGCGCCCTGCCCGTCTCGGTCGTGCAACTGCTGGCGCAGACCGGCATCACCGCCTCGGGCAAGGAGGCCAAGCGCCTGATCGCCGAGGGCGGGCTGCGGCTGAACAACGAGGCCGTCAGCGATCCCCAGCTTGCGGTCGACGCGGCGCTGATCGGCGAGGGGCTGAAGGTCTCGGTCGGCAAGAAGAAGCACCGCATGGTGCAGGTGGGGTGAGCGAAGGGGGCGGGAACGCAGGACGTCTTCGTTCCCCGAATACTCCCGCTACCGACCCCGGGGAAAGCCCCGTCGCCCGCCCTTCACTGTTTCCCCAATACCCATCCGAGGGCGCGGCCAGGCGCCCTCGCCGCCGCTTCTCACCCGCCCTGCCAGGCCTTCACCGCCTCCAGCGGCCAAAGCAGCATCAGCACGTTCAGCGCCAGCCCGTCGCGGATCAGCCAGGTGGTCAGCGCTTCGAAGCCGATCACCAGGGCGACCGAGGCCCAGACCGGCAGCCGCGCCGCCAACACGAAGCCCAACACCATCGCCAGGATATCGGCGACCGAATTGATCACGCTGTCGCCGTAATAGTCCAGCGAAATGGTCACCGAGCGGTAGCGTTCGATGATCGCGTCGGAATTCTCGACGATCTCCCAGGCGGATTCGACCAGCGTCGCGATCGCCAGCCGCCAGCCGAAAGGCAGGCGACGCGCCACCAGCCACAGCCCAGCATAGAACAGCAGCCCGTGGATGATGTGCGATGGCGTATACCAGTCGGCGAGATGCTGCGAGTTCTCGGAGCTCATCGTCTCGCCGTGCCAGAGCTTGACGAAGCCGCATTTGCAGATCGGCTCGCGCCCGATCCAGAGCAGCCAGGCCGCGGCCAGGAGGATGATGAGGAAGCTGGCCCAGTAAGGGGCGGATCGGCGCGTGAACATGATGGGTCCTGAAATCACTCTGTGGGGCGCTGTCCATGGCGCGCATGCTAGCCCGCGCGCAGCGCCGCCGCCATCACCCGGTCCAGCGCCTGCAGAAACCGCGCCCGCTCGGGTTTGCCGAAACCGCCGCCGCGGCCCTGGTGGAACGGGTCGGCGGCGCGGATGTCCTGCATCAGGTCGCGCGTCGCCAGCCGCGGGCCGATATTAGCCGGGGTCAGCACCTCGCCGTCGGGCTGCACCACCTGCGCGCCGGCCTTGAGGCAGCGGTCCGCCAGCGGCAGGTCGGTGGTGACCACCACGTCGCCCGGCCCGCAATGCGCGGCGATCCATTTGTCGGCCGCGTCCGGGCCATCCGGCACGATCTGCAGCCGCACGAACGGGTTCGGCGAAGGCCGCAGCCCGCCGTTGCAGACCAGCACCATCGGCACGCGCAGCCGGGTCGCGACCCGTTCGGCCTCGGGTTTGACCGGACAGGCGTCGGCGTCGATGTAAAGCGTCGTCATGCGGGGCCTCGTCGAAGAAAAGCCCCGCGCAGGGCGCGGGGCTTCCGGGTCGGGCGGCGGGATTACTCCTCGACCGTCACCTTGACCATGTAATCGGGCTCGACCACGGCGCCATTGGCGGCCGGAT
The DNA here is from genome assembly GCF_016446475.1 of Paracoccus binzhouensis. GTDB lineage: Bacteria > Pseudomonadota > Alphaproteobacteria > Rhodobacterales > Rhodobacteraceae > Paracoccus > Paracoccus binzhouensis. Next base: position 8,818 of record NZ_JAEHFP010000121.1, on the reverse strand, counting down.
CGCCCTTCTTGACGGCGTTCAGCACCTCCCAGCCATCGACCAGCTGGCCGACCACGGTATATTGCCCGTCGAGGAAGGTCGCCGGCGCCAGGTCGATGAAGAACTGGCTGTTGGCGCTGTCCGGATCCTGCGAGCGCGCCATGCCCACGGTGCCGGACTGGAAGCTGACATCGTTGAACTCGGCCGCCAGGTCCGGCAGGTCCGAACCGCCCATGCCGGCCCGCGCGGTATCGCCGCCATGCTTGCCGAATTCCACGTCGCCGGTCTGGGCCATGAAGCCGTCGATCACGCGATGGAACACCACCCCGTCATAGGCGCCGGACTTCGCCAGCGTCACCAGCCGCTCGACATGCTTCGGCGCCTTGTCGTTGTAGAGATCCAGGACGATCCGGCCCTTGGCCGCGCCCTTGGCATCGGCCACCTCGATCACCAGGTTCGGGCCCGGGCCGTCGGTGACGCCCGGCAGGCCCTCGGCCAGGACCGGATGGGCGGCCGCGCCGACGGCCAGCAGCAGGGCGGAAGCCAGCAGCTTACTGCGCATCGGCCGCCACCTTCACCGAGATCATCCGGTCCGGATTCGCCGGCGGCTCGCCGCGGGCGATCTTGTCGACATGCTCCATGCCCTCGATCACCCGGCCATAGACGGTATACTGGCCGTTCAGGAAATGGTTGTCCTTGAAGTTGATGAAGAACTGGCTGTTGGCCGAGTTCGGGTTCATCGAGCGCGCCGCGCCCAGCGTGCCGCGGTCATGCGGCAGGCGCGAGAACTCGGCCGGCAGGTCCGGCAGGTCCGAGCCGCCGGTGCCGGCGCGGCCGGGGTTGTAGCCCGATTCCATGTTGGCATGTTCCACGTCGCCGGTCTGGGCCATGAAGCCCTCGATCACGCGGTGGAAGGCCACGTTGTCGTATTTCCCGGCCCGGGCCAGTTCCTTCATGCGCTCGACATGTTTCGGGGCGACATCGGGCAGCAGCTCGATCACCACCGGGCCGTCCTTCAGCTCGATGATGACCGTGTTCTCGGGATCCTTGATCTCGGCCATGGGGGTCTCCTTCTGATGGCTTGGGCAAAGGCATAAGCATTTCGTCCCGCCCATACAACGCCGCCATTGACCCCGGCGGTTCGCCGCCGTCCATGATTGCGGGGCCGGTTGACGAAAATGTCATGATGCGGGAAAACCCGCGCACGGGCGCCAAAGCCCATCAGGAAAGGGACGAGGACATGGCGGATTTCAACACGATCGACGACCTGGAGCTTGACGGCAAGGTGGTGCTTGTCCGCGTGGACGTGAACGTCCCGGTCGAGAACGGCCAGGTCACCGACGCCACCCGGATCGAAAAGATCGTGCCGACCGTCAAGGACATCCAGGCCCGGGGCGGCATCCCGGTGCTGCTGGCGCATTTCGACCGCCCCAAGGGGAAACGCGTCGACTCGATGAGCCTGAAGGTGGTGATCCCGGCGCTGGAAAAGGCGCTCGGCCAGCCGGTGAAATTCGCCGAGGAGGCCATCGGCGGCCCCGCCAAGCGCGCCGTGGCCGATCTGGCCAGGGGCGACGTGCTGCTGCTGGAGAATACCCGCTTCTATCCGGGCGAGGAAACCAATGACGCGACCTTCGCCGCCTCGCTGGCGGCGCTGGGTCAGGCCTATGTGAACGACGCCTTCTCGGCCGCGCATCGGGCGCATGCCTCGACCGAGGGCATCGCGCGGCTGCTGCCCGCCGCCGCCGGTCGGCTGATGGAGGCGGAGCTGAAGGCGCTGGACGCCGCGCTTGGCAATCCGCAGCGCCCGGTGGTGGCGGTGGTCGGCGGCGCCAAGGTCTCGACCAAGCTCGACCTGCTCGGCAACCTGATCGAAAAGGTGGACCACCTGGTCATCGGTGGCGGCATGGCCAACACCTTCCTGGTCGCCCAGGGCATCGAGGTCGGCAAGTCGCTGGCCGAACGCGACATGGCGGATACGGCGCGCGACATCCTCGAGAAGGCCGGCAAGACCGGCTGCACCATCCACCTGCCGGTGGACGTGGTGGTGGCGCGCGAGTTCAAGGCCGGCGCGGCAAGCGAGACGGTGGCGGCCGACGCCTGCCCCGCCGATGCGATGATCCTCGACGCCGGTCCGGCGACGGTGGCGAAGATCCGCGAGGTCTTCGAGCCCTGCCGCACGCTGATCTGGAACGGCCCGCTCGGCGCCTTCGAGATCCCGCCCTTCGACGCCGCGACCAATGCCGCCGCGCAGGAAGCGGCGCGGCTCACGCGCGAGGGCAAGCTGATCTCGGTCGCCGGCGGCGGCGACACCGTGGCGGCGCTGAACAAGGCCGGTGTCTCGGGCGATTTCACCTTCATCTCGACGGCGGGCGGCGCCTTCCTGGAATGGATGGAGGGCAAGGAACTGCCCGGCGTGGCGGCGCTGCAGAAGCGCTGATCCGACCGCGCGCGACGAAGCCATCAGGAAGGGGCCCTATGGCCCCTTTTTCCTTGCCCGGCGGGCGCGAATCCGCCGTCCGCGCCGCGCTGCAGGGTGATGCCCCCTCCGTTAGCGCAACCGCAATTGCCCTTACCGGAGGGTCTGCTAATCAGCCGGCATTCAGACATGGAGTTCCCGATGCAGATGACCGAGACCGTCCGCAAGATCCTCGCCAATTACGAGGGCGAAGCGCCGGGTGTGAAGGCCCAGCTGGCCCGCATGCTGATGACCGGCAAGCTGGCCGGCACCGGCAAGATGATCATCCTGCCCGTGGACCAGGGCTTCGAGCACGGCCCGGCGCGCAGCTTCGCCCCGAACCCGGCCGGCTATGACCCGCATTACCACTACCAACTGGCCATCGACGCCGGGCTGAACGCCTATGCCGCGCCGCTCGGCATGATCGAGGCGGGCGCCGACACCTTCGCCGGCCAGATCCCGACCATCCTGAAGGTGAACTCGGCCAATTCGCTGATGTCGGACACCGCCGGCAAGAACCAGGCGATCACCGCCTCGGTCGACGACGCGCTGCGGCTGGGCTGCTCGGCCATCGGCTTCACCATCTACCCGGGCTCGGACATGGCGCTCGACATGATCGAGGAGATCGTCGAGATGCGCAAGGAAGCCGCCGCCAAGGGCGTGGCGACGGTGATCTGGTCCTATCCGCGCGGCGAGGCGATCAGCAAGGACGGCGAGACCGCCATCGACATCGCCGCCTATGCCGCCCAGATCGCGGCGCTGATCGGCGCGCATGTCATCAAGATCAAGCTCTCGACCGACCACCTGGAGCTGCCCGAGGCGAAGAAGGTCTACGAATCCAAGGGCATCGACATCTCGACCCAGGCCAAGCGCGTCGCGCATTGCATGCAGTCGGCCTTCAACGGCCGCCGCATCGTGGTGTTCTCGGGCGGTGCGGCCAAGGGCGCGGATGCGGTCTATGACGACGCCCGCGCCATCCGCGACGGCGGCGGCAACGGCTCGATCATCGGCCGCAACAGCTTCCAGCGCTCGCGCGAGGATGCGCTGGAGATGCTGCAGAAGCTGGTCGACATCTATCTGGGCAAGGCCTGATTGCCGTGGGGCTCTGCCCCACACCCCGGAATATTTTGGGAACGGTGAAGGGCGTCCGGTTCGGGGCGCCCTTTTCCTTTCCGGCCGGACCGCCTAAGTTCCCGGCGACGGACAGAAGGATGGGTGCATGTCGTTTTTCTCGAAGCTGCGCGACCGGCTGACGCGGTCCTCGTCGAAGATCGGCGCGGGGCTGGACGAGATCGTCTCGGAAGGCGTGGACGGGGAAAAGCCGGCCGCAGCCGAACCGGCCGCGCAGCCCCCTGCCGATGCAGCGCGGCCCGGCATGCTGGGCCGGATCTTCGGCGGGGGTGCGAGCGCCGAGCCACGCCGCGAGCTGGACGACGAGATGCTGGAAGAGCTCGAGGAGATGCTGATCCAGGCCGACATGGGCGTCGAGACGGCGCTGCGCGTCACCGCCAATATCGCCGAGGGCCGCATGGGCCGGCGCATCTCGGCCACCGAGCTGAAGGAGCTGCTGGCAGCCGAGATCGCCCGCATCATGGCCCCGGTCGCGCGGCCGCTGCCGATCTATCCCAAGCGCCCGCAGGTGGTGCTGGTGGTGGGGGTGAACGGCTCGGGCAAGACCACGACCATCGGCAAGCTGGCAAGCCAGTTCAAGGCGGCGGGCAAGAATGTCGTCATCGCCGCCGGCGACACCTTCCGCGCCGCCGCGGTCGAGCAATTGCAGGTCTGGGGCAGCCGCGCCGGCGTGCCGGTGATGACCGCCCCCGAAGGCTCGGACCCCGCCAGCCTCGCCTTCGACGCCATGACCCGGGCCGAGGCCGAGGGCGCCGACCTCTTGATGATCGACACCGCCGGCCGCTTGCAAAACCGCCAGGACCTGATGGAGGAACTGGCCAAGATCGTCCGCGTCATCCGCAAGAAGGACCCCTCGGCGCCGCACAACACCCTGCTGGTGCTGGACGCCACCACCGGCCAGAACGCGCTGAGCCAGGTCGAGATCTTCCAGAAGCTCGCCGATGTCTCGGGCCTGGTGATGACCAAGCTGGACGGCACCGCCCGCGGCGGCGTGCTGGTGGCGCTGGCCGACCGCTTCGGCCTGCCGATCCATGCCATCGGCGTGGGCGAGCAGATCGACGATCTCGACGCCTTCGACGCCAATGACTTCGCCCGCGCCCTGGTCGGACTCGGGGACTGACCCCGCGGCTTTCCGTTTTCCAAATACCCTGCGGCCGTGCAGTCGGCGCGGAGGTCACGGCTTGACGAGATGCGCGTCCGTCCTTGTGTCCTCGGCCGGCGCGACATTGCCTGCCGCATCGGCCTGCGGCTCGACCACATCCTGCGGCGGCGTGAAGGGCGCGGTCAGCTCGGCGGTCCCGGCCTGCTTGTCATAGATGCAGACGTAGCGATCCACCCCGCCATCGGCCAGCGTGGTGATCAGCAGCGCCGCGCCGTAATTCTCCGAGCCGAAGGGATTGACCTCGATGGCCGTCTCGCCCGCCTCGGGGGCCAGCGCGCTGCAGGCCGTCTCGACATCCTTGCGGAACCGCTCCCAGGCCTCCTCGGAGGCGGCGAGCACGGGGCTTGCGGACAGGATCAGCATCAGGGCGGCGCGGCGCATCATCTTTCTCCGTGGCAGGTGGCGAGGCACAACGCCCCTGCCCCGCCCGCGGTTGCTAGAGCCCCAGCCGGGCGGCGAAATCCCGCAGCTCGGCCTCGTCCCCCGCCGCCAAGGACCGCAGCAGCGTCGCCTGCGAGCGCAGGATGGGCTCCTCGCCGATGATCTTCAGGTGGTTGGCGCGCAGCGTCTCGCCCGAGGAGGTGATGTCGGCGATGGCCTCGGCGGTCAGGTTAGCCACCGTGCCCTCGGTCGCGCCCTGGCTGTCCACGAGCTGGTAATCCGCCACCTCCTGCGCCGAAAGCCAGGCGCGCACCAGACGGTGATACTTGGTGGCGATGCGCAGGCGGAAGCCGTGCTCGGCGCGAAAATCCCGGGCGATGGTGGCGAAATCGTCCAGGCTGTCGCAATCGCTCCAGCAGGCCGGCACCGCCAGGATCAGGTCGGCATGGCCGAAGCCCATCGGCGCCAGCTCCTCGACATGGCTGCGCCAGCCGGGCAGCTTCTCGCGGATCAGGTCGGTGCCGGTCACGCCCAGGTGGATGCGCCCGGCCATCAGCTCGCGCGGGATCTCGCCGGCCGAAAGCAGCACCAGCGCCACGTTTTCCGCCCCGTCGACCCGGCCGGCATATTCGCGATCCGAGCCCGACCGCGACAGCCGCACGCCGCGGGCGGCGAACCAGTCGAACGTCTGCTCCATCAGCCGCCCCTTGGACGGCACGCCCAGCCGGATCATGCTGCTTTCCCCAAGATCTGGCCCCCCAGTTCGCAGACCAGCCCCGGCCGGATGATGCCGCCCACCGCCGGGATCGAGCGGCCCTGCGCCTGGCCCAGCACCGCCGCCAGCGCGTCGTAACGCCCGCCCGAGGCGACCGGCGGCCAGTCCTCGCGCCCTGCCGCCGCGAAGCTGAAGGTCATGCCGTCGTAATATTCCATCGTGTGCCGGCCGTGGCTGGCGTCGAAATGCACCGCCCCCACGTCGACGCCGCGCGCCGACAGCGCCGCCAGGTTGCGCTCGAGCCGGTCCACCGCCTCGGCGATGTCGGGGATCTCCGAGGCCAGCGCGCGCAATTGCCGCAGCGCCTCGGGAGCTGGCGCCTGGATGGAGAACAGCCGCTCCAGCCGCGCGACCCATTGCGACGGCAGCGGCGCCTCGGCGGCGTCGGCGCGCAGCCGGTCGATGCGGGCCTGCATCTCGGCCGGCGAACGCAGCCCGGTCCAAGGCGCGGCGGTTTCGGGAAAGCCGCGGGCCTCGGCCGGGGCGGCGAAGCGGCCCAGAAGCCGGGCAAAGCGCCGCGGGCGCCAGATGTGATGCAGCAGCGCCGCGCGGCGGGCCCCCGACAGCGGCAGGGCGCGCACCGCATCCATCAGCAGGTCCATATCGCCCATCGTCGCCCGCAGCTTCAGGGGCGCGAGGATGTGGTGGAATAGGGCAAAGACCTCGGCGTCGGCATCCGGGTCGCGGGCGAAAAGCTCGAAACCGGCTTGCAGGTATTCGTTGTCGCGCGGATGCTCGGGCCGGGTCTCGCCATGGTCCTGCTTGCGGAACACCTCGCCCAGATAGCAATAGCGCGCCGGCTCGGCGCCGCTGGCCATGTGCATCTGCACCACCGGCACGGTGAAGTCGGGGCGCAGCATCATCTCGCCGCGGATCGGATCCTGGGTCACATAGGCGCGGGCGCGGATGTCCTCGCCATAAAGGTCCAGCAGCGTCTCGGCCGGCAGCAGCAGGTCGGGCGCGACCTCCTCGGCCCCGGCGGCGCGGAAGGCGGCAAGGATCTGCTGGCCGATGGCCTGTTTCTCGCGCTTGCTCATCCCAGGATGCGCCGGACTTCCGCGACCAGATCGGCGCGGGCGACCTCGGTCTGGGCGGGCTGGGCCTTCCATTCCTCGTGGCTGGCCTCGGCGGCGATCTTCGCCCCAAGGATCAGGTCCTTGACCTGCACCACGCCGCGCGCCGCCTCGTCGCCGCCCTGGATGACGGCGACCGGGGCATTGCGCTTGTCGGCATATTTCAGCTGGTTGCCGAAGTTCTTGGGATTGCCCAGATAGACCTCGGCGCGGATGCCGGCCTGGCGCAGCTCGGCGGCCATGGCCTGGTAATCGGCCATGCGCTCGCGGTCCATGACGGTGACGACGACCGGCCCCGGCTCGATGCCGCCCATCAGCCCCTTGGCGCGCAGGGCGGCCAGCAGCCGGTCCACGCCGATGGAGACGCCGGTCGCCGGCACCTTCTGGCCGGTGAAGCGTTCGACCAACCCGTCATAGCGCCCGCCGCCAGCGACCGAGCCGAACTGGCGCTTGCGGCCCTTGTCGTCGAGGATCTCGAAGGTCAGCTCGGCCTCGAAGACCGGGCCGGTATAGTAGCCCAGGCCGCGCACGATCGAGGGGTCGATGACGGCGCGATCCTCGCCCACGCCCATGGCGGCGAGCATCTCGGCGATCTGCGCCAGTTCCTCGACACCCTCGGCGCCTGCGGCCGAGGCGCCGACGGCGGCGCGCAGGTTTTGCAGCGTCGCGGCGTTGTCTGCGCCCTTCGAGGTCAGGAAGGCCAGCACCGGCCCGGCCTGTTCCGGGCTCAGGCCCACGCCCTCGATGAAGGCGCCGGAATCGTCCTTGCGGCCGGCGGTCAGCAACTGGCGCACGCCCGCCTCGCCGACCTTGTCGAACTTGTCGATGGTGCGCAGCACGTCGTCGGCGGGCTTGCCCTCGGCCACGCCCGTGGATTCCAGGATGCCGTTCAGCACCTTGCGGTTGTTGATGCGGATCAGGTAGTCGCCGCGGGCGATGCCGGCATGTTCCAGCGCCGCCGCCAGCATGGCGCAGATCTCGGCATCCGCGGCGACCGAGGCCGAGCCCACGGTATCGGCATCGCATTGATAGAACTGGCGGAAGCGGCCCGGCCCCGGCTTTTCGTTGCGCCAGACCGGACCCATGGCATAGCGGCGATAGGGGCTGGGCAGATCGTTGCGGAACTGCGCGGCGACGCGGGCCAGGGGCGCGGTCAGGTCATAGCGCAGCGCCAGCCAGTCGCCGGCGCCGCCCCCCGGCACCTCGGCTTCCTGCCAGGCGAAGACGCCGGCATTGGGGCGGTCCACATCGGGCAGGAACTTTCCCAGCGCCTCGACGGTTTCCACGGCACTGGTTTCGAGCGGCTCGAAACCGTGGCGATGATAGATCTCGGCAATGCGGTCGAGCATCTGCTTGCGCTCGGTCACGTCCGCGCCGAAATAGTCGCGGAACCCCTTGGGCGTCTCGGCCTTGGGACGGGGCTGTTTCTTCTGATCTTTCGCCATGGTTTGCCTCGGGCTTTTCCATGCGGCGGTCTAACGGATGGAGGATGGATGGACAAGCAGACGCAGGAACGGATCGAGCGGCTGGAAGAGGCCGTGGCCTATCTGGCGCGCACCGTCGAGGACCTGTCGGGCATCGTGGCCCGGCAGGAAAGCGAGATCACCCGGCTGGCACGCCATGTCGGCATGCTGATGGAGCGCGAGGCGGAACGCGAATCCGAGACGGGCACCATGCCGCTGGCGGACCAGCGACCGCCGCATTGGTAGGAGGTCAGGGGCGCTGCCCCTCGCCCCCGTGCCGGGGGCTCACCCCGGAGTATTTGAAGAACGAAGAAATCAGCGGCTGGCGGGACCGAGGCGCGGGCCGGCTGGAGCCGGGGCCGGCGGCGCGGTCAGCGGCGGCTCGGCGGCGCGGGCGCG
>NZ_JAEHFP010000120.1 GCF_016446475.1 Paracoccus binzhouensis | reverse complement strand
CCGGCGCGGGCAGCATCGCACCCCGCGCGCTGCTGGGCGCCGGCGCCGGGCTGGGCGCGGCGGCCATCGCCGGACAGGCCGCCGCGCAAGGCGCCTCAGGGGGGCAATCCTTCGAGGTGGCGCCGGGCGAGCTGGACGAATATTACGTCCTGCTCTCGGGCGGCCATTCCGGCGAGGTGCGCATCCTTGGCCTGCCCTCGATGCGCGAGCTGATCCGGGTGCCGATCTTCAACCGTGAAAGCGCCACCGGCTGGGGCCAGACCAACGAGTCGATCAAGGTCCTGACCGAGGGGCTGACGCCGCAGACCCGCGCGTTCCTCAAGGACAAGGGCGGCTTCTTCAGCAATGGCGATGCCCACCACCCGCACCCGTCCTTTACCGATGGCACCTATGACGGGCGCTATTTCTTCATCAACGACAAGGCAAACACCCGCGTCGCCCGCATCCGCATGGACGTGATGAAATGCGACAAGATCATCGAGCTGCCGAACCAGCACACCGTGCACGGGCTGCGGGTGCAGAAATACCCGCGCACCGGCTATGTCTTCGCCAATGGCGAGGATGGCGTGCCGCTGCCCAATGACGGCACGGCGCTGGACGACCCCTCGCAATATCACTCGGTCTTCTCGGCCATCGACGGCGACACGATGGAAGTGGCCTGGCAGATCATCGTCGACGGCAATCTCGACAACGTCGACGCCGACTACCAGGGCAAATACGCCTTCGCGACCTGCTACAACTCGGAAGGCGGCGTGACGCTGGAAGAGACGATGGAAAAGGACCAGGACTGGCTGACCATCTTCAACCTCCACGCCATCGAGGCCGCGGTGAAGGCCGGCGAGGGCCAGGAGTTGAACGGCGTGCGCGTGCTCGACGGCCGCGGCGCGGACAACAAGCTGGTGCGCTACGTCCCGGTCCCCAACGGCCCGCACGGCATCAACACTGCGCCGGACGGCATCCATATCGTCGCCAACGGCAAGCTCTCGCCCACGGTCACGGTCTTCGACGTGCGCCGCTTCGACGACCTGTTCGCCGGCAAGATCCAGCCGCGCGACACCGTGGTGGCCGAGCCGGAACTGGGCCTGGGTCCGCTGCACACCGCCTATGACGGCCGCGGCAATGCCTATACGACGCTGTTCATCGACAGCCAGATCTGCAAGTGGAACATCGAGGACGCGATCCGCGCCCATAACGGCGAGAAGGTCGACCCGATCCGGCAGAAGCTGGACGTGCACTACCAGCCCGGCCACAATCACACCTCGATGGGCCAGACCAGGGAAGCCGATGGCAAATGGCTGATCTCGCTCAACAAGTTCTCGAAGGACCGCTTCCTGAACGTCGGGCCGCTGAAGCCGGAATGCGACCAGCTGATCGACATCTCGGGCGACGAGATGAAGATCGTCCACGACAACCCCACCTTCGCCGAGCCGCATGACGCGACGATCATCCACGCCTCGAAGGTGAACCCGGTCTCGCTCTGGGACCGCAACGATCCGTTCTTCGCCGATGCCGTCGAGCAGGCGAAAAAGGACAACATCGACCTGATGATCGACAGCGAGGTGATCCGCGACGGCAACAAGGTCCGGGTCTACATGACCTCCTCGGCCCCCGCCTTCGGGCTGGACAGCTTCACCGTCAAGCAGGGCGACGAGGTCACGGTCTATGTCACCAATATCGACGAGGTCGAGGACCTGACCCATGGCTTCTGCATCGTCAATTACGGCATCAACATGGAGGTCGCGCCGCAAGCCACCGCCTCGGTCACCTTCAAGGCCGACCGGCCGGGCGTCTACTGGTATTACTGCTCGTGGTTCTGCCATGCCATGCACATGGAGATGAAGGGCCGCATGCTGGTGGAGCCGGCCTGATGCTGCGCGCCATCCCCGGTCTTGGCCTTGCGCTTGCGCTGCTGCTGTCCTCGCCGCTGGCGGCGGACACGCTGCGCCCGGCCGACGATGCCGGGCTGGCGCAGGCGCTGGCGAATGCCCGGCCGGGGGACGAAATCGTGCTGGGGGCCGGCCGCTGGCGCGGCCCCCTGCTGATCGCGACGCCCCTGACCCTGCGCGGCGAACCCGGCGCGGTGGTCGATGGCGCGGGACAGGGCCATGTGATCGCGGTCGATGCCCTGGACGTGCGCGTCACCGGGCTGACCGTCACCGGCTCGGGCAGCGATCTCGACCGGATGGATTCCGGCATCTTCCTGACCAGGCGCGCCACCGGCGCGCGCGTGGACGGCAACGTGCTGACCGACAACCTGCACGGCATCCGCATCCAGGGCGCGCGCGATGCGCTGGTCTCGGGCAACCGCATCACCGGCCGCCTGGGCCGGCAGTCCGAGCTTGGCAACGGCGTCAGCGTCTGGAACGCCCCCGGCGCCGCGGTCGAGGATAACGAGATCACCCGCGGCCGCGACGGCATCTTCGTGTCGGTCTCCAAGAAGAACGCCTTCCGCAACAACCGCATCCACGACACCCGCTTTGCCATCCATTACATGAACACCTCGGACAGCGAGGTCAGCGGCAATGTCTCGCGCGACAATGCCATGGGCTATGCGATCATGTTCTCGGACCGGCTGACCGTCACCGGCAACTCCTCCGAGAACGACCGCGACTACGGCTTCCTGTTCAACTCGGCCAACCGCTCGGTGCTGTCGGGCAATCGGGTGATCGGCCGCCCGGCGCCGGAAAGCCGCTGGCGCGACATGGGGCAGAGCCTCGAGGCCGGCGTGCCCGCCCCCGACCCCGCCTCGGCCGCGGGCCGCATCGCGCCCGAGAAATGCGTGTTCATCTACAATGCCAACAAGAACCGCTTCACCGGCAACCATTTCGAGGGCTGCGCCATCGGCATCCATTTCACAGCAGGTGCCGAGGGCAACCTGATGTCGCGCAACGATTTCGTGCAGAACCGCATCCAGGTGAAATATGTCGGCACCCGCTATCTGGAATGGTCGCTGGACGGCATCGGCAACTACTGGTCCGACAATGCCGCCTTCGACCTGAACGGCGACGGGCTGGCCGACAGCGCCTATCGGCCCAACGACATGGTGGACAAGGTGATGTGGACGGCCCCGCAGGCGCGGATGCTGCTGACCAGCCCGGCGGTGCAGATCCTGCGCTTCGCGCAAAGCCGCTTTCCCGCCCTGCTGCCGGGCGGCGTCACCGACAGCCATCCGCTGATGTTTCCCAATTCCGAAAGGCCCATGCCATGACTGCCATCATCACCGCCGCCCCGAACGACGCGACCGTGATCCTCGAAGGCGTGGGCAAGAGCTATGGCGGCCGCCCGGTGGTCAGCGCGCTGTCCTATGCGCTGCCGCCCGGCCAGGTTGTGGCGCTGGTCGGCCATAACGGCGCCGGCAAGACCACGCAGATCAAGATGATGCTGGGGCTGACCCGGCCGGATTCCGGGCGCATCCGGGTCCTGGGCGCCGATCCGGGCCATGGCCGCACCGCCCGCGCGCAGCTGGGCTATCTGCCCGAAAGCGTGCAGTTCCACCTGGCCTTCACCGGGCGCGAGACGCTGGGCTTCTACGCCCGGCTCAAGGGCCTGCCGACGCGCGGCCATGACGCGCTGTTCGCGCGGGTCGGGCTGCTGGAGGCCGCCGATCGGCCAGTGCGCGGCTATTCCAAGGGGATGCGCCAGCGCCTCGGTCTGGCCCAGGCGCTGCTGGGCCGGCCGCGGCTTCTGCTGCTGGACGAGCCGACCTCGGGCCTCGACCCCGCCCTGCGGCGCGAGCTTTACGGCATCGTCGCCGACCTTGCGCGGCAGGGCGCGACGGTTCTGCTGTCCTCGCACGCGCTGACCGAGCTGGAAGGCCATGCCGAGCGGGTCATCGTCATCAACCAGGGCCGCAAGATCGCCGACGGCTCGCTGGCCGAGCTGCGGCGGCTGGCCGGCCTGCCCTCGCGCCTGCGCTTCCGCGCCTCGGATGGCGGGCTGCGCCGCATCGACCTGGCCGAGGCCGAAAAGGCCGCGACGCTGCGTGCCTTGCTGGACACCGGCGCGCGCGAGATCACGCTCGAGGATCCCAGCCTCGACGACATCTACGCCCATTTCCTGCGCAGCGAGGCCGCCTGATGTCCGCGATCCTGACCATTGCCCGCCGCGAGCTGGCCGAGGGCATCCGCAATCGCTGGGTCGTCTCGATGACCGCGGTCATGGCGGCGCTGGCCTCGGTCATCGCTGCGCTGGGTTCGGCACCCACCGGCTCGACCGCCACCGGGGCGCTGGATGTGGTGGTGGTCGGCCTGGCCAGCCTGACCATCTTCCTGGTGCCGCTGATCGCGCTTCTGCTCTCGCATGACAGCATCACCCGCGAGGCGGAACGCGGCACGCTGCTGCTGCTGCTCAGCCATCCGCTGTCGCGGCCTCAGGTGGTGGCGGGCAAGTTCATGGGCCAGTTGGCCATCCTGGCGCTGACCACGGTGATCGGCTTCGGCTTCGCCGCGGGTTTCGTGATCTGGCGCCACGGCGCCGAGGGCTGGCAGGCCTTTGCCATGATGACCGCGATCTCGGTGCTGCTGGGGGCGGTGTTCCTGGCGCTGGGGACGCTGGCCTCCTCGGTCGTGCAGGAAAGCTCGACCGCGGCGGGCATCGCCATCGGGCTGTGGCTGCTGTTCGTGGCGCTTTACGACATGGCGCTGCTGGCGGCGCTGGTGGCGCGCGGTGGCCATGCGGTGCCGGGCTGGATCATGGACCTGGCCCTGCTGCTGAACCCGACCGACGCCTATCGCCTGCTCACGCTGGGCGAGGGCGCCTCGGCCATGCTGTCCGGCATGGGCGGCGTCTATGACAATTCGCAACTGACCCCGGCCCTGCTGGCCGGGGGGCTGCTGGTCTGGTGCGTGCTGCCGCTGGCCCTGGCCATGACCGCATTCTCGCGACGGAACCTGTGAGGACCCTGTGATGAAACCGCTGCTGATCGCCCTTCTGCTGACGCTGGCGCTGTCGGCCTGCCGGGACGAGACGACCGCCACCCTGCCGCCCGAGACCATGACCGCCGAGGCGGTCGGACGCTATTGCGGCATGAACCTGATGGAACACGAAGGGCCCAAGGGCCAGGTGGTGCTGTCGAAGGAAATAGGCGCCTACTGGTTCTCGTCGGCCCGCGACGCGGTCGCCTTTTCCATGATGCCGGACGAGGTCAAGGATCACGGCGGGCTCTACGTCTCGGACATGGCCAAGGCGGCCAGCTGGGCCGATCCCGGCGCCGACAACTGGATCGACGCGACCAGGGCCTTCTATGTCGTCGGTTCGACCGTGCAGGCCGGCATGGGCGGGGCCGAGCTCGTGCCCTTCGGCAGCCGCGAGGCCGCCGAGGCCTTTGCCGCCGACAAGGGCGGCCGCGTGCAGGCGTTTGACGAACTGACCGCCGAGGAAGTCCTGGGTACCGGCGAAACCGCGCCCGAGGAGGCCGATGATGCGCATTGACCGCCGCCGCTTCCTGTCCATCTTTGCCGCCGCGCTCGGCGCGCCGCTGCTGGCCCATGCCGCGCCGCGCGATGTTCCGGGCGCGACGGTCTGGCGCGGCCAGGCCATGGGCGCGCCGGTCATGCTGATCCTGAACCATCCCGACCGCACCCGCGCCCGGGCGCTGATCCGCGAAATCCGGGCCGAGCTGCAGCGGCTCGAGGGCCTCTTCACGCTCTACCGCGACAGTTCCGAACTCTCGGAGCTGAACCGCAGCGGCCTGCTGGTCGCGCCCAGCCCGGAAATGGTGGCGGCGCTGCGGCTGGCCCGGCGGGTGCACCGGCTGACCGGCGGGCGCTTCGACCCCAGCATCCAGCCGCTCTGGCGCGCCCATGCGGCAGGCAACGCGGCGGCGGTGCAGGCGGCGCGGCAGCTGGTCGGGATGGACCGCATCCGGGTCAGCGACGACCGCATCCTGCTGCGCCCCGGCATGGCGCTGACGCTGAACGGCATCGCCCAGGGCGTCATCACCGACCGCATCACCGCGCTGCTTCGTGCCGGCGGCGCCGAGCACACGCTGGTCGACATGGGCGAGATCCGCGCCATCGGCGGCCGCAGCGCCGCCGAGCCCTGGCGCGTGGCCCTGGCGGGCGGCGGCGAGGCATCGCTGGTCGACCGCGCCATCGCCACCACCGAGGCGCGCGGCTTCACCTTCGACGCCGCCGGCCGGCTGCCGCATCTGATCGACCCGGCCACCGGCGCGGCGCGCGCCGACTGGGCGCGGATCTCGGTCATCGCCGACGAGGCGGGGCTGGCCGATGCGCTGTCCACCGGCTTCAGCCTGGCCCCGGCAGGGGCGATCCGCGCCGCCCTGACGGCGTTGCCCAGCGTCGAGGTGCGGGCGCTGGACGGCCGGGGCCGCGAAACCCGCTTTACCTGACCCCGCGCCATGCGCCACAGTGCCATCAGCAGGACGCGCCATGACCGAGATCGTCACCCTTGATGTAAGACCGATGCTGGCCGAGGGACAGGAGCCCCTGGCCGCGATCATGGCAGCCGCCGAGGCGCTGGCCGAGGGCCAGACCCTGCGGCTGATCGCGCCGTTCCGGCCGGTGCCGCTGTTTCGGGTGATGGAGCGGCAGGGCTTCATCCACAGCGAAACCCCGTTGGGCGGCAATGCCTGGCAGATCGACTTCCGCCGCCCCGAACAGGCCCTGAGCCTGGGCAGCGCACTGGAAGCCTTCAGCTGGCCCGAGCCCTCGGCCTTCCTGGACCTGACCGGCCTGTCGGAAGCCGAGGCGATGGCGCGACTGGCGGCGGCGCTGGAGGCCGCTACGGCGGGCGAGGTGGTCTTCGCCCTGCTCGAGCGCGAACCTGCAACGCTGCTGCCGCAACTGGCCGAGGCGGGGCATCAATGGGCCGGCAACCACGCCGCCGACGGCAGCGGCTACCGGCTGCTGCTGCGCCGGGCCGAGGCCGGCTAGGCCCCGCGCAAGTCCTTGCGCTGGCGCAGCAGCATCGGCGCATGTTCGACGCAGAACAACCCGAAGGCCAGGATCCAGGCGCTGCCGGCGGCATGGATCAGCGGCTCATGGGCGCCGAACTCGGCCGCCGGCCGCAGCAGCGCCGCCGCGAAGATCGCCAGGTAGCTGAGGCTGGTCGTGACCGAGGCGGTCAGCGCGCGCCCGGTATGGCCGCGGGTGGCGCGGGTCATCACCGCCAGCATCTCGCCGCCGATGGCGCCCACGCCGAAGACATGCAGCGCCGCCCCGCTGCTCAGCACGCCGAAGCCGGCCAGGCCCACGGCCGCGAAGCCCAGGGCGAGCATCAGGTAGCCGCCATGCAGCGACAGGACCAGCGGCTCGCGCGCGGTCAGCCAGCCGCGCCAGCGCGCCAGCCGGGCCAGGTTCAGCGCCGCCGCCGCACAGGCGGCCAGCGCCACCGGCGGCGCCTCGGGCGCCAGCACCCAGCCCAGAAGCGTGGCGGCCGAGACGCAGGCGACCACGGTGTCGAAGCTGTTGTAGGGCACCGGCAGCGGCCCCTCGCCGCGCCGCGCCAGCCAGTTGCGGGTAAAGCTGGGGGTGATGCGCCCGCCGATGATGATGATCAGCAGCACATAGGCCGAGATCGCCGCCCGTGCCGCCATGGCCGGGTCGCCGTCGCGCAGCACCGACAGATGGAAGGCGATATTGGCCAGCGCCAGCACGGCGACCGCGCCGACCACCTTCAGGTCGCGCCATTTGCGGCCGGCGACGATCTCGGTCAGGAAGACCAGCGCCATCACCGGTAGAAACAGCGATTCCAGCACCACGCCGGGCAGCGGCGAGGCGCCCGGCGGAAAGGTGATCGCCAGGCGCCCGGCCAGCCACAGCGCTGAAAGCGCCATCAGCGGCCGCCCGGACAGCGGCATGCGGCCGGTCCAGTTCGGCACCGCCGTCATCAGGAAGCCCGACAGGATCGCCGAGGAAAAACCGAACAGCATCTCGTGCATGTGCCAATGGCTGGCGCCATAGGCGCCGCCGGGCGCGCCATGGCCGGCCAGCGCCGCGATCCACAGCAGCATGATCACCACCGCCCAGAGCGCCCCGCCCAGGAAGAACGGCCGGAAGCCATAGGAGAACAGCACCGGGCCGGTCCGCGACAGACCGCGCGGAATGCCGCCCTCGGGGCGCAGGGATTTCGCGGATTTGCCCATGGCATCCTCCTGGACGGAAAGGCCCGCCGCCCGGAACCGGCGACGGGCCAAGGCTCAAGCCCCGCGGGGCGAAAGGGTCAGCGCGTGACCTTTTCCAGCTGCGCATCCATGCGCTGGCGGGCCTTCTTGGGCAGCTTGCCACCGGCCACCGCATCGTAGTTCGAGGCATCGCCACCGGCCTGGATCAGCGCCACCATGCCCATCGGCAGGTGCGGCTTGCACTTCACCGCATAAAGGCCCGGCTTGTCCACGGTCAGCACATATTGCTCGTTCAGCTTCGATTCGAACTCGGCCACGCCCTCGGGCAGCATGCCGGGCAGCGAGGCCACGTCATGGCTCTTGTCGGTGGGCACGAAGGTGATGGTATCGCCCAGCTCGGCCTGCACGAAGGCGGGCTCGAAGACCATGGCGCCATCCGCGCCCTTGTTCAGCATCTGCACCTGATGGTCCGCGGCCAGCGCCGGAACGGCAAGAAAGGCCAGCGCGGCGGCCAATGTCAGAGAGCGTTTCATGTCCTGTCTCCTTGCGGAAAATCCTTTTTTCCGGCCTGACAGCTAGCACCCGGGAATCGGCGGGACTTTGCGCTATCTCAAATTGCAGACTGTTCATATCAGGATTGCGCCTGGGCAATGGCTTCCAGCGCCGGGAGGTCGGCGATGATCACCTTGCGGCGGGCGCGCAACAGGATGCCGTCCGCCTCCCAGGCCGCCATGATGCGCGAGGCCGTGTGCAGGGTGTTGCCGCTCATGTCCGCGATGTCCTGCCGGGTCAGGGGAAAGGGGATCTCGACCGGTCCGGGCGGCTGCGGCGACACCCTGTCCGGCCCTGCATCCTCGCGCGCCAGGCGCAGCAGCAGATGGGCGATGCGGCGGCCCGCCTCCTCGGTGCTCATCTCGCGCAGGCGGATATGCGCCTCGTCGAGCTTGCGCCCCACGGCCTGGATCGCCGAGAAGGCCAGCGAGGGCGCGGCGCCGATCAGCGGCTCCCAGCGGGCGCGCGGCCAGGCCAGCAGGCGGCTTTCCACCATGGCCTCGGCGCTGCCGGGATAATGGCTGCGGCCAAGCGCCGGGGCGAAGCCGCAAAGCTCGCCGGGATGAACGATGCGGACGATGAACTGCTGGCCGTCCTCGGTCACCTGCGTGACCTTCAGCCGGCCGTCCAGCAGCACGAAGAACCGCGCCGCCGGGTCGCCCTGGGTGAACAGCACCTCGGCCGGCGCCAGCGCCAGCCGGACCATGCCCTGGCGCACCACATCCAGCTGCGCCGGATCGAGCCCGGCGAAAAGCGGCAGACGGGAAAGCTGTTCCGGCATCGGACCCTTGGGCATGGCGCCGGCGGGACGGGCCGGCATGGGCAGGGCTAGCATATCGGATCGCGGGCCGCAGCCCCGATCGCGCTAGCGCGCCTGCTCAAGCAGATGCCGCACCCAGAGCCCCGCGGCCCAGGCCGCCGGCACGCCCAGCGGCACCGCCAAGGCCAGCACCGTCATCGGCGGAAGCGCCGGCAGTCCCAGCGACTGGCCCAGAAGCCCCAGCATGAACAGGTTGATCGCCACCGCCCCCGCCGCGAAGACGTAAAGCAACAGCGCCAGTTTCCAGATCGGCCAGATCGCCCGGGCATGTTCGGTCATCAAACGCTTCTCCTGCATATCCGAGAAATTTGCCCGGAGAATTTCCGGCATGCCTTGACTTTGGTTAAGGATCGCCGCCGCCCGGCGGCGCATTCAGGACGCGATTGCCAACAGCTCGCGGAGTCGCTCGCCATGCGCGAAGTCCTGACGAAGAGCATGGCCCGGAACATCTTTTATGGCGGGTCGCTGTTCTTCATACTCATCTTCATCGGGCTTTTCGCCCATAGCCATTACTACATCACCCATGTCTCGACGGACACGGCCGGGCTGACGCCCGAGGTCGCCGCGGGCAAGCACCTGTGGGAAAAGAAAGCCTGCATCAACTGCCACTCGATCCTGGGCGAAGGCGCCTATTTCGCGCCCGAGCTGGGCAACGTGATGAAGCGCTGGGGCGTGCAGGACGATCCCGAGACCGCCTTCGAGGCGCTGAAGGGCTGGATGGAAGCGCAGCCCACTGGCGTCGAGGGCCGCCGCCAGATGCCGCAATTCCACCTGACCGACCAGGAGATCCGCGAACTGACCGATTTCCTGCTGTGGACCGGGCGGATCAACACCCAGAACTGGCCGCCGAACGATGCGGGCTGAAGGAACGAAGCGATGAAATACCAGACCCAGAAAATCGCGCTGGCCTATATCTACGTGGCGCTCGCGCTCTTTGCCGTGCAGGTCCTGATGGGGCTGCTGATCGGCTATGTCTATGTCAACCCGAACTTCCTGTCCGAGACCCTGCCCTTCAACATTGGCCGGATGCTGCATTCCAACGCGCTGATCGTCTGGCTGCTGACCGGCTTCTTCGGCTCGGCCTATTTCCTGATCCCCGAGGAGGCCGAGCGCGAGATCCATTCGCCGATGCTGGCCTATCTGCAACTGGCGATCATGGTCGTCGGCACGCTGGGCGCGGTCCTGACCTATGCCTTCAACCTGTTCGAGGGCAATTTCCTGCTGGGCATGCAGGGGCGCGAATTCCTTGAACAGCCCACCTGGGTCAAGGTCGGCCTGGTCGTGGCGGCGCTGATCTTCCTCTACAACGTCTCGATGACGGTGCTGAAGGGGCGCAAGACGGTCATCTCGACCATCCTGCTGATGGGGCTGTGGGGGCTGGCGCTGCTGTTCCTGTTCGCCTTCTACAATCCGACCAACCTGGCGCTGGACAAGCAATACTGGTGGAACGTCGTCCACCTGTGGGTCGAGGGCGTTTGGGAGCTCATCATGGCCTCGATCCTGGGCTTCCTGATGCTGAAGCTGACCGGGGTGGACCGCGAGGTGGTCGAGAAATGGCTTTACGTCATCGTCGCCTCGGCGCTGTTCTCGGGCATCCTCGGCACCGGGCACCATTACTACTGGATCGGCATGCCCGCCTATTGGCAATGGATCGGCTCGATCTTCTCGAGCTTCGAGATCGTGCCCTTCTTCGCGATGATGGCCTTCGCCTTCGTCATGGTCTGGAAGGGCCGGCGCGACCATCCGAACAAGGCGGCGCTGCTGTGGTCGCTGGGCTGCGCGGTGCTGGCCTTCTTCGGCGCCGGGGTCTGGGGCTTCCTGCACACGCTGCACGGGGTGAACTACTATACCCACGGCACCCAGGTCACGGCGGCGCATGGCCATCTGGCCTTCTTCGGCGCCTATGTCTGCCTGAACCTGGCGCTGTTCACCTATGCCATGCCGATCCTGCGCGGCCGCGACCCCTATAACCAGGTGCTGCTGATGGCCTCGTTCTGGCTGATGGCGGGCGGCATGCTGTTCATGACCTTCGTGCTGACATTCGCCGGCACGGTGCAGACCCATCTGCAGCGCGTGCTGGGCATGAACTACATGGAGGTGCAGGACCAGCTGGCGCTGTTCTACTGGATGCGCTTCGGCGCCGGCGCCGCGGTGGTGCTGGGGGTGGGCCTGTTCATCTGGGCCACGCTGATGCCGCGCCGCGAAGTGATCGAGCCCGGCCCGGTCGTCAAGCATGCGGCGGAGTGAGACCATGGACGGAAGCATCACCCCCGCCCCCTTCTACCTGCCGCAGGGCGACGAATGCGAGGTCTTCGCCGCTGCCCATGCCCACGGCCTGCCCCTGCTGCTGAAGGGTCCGACCGGCTGCGGCAAGACCCGCTTCGTCGCCCATATGGCGGCAAGGCTGGGCCGGCGGCTTTACACCGTATCCTGCCATGACGACCTGTCGGCCGCCGACCTGATCGGGCGCTACCTGCTGAAAGGCGGCGAGACGGTCTGGGTCGACGGCCCCCTGACCCGCGCCGTGCGCGAGGGCGCGATCTGCTATCTCGACGAGGTGGTCGAGGCCAGGAAGGACGTGGCCGTGGTGCTGCACCCGCTGACCGACGACCGCCGCATCCTGCCCATCGACCGCACCGGCGAGGAATTGCAGGCCGGCCCCGGCTTCATGCTGGTCGCCAGCTACAACCCCGGCTACCAGAACATCCTGAAGACCCTGAAGCCCTCGACCCGGCAGCGCTTCCTGTCCGTCGAATTCGGCTTTCCGCTGCCCGAACACGAGCTGCCGGTGGTCTGCCGCGAAAGCGGGCTGGACGAAAGCCGCGCCAGGCTCTTGATCCGCATCGCCGGCAAGCTGCGCGGGCTCAAGGGCCAGGATCTGGAGGAAGGCGTCTCCACCCGGCTGGTGATCTATGCCGCGACGCTGATCGCGGGCGGCATGGGCTTCGACCGGGCCATCCAGGCGGCGATGATCGAGCCGCTGACCGACGATGCCGACGTCAAGCGCGGCCTTGTCGATCTGGTCGGGGCGCTGGCGGGCTGACATGGCGCATGATCTCGCCCCCTGGGAGCCCGAGGAGACGGTCGGCAAGCTCTGGCACCGGCTGGCCAGCCGGCTGGACGCAGCCCCCGATTTCAGCGCCGCGGCGGTGACGCTGGAGCAGATGCAGCCGCGGCTGGCGGTGCTGTTCCGCGGCCTGGGCGGCGCTCCTTCGGTCGAGATCCGGCCGGTGGCGGACGAGGAAAGCGGCCACCGGCTGCGCCTGCGCCGCCGCCTGGCCACCCCGGCCGAGCGGGTGGCGCGCGCCAGTTTCGACGGCGAGGTGCTGCGCCTGCCGGCGCGGCTGACCGAGTTTCCCGATGCGGCGGACAATGCCGCGCTTTACCTGTGGCTGGCGGCCGCCGCCGCCCATGCGCCGCGCCCCGCCCTGCCCGCCGATCCGCTGCGCGCCGATCTGGCCGCCATCGCCGGC
>NZ_JAEHFP010000012.1 GCF_016446475.1 Paracoccus binzhouensis | reverse complement strand
CCCCTCGCAGCCTTCAACACCATGTTTTATATAGGAAATATAATGGTCAGGACAGCGAAATCAGCGCCTTACTTGGGAAATGTGGGTTCATGGCAACGCAAACCCAGACCCAGACGCCGCTTGGCGAGACCGCCATCGACATCGTCAAGCTCAACAAGTGGTACGGCACCTTCCACGTGCTGCGCGACATCGACCTGAACGTCGGCCGGGGCGAGCGCATCGTCATCGCCGGCCCCTCCGGCTCGGGCAAGTCGACGCTGATCCGCTGCATCAACCGGCTGGAAGAACACCAGTCGGGCAAGATCATCGTCGACGGCACCGAGCTGACCCACGACCTGAAAAACATCGACAAGGTGCGCTCCGAGGTCGGCATGGTGTTCCAGCATTTCAACCTGTTCCCGCATCTGACCATCCTGGAAAACTGCACCCTGGCGCCGATCTGGGTGCGCAAGATCCCGCGCCGCGAGGCCGAGGAGACGGCGATGCATTTCCTGACCAAGGTCAAGATCCCCGAGCAGGCGAACAAGTATCCCGGCCAGCTGTCCGGCGGTCAGCAGCAGCGCGTCGCCATCGCCCGCGCGCTGTGCATGCGGCCGCGGATCATGCTGTTCGACGAGCCGACCTCGGCGCTCGACCCCGAGATGATCAAGGAGGTGCTCGACACCATGATCGAGCTGGCCGAGGACGGCATGACCATGCTCTGCGTCACGCATGAGATGGGCTTCGCCCAGGCGGTGGCGCATCGGGTGATCTTCATGGACCAGGGCCAGATCGTCGAGCAGAACACGCCGAAGGAATTCTTCAACAATCCGCGGTCCGAACGCACCAAGCTGTTCCTGTCGCAGATCCTCGGCCACTGACTGTGGGCAGGCGGCCGCCGGATGCGGCGGGCGCCTGCCTCGCGGGATATTTGCCGCGGGCCGGGGCGGAGGTACGTTCTGGCGGTTGCCGGCCGGTGCAGCGCCGGTCTATCTTGCCGGCAACCGCTTCGGAGAATTGACGATGAACCAGACCATTTTCCTGATGCTCGGCCTTCTCAGCATCGTCGGCATCGGCTCGCTGGTGTCCAGCAACGACGACGACCACGCGCCTGAAGCCGAGCCGGATGATCCCAGGCTGTACGACGGCAACGAGATTACCGGGGATGGCGACGAGAACGGCGACGACCTGGTCGGAACCGAGGATGGCGACAGCATCCTGGCGGATGACGGCGACGACACGGTCCAGGGGGCCGCCGGCGATGACGGTATCCGCACCAGGGGCGGCGACGACGAGGTCGATGGCGGGGCGGGCGACGACCTGATCTATACCGGCTATGGCAATGACACGGTCAGTGCCGATGCGGGCGACGACGAGATCTACCTGGGCTATGACGACGATCTCTACGGCGCCGAGAACCCCGGCGTGAACGAGGGCGACGACACCATCGACGGCGGCGAAGGTGAGGACACGATCATCACCAACCTCGGCAACCATTTGATCACCGGCGGCGACGGTGACGACAGCATCACCGACAATGGCGGTTCGGTCTATATCGACGGCGAGGACGACGACGACCTGATCCTGTCGCCCGACGATTCCGAGGCCGACGCCCCCGACACATTGCTGGGCGGCGATGGCAACGACACCATCCATGCCGGCGGCGGCGATCTGGTCGACGGCGGCGACGGCGACGACACCTACATGCTGAGTTCCGCCGCTGGCGGCGCGGCCGACATCACCTACAGCAACGACGACGCCATCGTCATCACCCTGGCCGAGGATTACGGCGGCGAGGGCGAATACGAGCTGGTGCAGGACGGCGACGATGTGCGCGTGGTGCTGGACGGCGCCGATGTGGCGATCCTGCGCGACACGCTGGTCAACGCGGTCGGCACGATCAGCGTGGTGAACGCCGCGGCCAGCTAAGTCCCGAAGGCGCGGTCATTCCCCGGCCGCGCCCCGATCCGGCTTTTTCCGTTTCCCCAATACTCTCGGGGCTGTCGAGCGCCAGGGAGAAGGTTCGGGGATCTTTTCAGCGACAAAGGGGCCGGGAGGCCGGAGATGGGGCGGACAGCCCGCGATGCGACGCCGGCCGACCAGCGACCGGCGCGCCCGTTTCAGATCGCCGATTTCAGCGATTCTTCCAGATACAGCTCGCGCAGCCGGGTCGCCACCGGGCCGGGCCTGCCCTCGCCCAGCGTCACGCCGTCGATCTCGACCACCGGCAGCACGAAGGCCGAGGCCGAGGTGAAGAAGGCCTCGTCCGCCGCCTGCGCCTCGGCGATGGTGAAGGGCCGTTCCTCGATCTGCATCTGCGCCTCGGCGGCATAGCGCAGCAGCGAGGCGCGGGTGATGCCGTGCAGGATGTCGTTCGACAGCTCGCGGGTGATGATCCGGCCGTCCTTGACGATATAGGTGTTGTTCGAGGTGCCCTCGGTCACGAAGCCGTCCTCGACCAGCCAGGCGTCGTCGGCGCCCCTGGCCTTGGCCTCCATCTTGGCCAGCGACGGATAGAGCAGCTGCACGGTCTTGATGTCGCGCCGCGCCCAGCGCAGATCCTCGACCGAGACCACGCGCAGGCCGGTCCTGGCCTGCGGATTGTCGGCCAGGCCGGGCTTGGACTGGGTGAACAGCACCACGGTCTGCGGCGTGTCCTCGGGCGGGAAGGCGAAGTCGCGGTCGCCGGGATTGCCGCGGGTGACCTGCAGATAGATGATGCCCTCGTCGATGCCGTTCAGCTCGACCAGCTTGCGATGCACGGCCAGCCATTCCTCGTCCGAAAGCGGGTTGCCCATCCGCAATTCGCCCAGCGAGCGCGCCAGGCGCTTCAGGTGGCCGGGAAAGTCCAGCAGCTTGCCGTTCAGCACGCTCGTCACCTCGTAGACCCCGTCGGCCATGACGAAGCCACGGTCGAAGATCGAAACCCTGGCCTCGGTTTCCGGCAGATAGTCGCCATTCAGATAGACGGTGCGGGTCATCTTTCCTTCTCCATTCGCAACGGCTGGTGGCGCGGTCCTGCGCCCAAAGCGGCAGGGCGTCAAGATGGCGGCGGCTTCGGTCCTTTCGCAACTGCAAAACAGGCTTGATGCAGGCGCGGCAATTATCTATCGGTTTTGCAGAGCCGTTTGAAACATCCTTACCCGAAAGGCAAGCCATGTCCTTCCGCACGCAACCCGCCCCGCCCGCCCGCCTGAACCGCTGCCAGCTTTTCGGTCCCGGCTCGCGCGAGGCGCTGTTTGCCAAGATGGCCGGCTCGGCCGCCGACGTCATCAACCTGGACCTGGAGGATTCGGTGGCGCCCGACGACAAGGCGCAGGCGCGCCGCAACATCATCCAGGCCATCGGCGACATCGACTGGGGAACCAAGACCCTGTCGGTCAGGATCAACGGGCTGGATACGCCCTGGTGGTATCGCGACGTGGTGGACCTGCTGGAACAGGCCGGCGAGCGGCTGGACCTGATCATGATCCCCAAGGTCGGCAATGCCGCCGACATCTATGCCGTGGACGCGCTGGTCACCGCCATCGAGGCGGCCAAGGGCCGGCAAAAGCGCATCGGGCTGGAGGTGATCATCGAATCCGCCGCCGGCATCGCCCATGTCGAGGAGATCGCGGCCTCCTCGCCCCGGTTGCAGGCGATGAGCCTGGGCGCGGCGGATTTCGCCGCCAGCATGGGCATGGCCACCACCGGCATCGGCGGCACCCAGGAAAACTATTACATGCTGCATGAGGGGGCGAAATACTGGTCCGACCCCTGGCACTGGGCGCAGACCGCCATTGTCGCCGCCTGCCGCACCCATGGCGTGCTGCCGGTCGACGGCCCCTTCGGCGATTTCAGCGACGACGAGGGCTTCCGGGCGCAGGCCCGCCGCTCGGCCACGCTGGGCATGGTCGGCAAATGGGCGATCCATCCCAGGCAGGTGGCGCTGGCGAACGAGGTGTTTTCGCCCGGCGAGAAGGCGGTGACCGAGGCGCGCGAGATCCTGGCCGCGATGGAGGAAGCCAAGCGAACCGGCGCCGGCGCGACCGTATACAAAGGTAGACTGGTTGACATCGCGTCCATCCGTCAGGCACAAGTGATCGTGCGTCAGGCAGAATTGATCGGCGCCTGACCATCAGGAATACCTGGGCGGCCACGCGGGGAGGCTGGCCGCCATGACAGGGGAGGAGCAACAGGCCCTGCGGCTGCGCGGGGCCTGTTGTCGTTCAGGGCCCGCGACCGGAGCGCCGCCGATTTTCATGACAATTCAATGACATCGCAATCCCGCTCCGCGTCGGCTGGCAGGGCTCGGGCTGCGACGCGATCCTCGACCGGCCGCGGCTGCAGCGGATCCGGCGTGCGGTGGCGCCGGGCCAGGTCGAGAATCGGTGATTCGGGCATGGCGGGGAGGCCGCCGCCCATCAGGGAACGGAAGGCGGGTTTTCCGGCGCAAGCCGGGCGATTTCTTCGGCCGGCGGCGAGGCCGGTGCCGCAATCTTCGCGTGTCATGTCCTGTCTCGCTGCGAACAAGTCCGCCGCAGTTATGGAGCCGGCGGGGAAAGCGCAAGGGGGCTGACCGGAATGTGAGCCTGCCATGCGGCCGGGATCCGCGGCGTCGCCGCCAGCAGGCCCTGCGTATAGGGGTGCTGCGGCGCATCCATCACCGCATGGGTGGAGCCGGTCTCGACGATGCAGCCCTTTTCCATGATCATCACCCGGTCGGTGATCTGGCGCACCACCGACAGGTCGTGGCTGATGAACAGGTAGGACAGACCGTGGCTGACCCGCAGCCGCGCCAGCAGGTCCAGCACCTGCGCCCGCACCCGCACGTCCAGCGCGCTGACCGCCTCGTCCAGCACAATCAGCCGCGGCCTGATGATCAGCGCCCGGGCGATGGCGATGCGCTGGCGCTGGCCGCCGCTGAATTCGTGGATGCGCCGGCGCATGGTCTCGGCGCCGGTGATGCCGACCTCGAACAGCGCCTCGGCCACCTGCTCGCGCCAGTCGCGGGGCAGGCCGGTCAGGTGGAAGGGTTCGGCCACCAGCCGCTCGACCCGCCAGCGCGGATCGAAGCTGCCGAACGGGTCCTGGAACACCACCTGCATCTTTGCGCGCAACTCGCGGGACAGGGCGCGGCCGGCGCGGATTTCCTGCCCGTCCAGCAGGATGCGGCCGCCCTGCAGCGGATCGAGGCCAAGGATCGCCCGGGTCAGCGTCGATTTCCCGCAACCGGATTCGCCGACCAGCCCGACCGATTCCCCGGCCTCGATGCGGAAGCTGACCCCGTCCACCGCGCGCAGGCTGCCGCGCGGCGCGGTCAGGCCGCGGCGGGGCAGGGGGTATTCGCGCACCGCCCCGTCCACCTGCAGCAGCGGCCGGGGTTTCGTGGCGGGCAGCACCAGCCGCGGCTGGTGGGTCGAGGCAGCGAACAGCGCCCGGGTATAGGGGTGGGCTTGCCGGCGGAACACCGTCTCGGTCGGCCCTTCCTCGACGACGCGGCCCTGCTGCATGACCGCCACGCGGTCGGCGATGCCCGAGACCACCGCAAGGTCGTGGGTGATGAGCAGCAGCGCCATTCCCTCGTCCCGCACCAACGCCTTGAGCAGCTCGAGGATGCGGGCCTGCGTGGTCACGTCCAGCGCCGTCGTCGGCTCGTCGGCGATCAGCAGCTCGGGGCGCAGCGCGATGGCCAGCGCGATGGCGACGCGCTGGCGCTGGCCGCCGGACAGCTCGTGCGGGTAAAGCGTCAGCGGAAAGCGCGGCGCGGGCAGGCCGACGCGGTCCAGCCGGTCGCGGGCACGTTCCAGCGCCGTCTTGCGGTCCAGGCGCTGATGGGTGCGCAGCACCTCGGCCACCTGGTCGCCGATGGTCATCAGCGGGTTCAGCGCCGTCATCGGCTCCTGGAAGATCATGCCGATGCGCTTGCCGCGGATGCGGCACAGCTCCCGCTCGGGCAGCTCCAGCAGATTGCGGCCGTCCAGCTCCACCCGCCCCTCGGCGGCCATGCCCTCGGGCAGCAGGCCCATGATCGCCAGCGCCGCCATGGACTTGCCCGAGCCGCTTTCGCCGACCAGCCCGGTGATCCGGCCGGGCGGCAGTTGCAGGTCGATGCCGCGCAGGATCTCATGCGCGCCGATCTCGACCGAGAGATTGGCGAGTTCGATCATGGCGACCTGCGCAATCTGGGGTCCAGCGCGTCGCGCAAGCCGTCGCCCAGCAGGTTCAGCCCCAGCACCGTCACGACGATGGCGAGGCCGGGGATGATGGCGACATGCGGCGCCAGCGCCACCATGGTCTGCGCCTCGGCCAGCATCCGGCCCCAGCTGGGCGTGGGCGGCTGCGCGCCAAGCCCGACATAGGAAAGGCCCGCCTCGGCCAGGATGCCCAGGCTGAACTGGATGGTGCCCTGTACGATCAGCAGGTTGGCGATGTTGGGCAGGATGTGCTGGACGCTGATCCGGGCGGCGCCCTTGCCGGCGACCCGGGCGGCGCGGATATAGTCCAGCGTCCAGATCGGCAGCGCCGCGCCGCGGCTGACGCGGGCAAAGACCGGGATGTTGAAGATGCCGATGGCGATGATCGCGTTCAGCGCCGAAGGCCCCAGCGCTGCGGTGATCAGGATGGCGATGACGAGGCTGGGAAAGGCGAAGACCAGGTCGTTGCCGCGCATGACGATCTCGTCGATCCAGCCGCCGCTGCGGGCGGCGGCCAGCAGGCCCAGCGGCACGCCCAGGCCCATGCCGATGCCCACCGCCACCAGCGCCACCGCGATCGAGGTGCGCGCGCCGACCATGATCATCGTCAGCATGTCGCGGCCGAAATGGTCGGTGCCCAGCCAGTGCTGGCCCGAGGGCGGCAGCAGCTTCTGCGCGATGGCCAGCTGCGTCACGTCCGCCGGCGTCCAGATGAACGAGACCAGCGCCGCGGCCAGCGCCAGCCCGGAAAGCAGGGTACCGAGGATCAGCGATACCCTCATCTGCGCAGCCTCGGGTCGATCAGCGCATAGGACAGATCGACCAGGAAGGTGACCAGGATCACCGCCGCCACCAGCACCAGCACCGCGCTTTGCACCACGATCAGGTCGCGCTGGGTGATGGCCTGAAAGATCAGCCGGCCGAGGCCGGGCAGATAGAACACATTCTCGATGATGATCGCCCCGGCCAGCAGAAAGGAAAACTGCATCCCCAGGATGGTCAGCACCGGGATCAGTGCGTTGCGCAGCGCATGGCGCGACAATGCCTGCCCGGCGCTCAGCCCCTTGGCGCGGGCGGTGCGGATGTAGTCCTGCCCCAGCGTCTCGACCAGGGCCGAGCGCAGCACGCGCGCCAGGATCGCCGCCTGCGGCAGGGCCAGCGCGAAAGCCGGCAGGATCAGCGATTTCAGCGCCGCGCCGGGATGGTCCCAGCCGGGAAAGCCGCCGGCCGGCAGCCAGCGCAGGTTCACCGCGAAGACCAGCACCAGCAGCATGGCGAACCAGAAATTCGGCAGCGCGATGCCGATCTGCGTCGCCCCCATCACCACCGTATCGCCGGCCCTGCCGCGACGCGCGGCGGCGAACATGCCGATGGGCAGGGCGATCAGCGCCGCCAGCGCCAGCGCCATCAGCGCCAGCGGCAGCGAGACCTGCATCCGGTCGAGGATCATTCCCCCGACCGGCGTCTTGTAGGTGAAGCTGTGGCCCAGATCGCCGCTCAGCACCCCGCCCAGCCAGCGCAGGTAGCGCAGCGGCAGCGGCAGGTCGAGCCCCAGCTGCTGGCGCAGCGCCGCCACCGTCTCGGGCTGGGCGCCGGTGCCCAGCATGAAGCTGGCCGGGTCGCCCGGCACCAGCGCCACCACCGAAAAGATCAGCGCCGAGGCCACGAGCAGGCTCAGGCCAAGCGAGATCAGGCGGCGGGTCACATAGCGCAGCATGGGCCGACGCTAATCCGGCACCGGGCGGCGGTAAAGGTGGCTAAAAGGGGTCAGGGCACCTCGATCTTGCCGATCAGCGGCACGTCGTCGTCCAGGCTGACGCTGTGGCGCTCGATCATGCGGTGTACGACCGGCGGCTCGGCGCCGCGATGCAGCTTGTGCAGGTCCTCATAGGTCTGGAAATCGGCCTTGGTGCGGCGCAGGTTGTGGCGCACATATTCGTCCCAGGTGGCGATGTGATAGCTTTCGGTCCAGCGCCCGGGATGTTCCAGGTCGCGCAGCAGCGCCCAGTTGCGCGCCCCGTCGCGGCGGCGGATATTGCGGCGCAAGGCCATCAGCCGCAGGAATTCCGGCACGTCCACCTGGTCGATCTCGTAGTCGATCATCACCATGATCGGGCCCGATCGGCCGCGCAGGTCCAGCGCCAGCTCGGGCTCGCGGAAGCGGTTCACCGGGTCCAGGTCCAGCGTGCCGAATTCCGGGATGCGCAGCCAGTGGCCCAGCACGGCGCCCAGGAACAGCGGTGCCGAGGCGGCGACCAGCGCCGTGTTCACGTCGTAATTGTTGGCGACTGAGCCCCAGGCCCAGCTGCCCGCCGCCATGCCGCCGAAGACCGAGGTCTGGTAAAGCGCCAGCGCCCGCGCAACCACCCAGCGCGGCGTCGAAAGCTGCACGGTGACGTTGAACAGCGACAGCGCCAGCACCCAGCTTGCCCCCGCGGGCAGCATGGCCAGAGCGTGCAGCCAGGTGCTTTCGGTCAGCGCCAGCATCAGCGCCGAGGCCCCGAAGGCGGCGAAGGCGACGCGCACCACGTTCTCGTTGTCCAGCCGCTCGCGCACCAGCGGGTTGATCAGTGCCCCGCAGATCGCGCCAAGGCCGAAGCAGCCCAGCAGCAGGCCGAACAGCAGCGAGCCGCCAGCGGGGTTCTGCTTGGCCACCAGCGGCAGCAGCGCCATGATGACGATGGCCGAAAAGCCGAACAGCGCCCCGCGCATCAGCACCCGCATCAGGTTCGGCGACAGCGCTACATAGCGCAGCCCGGCGCCGACGGCGGCGACGAAAGGCTCGGGCGTGGTGGTGCGGGGCGGCGTCACCGGGTGCCAGCGCATCAGCGCGCCAAGCAGTGGCACATAGCTGGCCGCATTGACCGCGAAGGCCGCCGCCGCGCCGAAGGCGGCGGTGATGATGCCGCCCACCGCCGGCCCGACCGAGCGCATCATGTTGAAGCCGACCGAGTTCAGCGACACCGCCGCCGGCAGGTCGTCGCGCGGCACCAGGTCCTGCATGCTGGCCTGCCAGGGCGGGTTGTAGATCGCCTGTCCGACCCCGATCAGGAAGGTCAGCGACAAAAGCAGCAGCGGCGTCATCCAGCCCTGCCAGGTCAGCACCGCCAGCAGCACCGAGACCAGCGCCATGAACATCTGCGCCCCCAGCAGCAGCGTGCGGCGGTCGAAGATGTCGGCCAGCGCCCCCGACAGCAGCGCAAACAGCATGATCGGCAGCGTGTTCGAGGCTTGCACCAGCGCGATCAGCGTCGCGGAATCGGTCAGCTGCGTCATCATCCAGGCGGCGCCGACCGCCTGCACCAGCCCGCCGAAGTTCGAGATCAGCGTCGCCGACCACAGCAGGCGGAAATCATGGTGTCGAAACGGGGCGAATGGGCTCTTGCGGGCAGTCGCTGGCATGATCCGTAAAACCTGGGACGGGTGGCTCCAACCTTAGGCAGAGCCATTGCCCGCTGCAATCGCCGCGGGCCGATTCTTGCCGCCGACGCCGGATCTCCTGCCACTTAGACAAACAGTCGAAGAATACTTCACAAAAATACGAAACATGAACGCAATCGTGCGCATTTCCGGCAAAATTGCGGCAAGATCGGGATTTCATTTCCGCGCCCGCCGCTATTCTTGCCGCAATCTCTTCCGAACAGGGTGCGCGAACATGAAGGTCATCGTTCTGGGAGCCGGCGTTCTCGGCGTCACCTCGGCCTGGTATCTGGCCAAGGCCGGCCACGAGGTCACGGTGATCGACCGCCAGGAGGGGCCGGCGCTGGAAACCAGCTTCGCCAACGCCGGCGAGATCTCGCCCGGCTATTCCTCGCCCTGGGCGGCGCCGGGCATTCCGCTCAAGGCGCTGAAATGGATGTTCCAGCGCCATGCGCCGCTGGTCATCCAGCCGCGGCTGGACTGGCAGCGCCTCTCGTGGATGGCGCGGATGCTGGCGAACTGCACCGCCTCGTCCTATGCCGTCAACAAGAGCCGCATGGTCCGCATCGCCGAATACAGCCGCGACTGCCTGGGCGAGCTGCGGGCCGAGACCGGCATCCATTACGACGAGCGCACCCAGGGCACGCTGCAGGTGTTCCGCAAGCAGGAACAGCTGGACGGCGCCGGCAAGGACATCGAGGTGCTGAAGGCCGACGGCGTGCCTTTCGAGGTGCTGGACCGCGCCGGCTGCATCGCGGCCGAGCCGGGGCTGGCGGATGCGGCTGGGCGCATCGTTGGCGGCCTGCGCCTGCCGGGCGACGAGACCGGCGACTGCTTCAAGTTCACCAACCGCCTGGCCGAGATGGCCGCGGCGGCCGGCGTGACCTTCCGCTGGGGCGTCAGCATCGAGGCGCTGGAAGCCGAGGGCGGCCGCATCAGCGCCGTGCGCACCGGCCAGGGCCGCATGCAGGCCGACCGCTACGTGCTGGCTTTGGGTCCGCATTCGCCGCTGCTGGTCCGTCCCCTGGGCATCAAGCTGCCGATCTATCCGCTCAAGGGCTATTCGCTGACCATCGACATCGAGGACGAAAGCCGCGCCCCGGTCTCGACGGTGATGGACGAGACCTACAAGGTCGCGATCACCCGGCTGGGCGACCGCATCCGCGTCGGCGGCCTGGCCGAGATCGCCGGCTACGACCTGAGCTTGAACCCGCGCCGCCGCGCCACGCTGGCGAAATCGGTCTCGGAGCTGTTTGGCGGCTCGGGCGACCCCGACAAGGCGCTGTTCTGGACCGGGCTGCGCCCGATGACGCCGGACGGCACCCCCATCGTCGGCGCGACGCCGATCCCGAACCTGTTCCTGAACACCGGCCATGGCACGCTGGGCTGGACCATGTCGGCGGGGTCGAGCCGGGTGCTGGCCGACCTGATCTCGGGCCGCAAGCCGGATATCGAGGCCGAGGACCTGGGCTATGCCCGCTATCTGCGCGGCCGCCGAGCCGAGGCCGGGCGGGTGCTGCAGCCGGCCCGCGCCTGACCGGCCCGTGCCTGGCGGAGCGACGAGAAAGGGGCCCGGCCGGGCCCCTTCTTGCTGCACGTTCGGCTGCCGCGGTCAGGCCTGCTTGATCAGGCGCAGAAGCACCAGCAGGATCACTGCGCCTATGGTGGCGAAGATGATCGTGCCGAGGATCGGGGCCGAGGCGCTCATGCCGATGCCCAGCATCGGGAACAGCCACCCGGCGATCACCGCGCCGACGATGCCGACGACGATGTTCATCAGCAGGCCCTGGCCGCGGCCTTTCACGATCAGGCCGGCCAGCCAGCCAGCGATCGCGCCGATGATGAGGGTGACGAGCAAGGCAGTCAGGGTCATGGAACACGTCCTTTGCAAGCTCCCGGCTTTCGGCCGGTCCGGCGGGGAAACGCCCGCCGCCCGCCGGCGGTTCCGGGCGGCGCGGCAAAGCCCCTGTATTCCGGCGGTTTCCTCGTGGAGCCCGCGCCATTCGGCAACAGTTCGGTAACGATCACGCCTGTCTCGGGGCCCGCCACTTGACGCAGCAAGGCCGGGTAAGGCTGATACGGATATGCGAATCATGTCCGCCCTCTGCTCGGGCCGGGCAAGTGACCTGACGCTATGTCGCTGCTGCCACGGTCGCGTCCCTCGGGACGCGGCGCGTTATGAAGGGAATGACCGATGCGCCTTGCACCGCTGATGCTGGCGATGGGGCTTGGCCTTGCCGCCTGCGCCCCCACGCCGTCCACCACCACCGTGCCGACCACGGCCGAGACCGGCGTCTACGGCGCCCGCACCGATACCGGCCCGAACGGCGAGCCGATCGAGATCCACGCCGTCCGCCCCGCCTATCTGACCGAGCGCAACCGCCGCCAGCGCGTCGCCTATAACGGCCCCGAGGCGCCGGGCACCATCGTCGTCGATCCCTATGCCCGCTTCCTCTACCATGTGCTGGAAAACGGCGAGGCGATGCGCTTCGGCATCGCGGTCGGTCAGGCCGGCAAGAACTTCCGCGGCAATGCCTCCATCGGCCGCAAGCACGCCTGGCCCAGCTGGACGCCCACGGCGAACATGGTCCGCACCCAGCCCGAACTCTACGGCCCGCTGAAGGGCGGCCTGCGCGGCGGCGTGGACAACCCGCTGGGCTCGCGCGCGCTCTATCTCTACCGGGGCGGCCGCGACACCATGTATCGCATCCACGGCACCATGGACCCGTCCTCGATCGGCAAGGCCACCTCGGCCGGCTGCATCCGGCTGTTCAACCAGGACATCATGGACCTGTTCGACGAGATCCCCAACGGCACGCGGGTCAAGGTCCGCACCCAGGCCGAAAGCCTGGCGCTGGAAGGGCCGCTGGTGGAATTGCCGAATGGCTACCTGGCGCCCGCGCACGAGGCGCAGGCCACCGCCGAAGCCGCGTCCGCGCAGTAACCGCGCCCCTCCTGCAACCGCTTTGCGTCCCGGCCCGTGCACGGCCGGGGCGTTGTTGCTCTGGCCAGCGGCGACGGCTCGTGGCAGATTTCGCGCGCAACGCGGCTGATAAGGAGAGACTGCCATGGCCAGGCCCGTCGATCAGACCACCACCGCCTCGCGCGATCTGGACGCGCTGGCCGAACAGACCCAGCCCGCGGCGCTGCGGCTGCTGGAGATGCCGGCGCTGAACGCGCTGCAGCGCGATCTGCGGGCGATGAAGGCGCGCGAGCAGGACGAGGCGGTGCGCAAGACCCTGGCTCAGGCGATGCGCCGCGCCGCCGCGGAAAAGCGCCGCCGCAAGGAGCAGGGCGCCGGCGCGGAACCCGCCACCGCAAGCGTGCGCGAGACCGCGTCGAGGGCTCGGCCCGCCACCGCTGCGACCCTCGCCGCGCCCGCCAAGGCCACGCCGCCGCTGCAGGCGATCCTGCCCCGGCCCGACAAGGCCGAAAGGAAGCGCATCAAGGAAGCCGAGAAGGCCGAGAAGAAGCGGGTGAAGGAGGCCGAGAAGGCCGAGCGCAAGGCCGCGAAGCAGGCCGCCCGCGCCGCCGAGAAGGAGGCCGCCAAGGCGCAGCGCCGGGCCGAGAAGGCGGCGGCCGCCCAGACGGGGCAGGGCGGCAAGGGCAAGGCCGGCAAGGGCGGGGCTGGAAAGAACAAGGGCGGCAAGGGTCCGAAAGCCGTCTGAGCCCGCGGCCGCGGTTCCCAAACCGCGCTCTGCCTGCTATGCGAGACCTGCCGATCCCATCCGAGTTTCACGATGCGCCGCCTGGTTCTGGCCCTTGTCGCCGCCGTCTCGACCGCCGCCACCCCCACCCCCGCCTATGAGGCGGTGGATGCGATCCTGGGCCTGCGCGCGCCGCGGGTCTCGGACAAGCTGCGCTGCACCGATGACGGGGTCTATTGCATCTCGGCCGCGACCTATGTCGCGGATGTCTGCTCGGCCATCGAGCGGGCGGCGGGGCAGAACGGGCTGGACCCGCATTTCTTCGCCCGGCTGCTGTGGAAGGAAAGCCTGTTCGAGCCCGGCGCCATCAGCCCGGTCGGCGCCATGGGCATCGCCCAGTTCATGCCCGGCACCGCCGAGATGGTCGGCCTCGACGATCCCTTCAACCCGGCCAAGGCCATCGCCGCCTCGGCGCGCTACCTGCGCAAGCTGACCGACGGATTCGGCAATGTCGGCCTGGCCGCCGTGGCCTATAACGGCGGCGAGAACCGTGCCGCGCGCTTCATCGCCGAGGGCGGCAGCCTGCCCTGGGAGACCCAGGATTACGTCGAGGCGATTACCGGTCGGAACGCCTGGACCTGGCGCGACAGCCCGCCCAAGGCGCTGGACATCCGGCTGGACAAGCAGCGCAGCTTCCGCGAGGCCTGCATCGACCTGGCCGGGTCGCGCAAGCTGCGCGAGTTCCAGACCCAGGACCACCCCTGGCCCTGGGGCGTGATCGTTGCCACCCATCCCAGCCAGTCGGGGGTTTCGGCGCAGGTCTCGCGGCTGAACCGGCAGCTGCGGCCGATCCTGGGCGGCAAGCGGGTCAGCTATGTGCGCCGCAAGATCTCGGGCGGGCCGCGCAAGGTCTATACCGCGCAGATCGGCTATTCGTCCAGGACCGAGGCCTATGCCTTCTGCAACCGGCTGCGCAGCGTCGGCGGCCGCTGCCTGGTGCTGAGGAATTGAAGCGCCGCACGGGCGGCGCGGTCGCGGTCGGGTATTTGGGGAGCAAAGAAGCGCGGGCCTAGTCCCGCCAATGCACGGCCGTGAGGTCGTTGGCGGGCATCGGCGCGTTTTCCCACAGCCCCTCGATTTCCGCCTTGGCGACGCCGGTCTTGGCGAGCTGGAACAGGAAGGCGTTGGCGTAGTCGTCGGCAAGGATCTGCTGCGCCTGTTTCAGCAGCTTCGAGCGTTCTGCCGGGTCGGTGGCGGCGTCGAGTTTCGTCATCGCCGCGTTGAAGTCGGGATTGGCGTAGTTGAAATAATAGTCCTGGCGCCCGTAGATGCCGATATCCATCGGCTCGACATGGCTGATGATGGTCAGGTCGTAATCGGCGTTCTTGAACACCTGTTCCAGCCATTGCGCCCATTCCATGTTGGTGATCTGCGTCTGGATGCCCACCGCGCGCAGTTCGGCCGCGACGATCTCGCCGCCGCGGCGGGCATAGGGCGTCGGCGGCAGGGCCAGGCGCAGGGTCAGGTTTTCGGCCCCCGCCTCGGCCAGCAGCGTCTTCGCCAGCTCGGGATCGTGCTGCGATTTCGCGGTCAGGTCGACGTAATCGGGATGATGCGGTGCGAAATGCGTGCCGATCGGCGTGCCATAGCCGAACATGGCGCCGTCGATGATCTCCTGGCGGTTGACGGCATGGGCGATGGCCTCGCGCACCTTGGCCTGGGCCAGCGCCGGGTGCTTGTGGTTCATGGCCAGGATCGTCTCGCCCTCGGTGGTGCCGACCAGCACCTTGAAGCGCGGATCGGCCTGCAGCTGGGCCAGGGTTTCCGGGGCGGGATAGATCGGGAAGGTGTCGATGTCGCCCGCCATCAGTGCCGCGAAGGCGGCGCTGGGATCGGCGATGAAGCGGAAGGTGGCGGTCTTCAGCGCCGGCTTCTTGCCCCAGTAGCCCTCGAAGGCGTCGAGCCGGATATGGTCGCCTTGCCGCCATTCGCCGAATTTGAAGGGGCCGGTGCCGACGGGTCGGGTGGCGATGTCCTTGATGCTGGCCTGATCGACCATCACCGCGTCGCCCCAGGCCATCTTGAAGGGGAAGCCGCCGTCCGGGGCCTTCAGCGTGACGCGGACGGTCAGCGGGTCCGGCGCCTCGACCGTCTCGATGCCCTCGAACAGGGCCTTCTGGGCGTTGGTGCTGTCCGGGGCGCGGGCGCGATCCAGCGAGAAGATCACGTCCTGCGCGTCGAAGGCGCTGCCGTCGTGGAAGGTCACGTCCGGGCGCAGGCGGAAGGTATAGGTCTTGCCGTCGGGGCTGTCCCAGCTTTCGGCCAGGGCCGGCTGCACGCTGCCGTCCGGGGCGATGCGGGTCAGGCCCTCGAAGACATTGGCATAGACCACCTCGTCGATGGCGGCGGCGGCGCCGCCGGTCGGGTCCAGGTTCGGCGGCTCGAGCACCATGGCGAGCGTGATCGAATCCGGTGCCGCCAGCGCCGGCGTGGCCAGCATCGCCGCCGCCGCGGCCGCCTGCATGAGTTTCGCGAACATCCCTGCCCCCTTGGCTGATCCCAGGGGCACATTCCGGGCAAAATGCCCGGCGATCAACCCCGTCTCTGGGTCAGCTGCTGGGCGAGGCCGGCAAAGAGCAGCCAGAGCGAGGTCAGCAGCAGCCCCCAGCGCGCGAAGCTTTCGGGGTGGAAATCGACCAGAACCGCCCAGACCGCGAAGCCGACCCAGGCCGCGCAGACCGGCAGCGAAATCCAGCGCCAGCGCTCGGTGCGGACCGGGTGGATGAACTTCACAGGCGTGAACATGGTCGCCGCCAGCGCCACCACGATCAGCAGGATGATCCAGAAATTCGGCTTGAGCGCGAACAGCACCAGCACCACCATGTTCCAGCAGGCGGGAAAGCCGGCGAAGGAATTGTCCCTTGTCTTCATGCGGGTATCGGCGAAATAGACCACGCTGCCATAGGTGATGGCGATGATCGCGATCCAGCCGGTCCAGCCGGGCAGCAGGCCCGACATGAACAGCGCATAGGCCGGGATGAACACATAGGTCAGGTAGTCGATGATCAGGTCCATCAGCACGCCGTCATAGGTCGGCCAGTTCTTCTTGACCTGGTAGCGGCGCGCCAATGGCCCGTCGACGCCGTCCACGATCAGGGCGACGACCAGCCAGAAGAACATCTCGGACCAGTTGGCCTGGGCGGCGGCCAGCAGGGCAAGCATCGACAGCACCGCGCCGGTGGCGGTCAGCAGATGCACGGACAGGGCTTTGAGGCGTGGATTCATCCCCTGCTTCTGTCACCGAACGGTCATGATCGCAAGTTCGTGACCCCGCGGCCGCGCGCTTTGCCGGCGAGTGATGCGCGGAAGTCCCGCAGGCAACGGGTCTATGCGACGAATTCCTCGGCGGCGTAGCCTTGCAGATAGAGCAGGGCGGTCAGGTCGCCGTGGTTGATTCGCAACCCGACCTGCGCCGCGACCACGGGCTTGGCGTGCAGCGCGACGCCCATGCCGGCCAGCTGCAGCATGCCCAGGTCGTTGGCGCCGTCGCCCACCGCCAGCACGTCGGCGGGCGTCAGGCCGCGGGCGGCGGCGATGTCCTGCAGCGCCTCGACCTTGGCCTCGCGGCCCAGGACCGGCAGGGCGACATGGCCGGTCAGCACGCCGCCCTCGGCAAGCAGGGTGTTGGCGCGGTGCTCGTCGAAACCCAGCGCCGTGGCGACCGGGCCGGTGAAGACGGTGAAACCGCCCGAGACCAGCGCTGCATAGGCGCCCTGCGCGCGCATGGTCGCCACCAGCTGCCGGCCGCCGGGGGCCAGCGTGATGCGGCTGTCCAGCACCTCGCCGATGGCGGTTTCCGGCAGGCCGGCCAGCAGGCCGACGCGGGCCAGTAGCGCCTCGTGGAAATTCAGCTCTCCGTTCATCGCCCGGGCGGTGATGGCGGCGACGCGCTGGCCGACGCCGGCGAAATCCGCAAGCTCGTCGATGCATTCCTGCTGGATCATAGTCGAATCCATGTCGGCGAGCAGCACCGCCTTGCGCCGGCCCGCGGTCGGCTGGATCGCCAGGTCGAAGCCCTCGGCCTGCAGTCGTTCCCAGGCCTGCCAGAAATCCTGCGGTTCGGCAGCGAGGGGGAATTCCGCGGCGATGCCCGGGGCCAGCCAGAGCGGGTGGCCGCCGTTCCAGGCGCCGCGCAGCTCGTCCACCAGCGCGGCGGACAGGTCGGCGCGGCTGGGCGCGGCAAGGATGGTGACGGTGAACATGCGGGCCCCCGGGGCGGTTGTTTGCGGCAGCACTAGCCAAAGCGTTGCGGCGGATCAATCGGTCGGATTCATCCCGCGAACCTGTCGCAAACGTGGCTTGCAAATTTTTCTTGCGGGAATCCCTCGCCGGCGCTAAGGCGGTCAGCGGGACACGCCGCCCCAACGCGGCGCTTATAGCTGGAAGGCTAACATCATGGGCAAGACTGCTCCGGCCGCGCGGCCGGCCAATCCGCGCTTTTCCTCGGGCCCCTGCGCCAAGATCCCCCATTTCTCGCTGGACATGCTTGCCGACGCAGCCCTGGGCCGCTCGCATCGTGCCGCCGTCGGCAAGGCCAAGCTGGCCGAGGCCATCGACCTGACCCGCGAGGTGCTGGACGTGCCGGCGGATTACCGCATCGGCATCGTTCCCGCCTCGGATACCGGCGCCGTCGAGATGGCGCTGTGGTCGCTTCTGGGCGCGCGCAAGGTCGAGATGCTGGCCTGGGAAAGCTTCGGCGAGGGCTGGGTCACCGACGTAGTCAAGCAGCTGAAGCTGGACGCGGTGGTCCGCAAGGCCGATTACGGCAAGATCGTGGATTTCGCCCAGGTCGATTTCGACAATGACGTGGTCTTCACCTGGAACGGCACCACCTCGGGCGTGCGGGTGCCGAACGGTGACGCCATTCCGGCCGACCGCGCCGGGCTGACCATCTGCGACGCCACCTCGGCCGCCTTCGCGATGGAGCTGCCCTTCGACAAGCTCGACGTGGTGACGTTCAGCTGGCAGAAGGTGCTGGGCGGCGAGGGTGCGCATGGCATCCTGATCCTGAGCCCGCGCGCCGTTGAGCGGCTGGAGAGCTACACGCCCGCCTGGCCGCTGCCGAAGATCTTCCGCATGACCAAGGGCGGCAAGCTGATCGAGGGCATCTTCAGGGGCGAGACCATCAACACGCCCTCGATGCTCTGCGTCGAGGATTACCTGGTGGCGCTGAAATGGGCGCAATCCATCGGCGGCCGCAAGGCGCTGGTGGCCCGGGCCGAGGCCAATGCCAGGGCCGTGCGCGACTTCATCGCCACCCGCGACTGGATCGCCGACCTGGCCGAGGATCCGGCGACGGCTTCGACCACCTCGGTCTGCCTGAAATTCACCGATCCGCGCATTAGGGACGGTGCCGCCTTTGCCAAGGCCGTCGCGAAGCGGCTGGAGAAGGAAGGCGTGGCGCTGGATGCCGGCGCCTATCGCGACGCGCCCCCGGGCCTGCGGATCTGGTGCGGCTCGACCGTCGAGACTGCCGATGTCGCGGCGCTGATGCCCTGGATCGAACATGCCTTCGAGGCCGAGATCGCGGCGCAGGTGGAAGCGGCCTGACGGTGAACGGGGGGCGCTGCCCCCCGCGCCCCCCGGAGTATTTATCGAACGAAGCAGACGAGGCGCGGCCTTTCGGGCTGCGCGCGCTTTCCCGCATATCCAAGAGGATAGAGAAGATGCCCAAGGTTCTTGTTTCGGACAAGCTTTCGGAAACCGCCGTGCAGATCTTTCGCGATCGCGGCGTCGAGGTGGACTACCTGCCGGATCTCGGCAAGGACAAGGAAAAGCTGGCCGAGGTGATCGGGCAGTATGACGGGCTGGCGATCCGCTCGGCCACCAAGGTGACGGCGAAGCTGCTGGAGGCTGCCACCAACCTGAAGGTGATCGGCCGCGCCGGCATCGGCGTCGACAATGTCGACATTCCGGCCGCCTCGAAGAAGGGCGTGATCGTGATGAACACGCCGTTCGGCAACTCGGTCACGACGGCCGAGCATGCCATCGCGCTGATGTTCGCGGTGGCGCGGCAACTGCCCGAGGCCAGCGTCTCGACCCATGAGGGCAAGTGGGAGAAGAACCGCTTCATGGGCGTCGAGGTCTTCAACAAGGTGCTGGGCGTGATCGGCGCGGGCAATATCGGCTCGATCGTCATCGACCGGGCGCTGGGGCTGAAGATGAAGGTGCTGGCCTATGACCCCTTCCTGTCGGAGGATCGGGCCAAGGAACTGGGCGTGAAGAAGGTCGAGCTGGACGAGCTGCTGGCCCGCGCCGATTTCATCACCCTGCATGTGCCGCTGACCGACAAGACCCGCAACATCCTGTCGCGCGAGAACCTGGAGAAGACCAGGAAGGGCGTGCGCATCGTCAACGCCGCCCGCGGCGGGCTGATCGACGAGGCGGCGCTGGCCGAACTGCTGAAATCCGGCCATGTCGCCGGCGCGGCGCTGGACGTCTTTGCCACCGAGCCCGCGACCGAGAGCCCGCTCTTCGGCCTGCCCAACGTGGTGGTGACGCCGCATC
This sequence comes from Paracoccus binzhouensis, assembly GCF_016446475.1. Taxonomy (GTDB): domain Bacteria; phylum Pseudomonadota; class Alphaproteobacteria; order Rhodobacterales; family Rhodobacteraceae; genus Paracoccus; species Paracoccus binzhouensis. The sequence continues at coordinate 34,749 of NZ_JAEHFP010000012.1, read as the reverse complement.
TGGGTGCCTCGACCACCGAGGCGCAGGAGAACGTGGCGCTGCAGGTCGCCGAGCAGATGTCGGACTACCTGCTGACCGGCGCGGTGCAGAACGCGCTGAACATGCCCTCGGTCACCGCCGAGGAAGCGGCGGTGATGGGCCCTTGGCTGAAGCTGGCCGGGCATCTGGGCGCCTTCATCGGCCAGATGACCGACGAGCCGATCAAGGCGATCAACGTGCTTTACGACGGCGTCGCATCCGAGATGAACCTCAAGGCACTGAACGCCGCGGTGATCGCCGGGGTGATGAAGGCCACGAACCCGGACGTGAACATGGTCTCGGCCCCGGTCATGGCCTCCGAGCGCGGCGTGCAGGTCGCGACCACGACGCAGGACAAGTCGGGCGTCTTCGACGGCTATATCAAGGCCACCGTCGTCACCGACACCCGCGAGCGCTCGATCGCCGGCACGGTGTTCAGCGACGGCAAGCCGCGCTTCATCCAGATCCGCGGCATCAATGTCGATGCCGAGATCGGCGCGCATATGCTCTATACCCGCAACAAGGACGTGCCGGGCGTCATCGGCGCGCTGGGCATGACGCTGGGCGACCTGGGAGTGAACATCGCCAACTTTACCCTCGGCCGCACCAAGACCGGCGACGATGCCATCGCCATCCTTTACCTGGACGAGGCGCTGAAGCCCGAGGCGCTGGAGGCGCTGCGCGCCACCGGCAAGTTCCTGCAGGTGCGGCCGCTGCAATTCGAGGTTTGAACCTTTCGCGCCCCCGGACTACGGTCCGGGGGTTTTCATTTGCGGGGGCGGCATGCGGACCTATGCCATCGGCGACATCCACGGGCATCTCGACCTGCTGAAGGCGGCGCATGAGCGCATCGCGCGCGACGATGCGGCGCATGGCGGCGGTGGGGTGGTGGTGCATGTCGGCGATCTGCTGGATCGCGGCCCGGATTCGCGCGGCGTGGTGGATTACCTGCTGCGCGGCCAGGCCGGCGGCCGGCCCTGGATCGTGCTCAAGGGCAATCACGACCGCTTCCTGCCGATCTTTGCCGCGCGGCCGGACTGGATCGACGCCGGGCTCGCCTCGGGCAGGCACTGGCTGGAGCACGAGACCCTGGGCGCGGCCGAGACGCTGGCCTCCTACGGGGTCGAGATCACCGACCCGGCCCGCACCCATGCCGAGGTGCTGCGCGCCGTGCCCGAGACGCATCTGCGCTGGCTGGACGCGCTGCCGCTCTGGCACCTGATCCCGCAGGCCCTGTTCGTGCATGCGGGCATTCGCCCCGGCATCGACCTGGCGCGGCAGACCGAGCATGACCTGGTCTGGATCCGCAAGGGCTTTCTGGACGATGCCACCGACCACGGGGTGCTGGTCGTGCATGGCCATACCCCGGTCGGCCAGGTGACGCATTTCGGCAACCGCCTGGCCATCGACACCGGCGCCGCCTATGGCGGGCCGCTGAGCGTCGTGGTCTTCGACGAGACCGGGCTGCACCTGCTGGCCGAGGACGGGCGCGCGCCGGTGCAGCGCGCCTGAGCCGCGGCCGCCCATGTGGCAAGGGTGCCAGCGCGCCGGCGGGAAATGTCACAAATGCTTCACATCCGTTGACCGTCCGGCCGGCGGGGCCAGATACTCATGGGAAACGATCATAGCGGTTTCCCGTTGTATTTCAGGAGGTGAAGCGCCGTGCAGTCCCTTTCGGTCATCCTTCAGCTGGCAGGCGCGGTGGCGCTGCTGCTTTTCGGCCTCGGCCTGGTCCGCGACGGCATGGTGCGTGCCTTCGGGATGAAGCTGAAGATGGTGCTGGGACGCGGCACCGAGACCGGGGCGCGCGCCTTCCTGTCCGGGCTGGTGGCGACGCTGGGGCTGCAAAGCTCGACCGCGACGGCGCTGATGACCGCCTCCTTCGTGGATCGCGGCATGATCCGGCCGAAGATGGCGCAGATCGTGCTGCTGGGGGCGAACCTGGGCACGGCGCTGACGGCCTGGATCGTCGCCTCGGGGCTCGAGGCGCTGGTGCCGGCGCTGCTGCTGGTGGGCTATGTGCTGCGGCGGCGCCACCAGCGCGCCTGGTCGGGGGGCGGGCTGGCGCTGATCGGCATCGCGCTGATGCTGCTGTCGCTGTCGCTGCTGACCCAGGCGACCGAGCCCTTGCGGGATTCGCCGGCCATGGCGGCGTTCCTGGCGATGCTGGGCAATGCCTGGCCGGTGGCACTGGCCGTCGCGGCGGGGCTGGCGGTGGTCTGTTCCTCCTCGCTCGCCGTGGTGATGCTGGTGCTGTCCCTGGGCATGGAGCCGGCGCTGACCGTGGTGCTGGTGCTGGGCGCCAACCTGGGCGGGGCGATCCCGCCGGTGATGGCGACGGCCGGGCAGGGCATCGCCGCGCGGCGGGTCGCGCTGGGCAACCTGATCGTGCGCGGCATCGGCTGCCTGGTGGCGCTGCCGCTGGCCGGACAGGCGGCGCAGCTGCTGACTGCCATGCCGCTGCCCGAGACCGGGCTGGCGGTCGAGGCGCATCTGGCCTTCAACCTGGTCCTTGCGGCGGCGCTCTGGCCCTTTGCCGCGCTGGTCACCCGGCTGACCGCGGCCGTCCTGCCCGAGGAGGAGCAGTCGCCGCCGATCGAGGCGCAGCTGCTCGACGGCTCGGCACTGGACACGCCGGCCGTGGCGCTAGCGCGCGCCAGCCGCGCCGCGCTGGCCATCGGCGATGTGGTCGAACGCATGCTGCAGCAAGCCCGCACCGCCTTTGCCCGCGGCGACGACGCGCCGCTGGCCGAGGTCCGCGTGCTCGAGGACCGGGTGGACCGCATGCAGCAGGAGGTGAAGAGCTTCCTGTCCCGGCTGGGCCGCGAGGCGGGCGAGGCCGAGCGGCGCCAGGCGATCACCATCCTGGACTACGTGATCAATCTCGAACATGTCGGCGACATCATCGACAAGGGGCTGGCGCCCGAGATCCGCAAGAAGGCCGGACTGGGGCTGCGCTTCTCGGACGAGGGCTATCGCGAACTGGACGACCTGTTCCTGATGACCATCGAGAACCTGCGCGTCGCCCAGACCGTGTTCATGACCCGCGACCGCGACCTGGCCCGGCAGCTGATGGAGGAGAAGGTCGAGATCCGCCGGCTGGAACGGCTGTCGGCGCAGCGCCACCTGATGCGGCTGCGCGAGGGGCGGGCGGAAAGCCAGCAGACCTCCTCGCTGCACCTGGACCTTCTGCGCGATCTCAAGCGGGTCAATGCCCATGTCGTCTCGGTCGCGCATCCGATCCTGGACGAGGCCGACCTGCTGATCGAGAGCCGGCTGAAGACGGGATAGCACGCGCCGCCGCCGAGGCCGCCGCCATTGCCAGGCCCCGGTTCGGGATCGAGGCCCAAGGCGGTCCCGGGCCGGGGCAGGCCGGCGAAGGGGCGACGGATCGGGTGCGGGCCGGCCCTCGCCTTGTCCCAGGCCTTGGTGGCGTTGTCTGCCTGGCCGGCAGGGATGCCGGGGTTCGCCGTCGCCGGTCATGGCCCGCCTTGCCCTTCGGCGCCGAGGGGCGCTTGCGGTCCGGCCCGGTCAGCGGGCTTGCGGCGCGGCGGCGGGCTTGCCATCCTCGGCGGCGAATGACGAGCGGAGGCCGGGATGCTGAAATGGATTGCCGCGGGGTTGCTCGCGGCCATGCCCGCGGCGGCGGATGTGGTGGGCAATGTCGGTGTGGACTGGGTCGGCAACGATGTGGTCATCGAGGCCATCGCCGATCCCCAGGTGCAGGGCGTGACCTGCCACCTGGCCTATTTCGACCGTTCGGTGATCGACCGGCTGAGCCAGGGCAACTGGTTCGAGGATCCGTCGAACTCGGCCATCGAATGCGCGCGCACCGGACCGATCCGCATTGGCGACATCCGCCGCGGCCCGAAGGGCGAGGACGTGTTCAGCGCCTCGCGCTCTCTGATCTTCAAGTCGCTGCGGGTGAAGCGGATCTATGACGAGCGGAACCAGGTGCTGATCTACCTGGCCCATGCCGATCAGGTGAAGGAGGGCTCGGCCAAGATGTCGCTCTCGACCGTGGCGCTGGAACCGGGCGAGGCCTTGCCGCCCGAATAGGGCGCCGAACGGCAATCTTGCCGATTTATCGCCGGCGGTCGGCGTGCGAAACTGGCATCAGCCCTGCTGTATCGGCGCCCTGCCAGTCCGGGGCGGTGGACAGTGGCGCGGGCGCGCTGTATGAGCCGCGCCAAACGGGAAGGATGCGATGCGGATTCCGTCCAAGACGGCGAAATACAACCTGGGCCAGGTGGTCCGCCACCGCGAACATCCGTTCCGCGGGGTGATCTTCGACGTCGACCCGGAATTCGCCAATACCGAGGAATGGTACGAATCCATCCCCGAGGATTCGCGCCCGTCGCGCAACCAGCCCTTCTACCATCTCTATGCCGAGACCGAGGCGACCTATTACGTCGCCTATGTCTCGGAACAGAACCTGGTGCCCGACCACTCCGGCGAGCCGCTGGAACATCCCGAGGTCACCGAGATGTTCGGCGAGTTCCGGGACGGCCGCTATCCCTTGCAGTTCGGGCTGAACTGAGTCGGGCCGGGATCCGCCTCCCGGGCCGGATCCCGGGTGGTCCCCCGGGTCGGGCCGCCGGGGGGCGTGCCCTGCATCAGCGGCTCGATCACCGGCACGATGAAGGCCAGGAAATTCCGCCGCCCCTCGCGGAAATAGCTGAGCGAGGCGGTCAGTTCCTGGATCAGGAACCAGCCGAAGCCGCCTTCCGGCAGCAGCAGGATCGAGGCGGCGTCCCTGGCATCGACATCGGCATAGGGCAGGCACCGGGAATCGAGGCAGGACGGCGGCAGCGGCCGGCCGTCATCGGTCACCGCACAGGCGATGCCGCCGACATGGCGGGCGACGCAAAGATGGATCAGCGGCGTGTGCGGCCGGCCGCCCAGCCGCGTCGCCTCGGACCGGGTGCCGTGTTCGCAGATATTGTTCAGCACCTCGGCCAGGGCGAGTTCCAGCTTGGCGACCACCTCTTCCTCGGCGCTGCCGTCGAAGCGCTGGCGCAGGAACAGCAGCGCCGCGCGCACGGTTTCGGGATCGGCGCGGAAGATGCGGTGGAGCATCGGCCGGCGTCCCGCCGGTGGCCGACGCAACCGCCTGTCGGGCCGGGGCGGCGGCACGCTCATGGCGCGGGGCTTTCCTGGCCGGCGGGCGGATCCCTGCGGATGGTCAGCACCGTGTCCATCCGGGTCAGCTGGAACACCCGCTCGACATTCGGGGTCAGGCCGGTCAGCACCAGCCGGCGGTCGGCCGGCATCGCCTTGAAAAGCGCGATCACTGCGCCAAGGCCCGAGCTGTCGATGAAATCGACCCCGCGCAGGTCCAGCACCACCAGCGGGCCGCCATCGGCGATCATGCTGCGCACGCGGTCCTTGAAGGCCGTGGCGATGGCGGCGTCGAGGCGCCTTTCGTCGACGCGGATCGTCACCCCGTCCTGTCGGGGCAGCAAGGTCAGTTGCATGTCTGGTTCCGGTATTCGTCTTTCCCGGGACCGTTCTAGCGCGCAAACCTTACCGATCGGTAAGCGGATGCCGCCGGACCCCCCGAAACTTGCATCGCATTTTCCGCATCGGCCGGGAACTGTCCGAAAGATCAGGTCCGGACCGGGCGCGGGCGCGTTGATGTCGGTGCAGGCCCCGGGTTACCCTGCCGGCAATGAATGGCCCGCCCCCGGACGAGAGATGAGCCCATGCGTTCCGCCTTCCTGCCCGCGACCCTGGTTGCGGCCCTTGCCATGAGCGGAACCCCCGGCCAGGCCGGTCCCGTCGCCCTGACCTGTCCCGAAGCCGGCAATGCGCTGGTCGCGCGCCTCTGCGCTGCCCTGCAGGAGGAACTGCGCCGGCCCGGTCGTCCCCCGCTGCCGGCCGGCGAGGCACCGCTGCGGCTGCTGCTCGAGGCGGAAAGCCCGCGTCCCGACCTGCTGCGGGCGCGGCTGATCGCCCAGGATGCCTCGGGCCGGCGCGCTGCCGAGATGCTGGAGCTTTCGGTCATGGATCGCGCCACGATCCCCGAGGCGCGGCTGCGATCCTTCGCCCGGCTGCTGCTGGGCGAGGCGCTTTCCCGGAAACGCCTTCAGACGAGATGAGTTCAGATAAGGAATTTGCCATGAGTCTTGCCAGGTTTTTCGACGGGATTGCCCCCGCCCGCCCACAGACCGGCGCCGAGGCCGATGTCGTCCGCGCCGTCCGCATCGAGGGGGCCGATGCGCCGGCCTCGACCGGGACCGGCTACACGATCGAGGTGGGCGACACGTTCAACGGCTTCCTGGGAACCGGCGATGCCGACTGGGTGCGGGTGCAGCTGCAGCCCGGCACCTATATCATCACCCTGGACGGACGCGGCAGCGGCGGGCTCTACGACCCCTATCTGCGGGTGGTGAACGGCGCCGGCTTCGAGGTCGCCGTCGATGACGATGGCGGCAGCACCGGCTACAATTCGCGCCTGATCCTCAACGTCACGCGGCCCGGCACCTATTACCTCGAGGCGGGCAGCTATGCCGATGCCTATTCGGGCAATTACAGCCTGGGCATCGTGGCGCGGCCGCCGCTGCGCAACTTCACCATGGCCGAGATCGCCCATCAGCTGACCGACGGCTTCTGGGAAAGCGTCGGCAGCGCGCGCCGGGCCTTCGACGCGGGGCAGGGCGATGTGCTGAACGTGGACCTGTCCGCCCTGACGGATGCCGGCCGCCGGCTGGCCAACATGGCGCTGAACGCCTGGGAGGCGGTGACCGGCATCCGCTTCAACCGCAACCCGGGTCCGGACGCCACCATCCACATCACCTTCGACGACGACGAAGCCGGCGCCTGGTCCGATTCGAGCAGGCGCAGCGACGGCACCATCCTCAGCTCCCACGTCAACGTGGGGACCGACTGGCTGAGCCAAAATGGCATCGCCTTCAACGGCTACAGCTACCAGACCTATATCCACGAGATCGGCCATGCGCTGGGACTGGGCCATGCCGGGAATTACAACGGCAGTGCGGTCTACGGCCTGGACAACCACTATCTGAACGACAGCTGGCAGGCCTCGATCATGTCCTATTTCGACCAGGAGCAGAACACCTCGGTCAATGCCAGCGAGGCCTATGTCGTCTCGCCGATGATCGCGGACATCCTGGCGGTGCAGGATCTTTACGGCCCGACCGCGATCCGCACCGGCAGCAATACCTATGGCGAGCACACCAATGCCGGCGCGGCCTATGCCACCATCGCCGCCATGCTGCGCAACGTGAACAGCCGCGGCGACATCACCTTCACCATCTTCGACCAGGGCGGCGTGGACCTGCTGGACCTGGCCGGCGACAGCCACAACCAGCGCATCTCGCTGGCGCCGGGGACGGTGTCGAATGCCTATGGGCTGGTCGGCAACATCTCGATCGCCTTCGGCACGCTGATCGAGAATGTGCAGGCCGGCCGCGGCCATGACCTGGTGATCGGCAACTGGGCCAACAACCTGCTGCGCGGCGGCGCCGGCAACGACACGCTGCGTGGCAACAACGGCCATGACACGCTGATCGGCGGCCCCGGCCAGGACCGGCTGGAGGGCGGCGCCGGCAACGACACCTATGTCGTCGATGCGCGCGACGGCATCGCCGAGGCGGCGAATGCCGGCCTGGACACGGTGCGCGCCCTGGTCTCGATGCAGCTGGGGGCGCATCTCGAGAACCTGACGCTGATCGCGGACGCGGTGCAGCACGGCACCGGCAACGCGCTGGCCAACCGGCTGACCGGCAATGCTCATGCCAACCAGCTGAACGGGCTGCTGGGGCACGACTCGCTGTTCGGGCTGGCCGGCAACGACAGGCTGGACGGCGGCCATGGCAATGACTGGCTGGATGGCGGCGCCGGGGCCGACGTGCTGATCGGCGGGGTCGGCAATGATTTCTACGTCACCGACGGGCGCGACCAGCTGCGCGAAGCGGCCGGGCAGGGCATCGACACGGTGCGCGCCCTGGCCTCGATGCAGCTGGGGGCGCATCTCGAGAACCTGACGCTGATCGCGAACGCGGTGCAGAACGGCACCGGCAATGCGCTGGCGAACCGGCTGATCGGCAACGGCCATGCCAACCTGCTGGACGGGCGGCTGGGCAATGACAGCCTGTTCGGGCTGGCCGGCAACGACACGCTGTTCGGCGCGCTGGGCGCCGATTCCCTGCATGGCGGGGTCGGCAACGACTTCCTGTCCGGGCTGGCGGGCAATGACACGCTGTTCGGCGGGCTGGGCGCCGACCATTTCGCCTTCCACGGCGGGCATGACGTGATCCAGGACTTCCGGGACGATGTCGATACGCTGCGCATCGACGATGCACTTTGGGGCGGCGGGGCGCGCAGCATGGCGCAGATCCTGTCCCATGCCAGCGTGGTGGACAGCAATACCGTCTTCGACTTCGGCAACGGCAATACGCTGACCCTGAACGGGCTCAGCAATATCGCCGCCCTGCAGAACGACCTGGTCGTGGTCTGATCCGCGGCCCTGCCGGGCCGAAAAGGCGCCGCCGGTCCGCGGCGTCTCTGGCCTGCCGCAAGCCGGAACGTCCTGCCGGCTCTCTGCCTTTATTTTGGGCAGCGGACCCCGGCGACCCCTGCCAAGCGGACAATCCGCCCCGCCGCCGGGGCGCCGGCTGTGGACAGCGCGCGCCCAGATGCGAAGATCATGGGCAGAGGCGAGGGTGAGCGATGACGATGTACTACAATGAAATGGTCGAGGGCAGCCAGGTGCGCGAGCCCTATGCCCTGCTTTCGGACTGGATCGAAACCATGCCGGCCGAAATCCGGCAGATGAAGCAGGCCGAGGCCGAGGCGCTGTTCCGCCGCATCGGCATCACCTTCGCGGTCTATGGCGAGGGCGGCGACCCGGACCGGCTGATCCCCTTCGACATGATGCCGCGGGTGTTCCTGCAAGCGGAATGGCGGCGGCTGGAACGCGGCATCAAGCAGCGGGCGCGGGCGCTGAACGCCTTCCTGCGCGACGTCTACGGCCGGGGCGAGATCATCCGCGCCGGCCGCGTCCCGGCGCGGCTGGTCTATCAGAACGCCGCCTATGAAAAGGCGGTGGTGGGCTTCGTGCCGCCGCGCGGCGTCTTCTCGCATATCGTCGGCATCGACATCGTCCGCACCGGCCGGGACGAGTTCCATGTGCTCGAGGACAATTGCCGCACCCCCTCGGGCGTCAGCTACATGCTGGAGAACCGCGAGATCATGATGCGCATGTTCCCGGCGCTGTTCCGCAACAATCGCATCGAGCCGGTGGACCAGTATCCCGAACTTTTGCGCCGCACGCTGGCCTCTGTCGCGCCGGCGAAATGCGAAGGCACGCCGACCGTGGTGATCCTGACGCCGGGCCATTACAACAGCGCCTATTACGAGCACAGCTTCCTGGCGAACCTGATGGGCGTCGAGCTGGTCGAGGGCAGCGACCTGTTCGTGGACGCGGGCTTCGTCTACATGCGCACCACCCAGGGGCCGAAGCGGGTGGACGTGATCTATCGCCGCATCGACGACCAGTTTCTCGATCCCCTGTGCTTCCGGCGCGATTCCATGCTGGGCGTGCCGGGGCTGATGGATGTCTATCGTTCGGGCGGGGTCTCGATCGCCTCGGCCCCGGGGGCCGGGGTGGCCGACGACAAGGCGATCTATACCTTCGTGCCCGAGATGATCCGCTTCTACCTGGGAGAGGAGCCGATCCTGCGCAACGTCCAGACCTGGACGCTGTGGAAGGACGAGGATTACCGCTATGTCATGGCCAACCTGGCCGAGCTGGTGGTCAAGGAGGTGCATGGCTCGGGCGGCTACGGCATGCTGATCGGTCCCCGCGCCAGCAAGGCCGAGATCGCGGATTTCGCCGAGCGCATCCGCGCCAATCCGCACAATTACATCGCCCAGCCGACCCTGGCGCTGTCCACCTGCCCGACCTTCGTGGAGGAGGGGGTGGCGCCGCGCCATGTCGACCTGCGGCCCTTCTGCCTGTGCGGCGACCGGGTCGAGCTGGTGCCGGGCGGGCTGACCCGCGTCGCCCTGCGCGAGGGTTCGCTGGTGGTGAACTCGTCGCAGGGCGGCGGGGTCAAGGACACCTGGGTCCTGTCGGAATAATGGGAGGGTCAGCCATGCTCAGCCGCACCGCCGCCAACCTGTTCTGGATGGGCCGTCACCTGGAACGCGCCGAGACCGCCGCCCGGCTTCTGGACGTGGGCGCGCGCATCACTCTGCTGCCCAACACCGAGGAGGGCTATCGCAACGAATGGGAATCGCTGCTGCGGGCATCCGGCGCGCAGGCCGCCTTCGCCGAACGCTATGGCGCCGCGATCACCCAGGAGAACATCGAATCCTGGCTGTTCTTCGACCAGGACAACCCGTCCTCGGTCGCCTCCTGCATCGAGCGGGCGCGCGAGGGCGGGCGCATCGTGCGCACGGCGCTGACCAGCCAGGTCTGGGATGCGCTGAACCTCGGCTACCAGGAATTGCGCGCCCTGCAGCGCCGGCCGCGCAGCCAGCTCGACACCGCGATGCTGACCGATTTCACCATGCGCCACGGCGCCACCGTGCGCGGCGCCATCAATGCCACGCAGCTGCGCAACGACGGCTGGCATTTCCTGAACCTAGGCTATGCGCTGGAACGCGCCGACGCCACCGCCCGGCTGCTGGACGTGAAGTATTTCGTGCTGCTGCCGCGGGTGGAATTCGTCGGCTCCGGCCTCGACAACTACCAGTGGCAGGTGATCCTGCGGGCGCTGTCGGCGCACCGGGCCTTCCACTGGGCCTATGGCGGCGAGGTGACGGCCGGCAAGGTCGCGGATTTCCTGATCCTGAACGGCGAGAGCCCGCGCTCGCTGCTGACCTCGCTCTACGAGGCGGTCTGGCACCTGGACGGGCTGGTGCGCCGCTATGGCGAGGAGGTGCCGCAAACCGGCTCGGTCAAGGCACATGAGACGCTGAACGCGCTGATGGCGCGCGACATCGAGGCGATCTTCGACGAGGGGCTGCACGAATTCCTGTCCTGGTTCATCAACGAACTGGCCGGCATCTCGAATGCGGTGCACGAGGATTATCTGAGCGGACGGATGTAGGGGGACGTCATGCGGTTGAAGATCACCCACGAGACCAGCTATCGCTATGACCATCCGGCGCAGGCGCTGGTGCAGAGCCTGCGGCTGACGCCCTCGGTCCACGAGGGGCAGCGGGTGGCGGACTGGCGGATCTCGGTCACCGGCGGCCAGCGCGGCGCCGGTTTTCGCGACGGCGCCGGCGACTGGATCGAGGACTGGACCGTGCGCGGCCCCGTCGAGGAGATCACCGTCGCCATCGCCGGCCAGGTCGAGACCCGCGACACCGCCGGCGTGCTGCGCGGCCATCGCGAGGTCATCAACCCGCTGGTCTATCTGCGCCCGACCCGCTTCACCGCCCTGGACGAGGCGCTGCGCGCGCTGGCCCGATCCGAACGGGGCGAGGATGCGCTGGACCTGGCGCACCGGCTGTCCGCCGCCGTGGCCGCGGCCATCGCCTATGTGCCCGGCGTGACCGAGGCCCATACCTCGGCCGCCGAGGCGCTGGCCCTGGGCCAGGGCGTCTGCCAGGACCACGCCCATGCGCTGATCGCCTGCGCCCGCGAACGCGGCCTGCCGGCGCGCTATGTCTCGGGCTACCTGCATTCCAATGCCGGGGGCGAGCCGCATGACGCCGCCCATGCCTGGGCCGAGATCCATGTCGGCGCCCTGGGCTGGGTCGGTTTCGACGCCGCCAATGCCTGCTGCCCGGACGACCGCTATGTCCGGCTCGGCTCGGGCTATGATGCGGACGACGCGGCGCCGGTGCGTGGCACCGCCTTCGGCATCGGCACCGAAAGCCTGGATGTGCGCGTGCAGGTCGAGGAGATGGAGCAATAGGCCCGCCGCCGCCGGCCTGTTGCGCCGGGCGCCGGGCGGTCGTATCCCTCGGGGAAATCTGGCGGCAGGAAACGGACATGACCTATTGCGTCGGCTTGAAGCTCAACGAGGGGCTGGTCCTGCTTTCGGACACCCGGACCAATGCCGGGCTGGACAATATCTCGACCTATCGCAAGATGTTCTTCTTCGAGCGCCCGGGCGAGCGGGTGATCGCGGTGATGACCGCCGGCAGCCTGTCGCTGACCCAGACCACCATCGCCCGCCTGCAGGAGGCCATCGACCAGCCCGAGGCCGACGAGGAAAGCTCGATCATGCGCGCGCCCAGCATGCTGCAGGTGGCGACGATCATCGGCCGGACGCTGAACCGCACCCGGCGCGAGATCGTCGAGCAGTGCCGTGACCTGAACCAGCAGGCCAGCGCCAGCATGATCGTCGGCGGCCAGCGCGCCGGCGGCGAGATGCGGCTGTTCCTGATCTATCCCGAGGGCAATTTCATCGAGGCGACCGAGGATACCCCTTTCCTGCAGATCGGCGAGCACAAATACGGCAAGCCGATCCTGGACCGGGTGGTGCGGCCTGAGACGAATCTTGCCGATGCGCAGAAGGCGGTGCTGTTGTCGATGGATTCGACGTTGCGGTCCAATCTGTCGGTGGGTATGCCCCTGGACCTGGCCGTCATCCGCAAGGATGCGTGCGCGGTCTCGCATACCCGCCGCATCCTGGAGGGCGACCCGGCCTTCATGGCCATGTCCGCCGCCTGGTCCGCGGCGCTGCGCGACAGTTTCGTGAAGGTCACGATCTGACCGCAGCCCTCCGCGGACCCAAGTCCGAGGAGAGGCAGATGAAGATCGATCTTGCCCGCCCCCCGATGTCCGTGTTCCACATGCCGGGCCTGCATCCCGGCCTGTCCTACCTGCCGCCGCGCCCCGGCTGGATCCTGCGCCCGGCCCGGGGCGCGCGGGTGCGGCTTTTCGCCGAAAGCGACGACCCGGGGCTGCGCCGCGCGCAGCAGAACGCCATTGACCGCCAGCAGCGCCGGATGCTGGACAGCGTGATGGAGATCAACTGCGCCCCCGTGTTGCTCGAGGACGCGACCTTCCGGAATGGCTTTGCCACGATCGGCGAGCGGGTCTGGCTGAACGGCGCCGCCGGCGGCCGGATGCGCACCCGCTATGACGAGAAGAACCGGGCCGAGTGGCGCCAGTCGCGGCTGCACGATGCCTTCCGGCGCGCGCGGCGTAGCGCCCACCAGCCGCTGCCGGTCTGGAAGGAGCCGGTCGAGGACCTGCCCATCGCCATCGAGCTGAAGAACGGCTTCAACTATTACCATTTCACCGTCGAGACCCTGGGCTGCCTGGCCGCCTTTGCCGATGACGACAGCGGCCAGCCGATCAACCTGCACCTGCCGCAGGACCATGTGCGGGGCTTCATCCCGAATTTCATCGCCGCGGTCTTTCCCGGCATCGCGGATCGCGTGGCCTTCGTCTCGCGCCGGCAGTCCTATGAAAGGGTGCGGGCGCATTACAGCCATCGGCATTACCTCTACCAGACTGGCGACGAACGCATCCGCGCCGCCATCGCCGAACCGGAGGTCGATCCGCGCTGGGCCGGGCAACTGCGCTCGGAATCGCTCTGTTGCAAGACCATCGCCATGGCCTCTTATGACAGCAGCCTGCGGCTGCTGCGCGAACACGCCCTGTGCCAGCTGCCCGCCAGGCTGGTCGGGGAACGGCCGCGCCTGGTCTGGATGGGCCGCGACGAGGGCGGCGAGGCCCGCGCCCGCGGCATTACCGGGCACAAGTCGCTGCTGGCCGAACTCTCCGCCCGCGGCTTCCGGGTGGTGGCTTTCGAGCATCTCAGCCCGCTTGAACAGATCGCGCAGATGCAGGCGGCGGACATCGTGATCGCGCCGCATGGCGCCGGCCTGGCGAACATGGTCTATGCCCGGCCCGGCGCGCTGGTGATCGAGATCGGCACCCGCCAGACGCAGCTGCATCGCTGGGGCGATTTCCTGTCCGCCGCGCATGTCTCGGGCTGCCATTACGATACGGTCTTCGCCGATGTCGCGGGCCTGTCCGACCTGGGGCGGGTGCCGCCCGTCTCGGACGGGTTGCTGGGCGTGCATGTCGGGCGCAACGCCACCCGCCGCATCCTCGAACTGGTGGACGAGGCGCTGGCGCAGGACGCCGCTCAGCCCGTCTCGTCCAGCATGCCGCGCAGTTCGTAGACCAGGTCCAGCGCCTCGCGGGCGCTGATCGTGTCGGGGTTCAGGCCGCGCAGCCGCTCCTCGACCGCCGAGGGCTTCGCCCTGGCCGCGGGTGCCGGCTCCGGGGCGGCGCGGAACAGCGGCAGGTCGTCTAGCAGCGCTGTGGGCTTGCCCGTGCCCTGCCGCTCGCCGTTTTCCAGCTGGTGCAGGATGTCGCGGGCCCGGTCCACCACCGAGGGCGGCAGCCCCGCCAGCCGCGCCACCTGCACGCCATAGGAACGGTCGGCGGCGCCTTTCCTGACCTCGTGCAGGAAGATCACCTCGCCCTCCCATTCGCGCACCGCGACGGTGGCGTTCTCGACGCCGGGCAGGCGGGCCGACAGGCTGGTCATCTCGTGGTAATGGGTGGCGAACAGCGCCCGGCAGCGGTTCTTGCCATGCAGATGCTCCATCACCGCCCAGGCGATCGACAGCCCGTCCCAGGTCGCGGTGCCGCGGCCGATCTCGTCCAGGATCACCAGCGCGTGGTCGTCGGCCTGGTTCAGGATCGCCGCCGTCTCGACCATCTCGACCATGAAGGTGGACCGGCCGCGCGCCAGGTCGTCCGCGGCGCCGACGCGGCTGAAAAGCTGGCTGATCAGGCCGACATGGGCGCGGCGGGCAGGCACGAAGCCGCCGGCCTGGGCCAGGATGGCGATCAGCGCGTTCTGGCGCAGAAAGGTCGATTTTCCGGCCATGTTCGGGCCGGTCAGCAGCCAGATCGCCGGCGTCTCGCCCTCGGTCAGGGCGCAGTCGTTGGCGACGAAAGCCTCGCCCTTGCGCTTGAGCGCGCGTTCCACCACCGGATGCCGGCCGCCCTCGATCACGAAGGCGCGGCTGGCATCGACCTCGGGGCGCACCCAGCCCTCGCCCGAGGCGAGGTCGGCGAAGGCGGCGGTCAGGTCGATCTCGGCCAGCGCGCGGGCGGCCTGGCCGATGGGACCGGCGCGGTCCAGCACGGCGCGGGACAGGCGGGCAAAGATCTCGCGCTCGATCTCCAGCGCCCGGTCGCGGGCGTTGAGGATGCGGGTTTCCAGCTCGGACAGCTCGACCGTGGTGAAGCGGATCTGGTTCGCCGTGGTTTGGCGGTGGATGAAGCGCTCGTTCAGCGGCGGCGCCAGCATCTTCTCGGCATGGGTCGAGGTGGTCTCGATGAAATAGCCCAGCACGTTGTTGTGCTTGATCTTCAGGTTCTGCACCCCGGTCTCGGCGATGTAATCGGCCTGCATGCGGGCGATGACGCCGCGACCCTCGTCGCGCAACCGGCGGGTTTCGTCCAGATCGGCGTCATGGCCCGGCGCGACGAAGCCGCCGTCGCGGGTCAAAAGCGGCGGCTCGGCCACCAGTGCGTCGTCGAGCAGGTCGATCAGGGCGTCATGGCCGGTCAGGTCGCGCGCCGCCTCGGCCAGCACGGCGATCTCATCGTCACCCAGCATGGCGGCGATGGCCGCGCCTTGCGTCAGCCCGGCGCGGATCGCGGCCAGGTCGCGCGGCCCGCCCCGCTCCAGCGCCAGCCGCGACAGCGCCCGGTCCATGTCGGGCGCGCGCGACAGCGCCTCGCGCAGGTCCGCGGTCAGGCGCGGGTCGTCCACCAGATGCGCGACGGCGGCCTGCCGGGCATGGATCTCGGCCAGGTCGCGCGAGGGGGCGCTGATGCGCCGCTCCAGCAGGCGCGCGCCGCCCGCCGTCACCGTGCGGTCGATGGCGGAGAGCAGCGAGCCCTCGCGCCCGCCCGACAGCGCCTGCGTCAGTTCCAGGTTGCGGCGGGTGGCGGCGTCGATCTGCATGGCGCCGCCAGGTGCCTCGCGCACCGGCGGGCGGATCAGCGGCATCCGGCCCTTTTGCGTCAGGTCCAGGTAATCGGCGATGGCGCCCATGGCGGCCAGTTCCGCGCGGGAAAACTGGCCGAAACCGTCCAGCGCCTCGACCTGGAACAATGCGCAGAGCCGGCGCGTGGCGGCGCTGCTGTCGAAGCTGCCGCCCGGCAGTTCGGTCAGCGCCGCGCCGGCCTCGGCGGCGATTTCGGCAAGACCCGAGCCCTCGGCGGCCAGCAATTCGCGGGGGGCGTGGCGGGCGAGTTCGGGGGCCAGCCGCGCGGGCGGGCAGGGCATGACGCGGAAGGCGCCGGTCGAGATGTCGACCCAGGCCAGCGCCGATTCCTCGCGCACCGTGGCGAAGCTCGCCAGGAAATTGTGCCGCCGCGCCTCCAAGAGCGATTCCTCGGTCAGCGTGCCGGGCGTTACCAGCCGCACCACGTCGCGGGCCACCACGGATTTGCTGCCGCGCTTCCTGGCCTCGGCGGGATCCTCCATCTGTTCGGCGATGGCGACACGGAAGCCCTTGCGGATCAGCGTCAGCAGGTAGGACTCAGCCGCATGGACCGGCACGCCGCACATCGGGATCGGCTCGCCCAGATGGGTGCCGCGCCTGGTCAGGGCGATGTCGAGCGCTGCGGCGGCGGCCACCGCGTCCTCGAAGAACATCTCGTAGAAATCGCCCATGCGATAGAACAGCAGCGCGTCGGGATTGGCCTCGCGGATCGCGAGATATTGCGCCATCATCGGGGTGGGTTGATCGCTCATGTCCAGCCTTGTCGCCTGCGGTCCCGTTCTTCTAGGGGATGCGCGGGCCGATGCAAACAGCATGCGGCCAAGTTGCCGCAAGGACGCAAGAATCCCGGTGACAGACGGCTTTCGTTGCGGCATCGTCTGGCGAAAGATACTTGTGAGGCATTGGAATGAAATCCTTGATTCTGGGCGCAATCCTGCTGCCCTTTGCCCAGGGGGCAATGGCGGCCTGTCCGGATGTCTCATTGATGCAGAACGCCGCCCGCGGCTGGATCGCCGGCCAGCGCCTGCCCGACCCGCTGGTGCGCACGGTCGAGGACGGAACCTGCGCCTATGCCGCCTTCCGCAGCATCCTCGAGGCCGAGCTGGGCCCGCCGGTCGGCGTGAAGGTGGGCTTCACCTCGAAGCCGGTGCAGAAGCGGTTCGGGGTGACGGCCCCGGTCGCCGGGGCGCTGTTCGCGCCGATGCTGCTGCCGGACGGGGCGCGGCTCAGCCTGGAAGGCAGCCGGGCGCCGTTCTTCGAAGCCGACCTGGTGGTGACGGTCGGCAGCGCGGCCATCATGCAGGCCCGCACGCGCGAGGAAGTGGCGGCGGCGCTGCGCGACGTGCGGCCCTTCATCGAATTGCCCGACATCGCCCTGCAAAGGGACGTGGCGCCGACCGGGCCGCTGATGGCGGCCTATGGGGTGACGCCCTGGCGCGGCGTGCTGGGGCGCGGCATCGCCATGGCCGAGCTGGCCGATCCGGTCGCGGACCTGGCGGCGCTGACCGTCAACCTGAAGCTGGACGGCAAGAGCGTCGGCACCGGCTCGGGCGAGATGCTGCTGGGCCATCCGCTGGACGTGGTGCTGTGGCTGGTCGAGCAGGGCAGTTACGAGCTGAAGCCCGGCTCGGTCATCTCGCTGGGGTCGCTGGGCACCCTGCATCCCGCCTGGCCCGGCCACCGGGTCGAGGCGGATTACCGCGTCGGCGGCCGGGCGATGAAGGTGGGCGTGACGCTGGTTCCCTGACCTTGGGTCAGGCTGGCCGTTTCGGCAGATCGGGAAAAAACCTTTGCTTTGCGGGGGGCTGTGTCGCAACACTGTCACCCGGGGCCGCTAGGTGGCAGCCAGCCGCCCGAAGCGGGCGTGTTCTGTAACGGAGTTGACCAATGACCATTCAATCGACCGCGGCCGGGCTCGCCGCCCTTGTCGCGCTGGCCGCCTCGGGCGTCGCTTCGGCGCAGGACCTGGCGGCGCTGGAAGAGGCCGCCAAGGCCGAGGGCATGCTGACCACCATCGCGCTGCCGCATGACTGGTGCAACTACGGCGGCGTGATCGAGGGCTTCAAGGCGAAATACCCCGAGATCAAGGTCAACGAGCTGAATCCCGACGCCGGCTCGGCCGATGAGCTGGAGGCGATCCGCGCCAACAAGGACAACAAGGGTCCGCAGGCGCCCGACGTGATCGACGTCGGCCTGTCCTTTGGCCCGCAGGCCAAGGCCGAGGGGCTGATCCAGCCCTACAAGGTCGCGACCTGGGACTCGATCCCCGAGGATGCCAAGGACGCCGAGGGCTATTGGTATGGCGACTATTACGGCGTCATGGCCTTCGGCGTGAACTCGGACCTGATCGACACGGTGCCGAAAACTTGGAAGGACCTGACCAAGCCGGAATATGCCAACGCCTTCGCGCTGGCGGGCGATCCGCGCGCCTCGGCGCAGGCGATCATCTCGGTCATGGCGGCCGGGATCGCCAATGGCGGCGAGCCGGGCGAGGCATCCGGCCAGAAGGGCATGGAGCTGATGGCCGAGGTGAACAAGGCCGGCAATTTCGTCCCGGTGATCGGCAAGTCGGCGACCATCGCCCAGGGCGCGACGCCGATCGTCACCGCCTGGGACTACAACCTGCTTTCCTGGCGCGACAGCCTGAACGGCAATCCGCCGGTCGAGGTGGTGATCCCCGAGGACGGCGTGGTCGCGGGCGTCTATGTCCAGGCGATCTCGGCCTTTGCCCCGCATCCGAACGCGGCCAAGCTGTGGATGGAATACCTCTATTCGGACGAGGGGCAGCTGGGCTGGCTGAAAGGCTATTGCCACCCGATCCGCTTCAATGACCTGGTCGCCAAGGGCAAGGTCCCGCAAGAGATGCTGGACGCGCTGCCCGAGGCCTCGGCCTATGAGAAGGCGATCTTCCCGACGCTGGAACAGCAGGAGGCCAACAAGAAGGTGGTGACCGAGGGCTGGGACAGCGTCGTCGGCGCGGCGGTCAAGGAATAAGGCGCGGCGGCCTCGCCCGACCGGCGGGGCCGCCCCCAACAGGCGAGGCGGAATGAGACGGATCGGCTGGAACTGGCTGGGCGTGCTGCCCTTTTTCGCCTTCGCGGCCCTGTTCCTGGTGCTGCCGACGATGAACATCGTCATCGGCGCCTTCCAGAACCCCGAGGGGGGCCTCACGCTGGCGAACCTTGCCGGGCTTGCCTCGCCGCGGATCGTGGACAGCTTCGCCATCTCGATCAAGGTGTCGCTGGCCTCGGCTGTGCTGGGCTGCCTGATCGGCTTTGCCATGGCGGCGGCGGTGGTCATGGGCGGCGTGCCGCGCTGGATCAAGGCGCCGCTGATGACCTTCTCGGGCGTCGCCTCGAACTTCGCCGGCGTGCCGCTGGCCTTCGCCTTCATCGCCACGCTGGGCCGGGTGGGGCTGGTCACCATGCTGCTGCGGCAATGGTTCGGCATCAACATCTATGCCATGGGCTTCAACCTGCTGAGCTTCTGGGGCCTGACGCTGACCTATCTGTTCTTCCAGATCCCGCTGATGATCCTGATCATCACCCCGGCGCTGGAGGGGCTGAAGCGCGAATGGCGCGAGGCGGCCGAGGTGCTGGGCGCCAGCACCTTCCAATACTGGCGCATGGTGGCGCTGCCGATCCTGTTCCCGTCGCTTCTGGGCACCTTCGCGCTGCTGTTCGCCAACAGTTTCGGGGCGGTGGCGACGGCCTATGCGCTGACCGGCTCGTCGCTGTCCATCGTGCCGATCATGCTGTTCGCGCAGATCCGCGGCGACGTGCTGCAGGACCCGCATCTGGGCTATGCCATGGCCTTTGGCATGATCGTCGTCACCGGCCTGGCGAACCTCGCCTATGTCGTCATGCGCACCCGCGCCGAAAGGTGGATGCGATGAGGCGGGTCTGGTCCTGGGCGGCGCTGATCGTCGGCGGGCTGTATTTCCTGCTGCCGCTGATCGGCACCATCGAATTCTCGCTGCGGATGCGGCGCGGGGAATATTCGCTGGACGCCTATCGTTCCGTGCTGGCGGATGCGGCCTTTCGGCAGACCTTCAGCTATTCGGTGGTCATGGCGCTGCTGACCATCGTGCTGGGCGTGCTGATCGTGGTGCCGACCGCCTATTGGGTGCGGCTGCGCCTGCCGCGGCTGCGCCCGGTGATCGAGTTCATCACCCTGCTGCCACTGGTCATCCCGGCCATTGTCGTGGTCTTCGGCTATATCCGGCTTTACAACACCAGCTCGATCCTGCCGCTCACCGGCACCGCATCCGGCACCAACCTGCTGCTGCTTTGCGGCTATGC
The DNA here is from genome assembly GCF_016446475.1 of Paracoccus binzhouensis. GTDB lineage: Bacteria > Pseudomonadota > Alphaproteobacteria > Rhodobacterales > Rhodobacteraceae > Paracoccus > Paracoccus binzhouensis. The sequence continues at coordinate 14,458 of NZ_JAEHFP010000012.1, read as the reverse complement.
CACGCTGGCGCTGCCCTATATGTATCGCGCGGTGGATACCGGGCTGTCGACGCTGGACGTGCGCAGCCTGACCGAGGCCGCGCAATCGCTGGGCGCCGGCTGGGTGCGGATCATCGGCCGGCTGATCCTGCCCAACGTGCTGGGCGCGGTGATGTCGGGCGCCTTCCTGTCCTTCGCCATCGTCATCGGCGAATTCACCATGGCGGCGCTGCTGAACCGCCCGGCCTTCGGGCCCTATATGCAGCTGCTGGGCGCCAACCGCGCCTATGAGCCGGCGGCGCTGGCGGTGATCGCCTTCGCCGTCACCTGGGGCTGCATGGGGCTGATGCAGCTGATCTCCCGCCTGTTCGGCACACGGATTCAACCGACATGAGCTTCCTGACCCTCGACCACCTGCAGAAATCCTTCGGCCCGACCAGGGTCGTCCACGACTTCGACCTGTCGGTGGAAAAGGGCGAGTTCGTGTCGTTCCTGGGCCCTTCGGGCTGCGGCAAGACCACGGTGCTGCGCATGGTGGCGGGGTTCGAGACGCCGACGGCCGGGCGCATCACCATCGACGGCCAGGACGTGACCCGAGCGCGGCCGAACCAGCGCCGCATCGGCATGGTGTTCCAGTCCTATGCGCTGTTCCCCAACCTGACCGTGGCCGAGAATGTCGGCTTCGGCCTGAAGGTCGCCGGCGTCGCACGGGCCGAGCGCGCGGGCCGCGTGGCCGAGATGCTGGAGCTGATCGGCCTGCCGGACCTGGGCGGGCGCTATCCTTGGCAGCTTTCGGGCGGCCAGCAGCAGCGCGTGGCGCTGGCCCGGGCGCTGGCGCCGCGGCCGCGGGTGCTGCTGCTGGACGAGCCGCTGTCGGCGCTGGATGCCAAGATCCGCGTCTCCCTGCGCAACCAGATCCGCGAGATCCAGCAGCAGTTGGGCATCACCACCATCTTCGTCACCCATGACCAGGAGGAGGCGCTGTCGATTTCCGACCGCATCGTGGTCATGCACAAGGGCGTGGCCGACCAGACCGGCACGCCCGCGCAGATCTACAACCAGCCCGCCACCGATTTCGTCGCCGGCTTCGTCGGCACCCTGAACCGTTTCGAGGCCGAGGTGCTGGACCCGGCCCGCGGCCTGGTCCGCGTCGAGGGGGTCGAGATCGCGCTGGACCGCCCCTTGCCCGCCGGCCGCATCACCCTGGCGGCGCGGCCGGAAAGCCTGCGCATCGGCGCCGAGGGCATCCCGGCCGAGATCGCCGGCGTCGAGTTCCTCGGCTCGGTCCAGCGGCTGCGGGCGCGGGCGGCGGGGCGCGAGGTGGTGCTGGACCGCTTCAACGAGCCGGGCGCCGCCCTGCCGCAACCGGGCGAACGGGTGCATCTGGCCGCCGCCCCGGCCGGCTGGCTGGTGCTGGCCGGCTAGGTCCGCGGGCCGGGTCCGCCCAGGCCGTCGCGGCGCAGCGCCAAAGCCTGCCGGACATGGCCGGGCAGGATGGTGAAGCCCTTGGCATAGCGCAAGAACAGCCGCCGCGGATCGGACAGCATGCGCCACAGCCATTCCAGCTTGAGCCTGCGCAGCAGCCCCGGCGCGCGGCGCTGATGGCCCGACAGGAAATCCAGCCCCGCCCCGATCGAGGCGAAGCCGGTATCCCCCAGCGCGTCGCGGGCGCGGATGGCGAAAAGCTCTTGCCGCGGCGCGCCGAGCGCCAGGAAGCACAGCCGCGCGCCCGAGGCGCGGATGCGGGCGATGATCTCGGCGCCTTCCTCGCCCAGCGGATCGAAGGGAAAGCCCGGCGCATGGGTCAGCGCGACGCGCAGGCCGGGGACGGCACGGGTCATGCCCTGCGCGGCGCGCGCCAGCGAGTCGTCGTTGCTGCCGATCAGGGCGACGGGCAGGCCGGCCTGTGCCGCCTCGGCCGCCAGGGGCAGCACCAGGTCCGAGCCGGGGGCCAGCGCCACCGGCCGGCGGGCGATGCGGGACAGCCAGACGATGGGATTGCCGTCGGCGCAGACCAGGTCATGCGCGGCATAGGCGGCGCGAAAGCGGGCATCCTCGCCCAGCCGTTGCAGGTGATCGACGTTCAGCGTGGCGATGGCGAAACCCCGCCCGTCCTGCAGCCGCTGCCGCACCGCTGCCAGAAGCGCCGCGGAATCCCGGCAGTTGATCCGCACGGCGCTGCCGTCGGGAAAGCTGAAAAGCATGATGCGCCTCGGGGGTCGGGCCGGATTTTCCGGCAGGATGTGGCGGCGGCGGCGGGAATGCAACGGCCTTGCCGCCGCCCCGCAGCTACACCGCCTCCGCCCGCGTATCATGGCGGCGCCGGACCCGGCCGATCCGCCGGCGGTTGCGGCCATTCTGCCTAAAAAGGCAGGCATCCGGCCGGTTTTAACGGTTGGTCCGGGGCGTGGAATTCGGTATGCCGGATACGCCTGCCAGTTGTTGAATGATTTATGCCCGCAGGGGCGTTCCACGAGTTGAAAGAGGCACATCCATGGCCTTCGACAAGACCGTCGTTGAGGACAGTGATATCGCTATCGTCGGCATGGCGGCACAATTGCCGGGCGCGGCGGGCGTGGCGGAATACTGGGACAACCTGTGCCGCGGGGTCGAATCGATCCAGCGCCTGTCCCAGGCCGAGCTGCTGGCGCGGGGCGAGTCGCGGGCGCGGATGGCGGATCCGAACTATGTGCCCTCGGCCGGCATCCTCGGGCAGTTCGACGAATTCGATGCCGAATTCTTCGGGCTTTCGCCCAAGGAAGCGGCGATCATGGACCCGCAGCACCGCAAGTTCCTGGAGACCTGCTGGCACGCGCTGGAGGATGCCGCCCACCCGCCCGAGCGTTTTGCCGGCAATATCGGCGTCTGGGCCGGCTGCGGCATGGGCAGCTATTACTACTGGAACGTCTGCTCGAACCGCGACCTGGTCGATGGCGTCGGGCATTTCCTGCTGCGCCATACCGGCAACGACAAGGATTTCCTGTCCACCCGGGTCAGCCATGTCTTCGACCTGAAGGGGCCGTCGGTCAACGTGCAGACCGCCTGCTCGACCTCGCTAGTGGCGATCCACATGGCCTGCCAGTCGCTGCAATCGGGCGAATGCGACATGGCGCTGGCCGGCGGCGTGACCATCGAACTGCCGCACGGTCTGGGCTATCTCTACAAGGAAAACGAGATCCTGTCGCCCGACGGCCATTGCCACGCTTTCGACCACCGCGCGCAGGGCACCGTTTTCGGCAGCGGCGCGGCGGTGGTGGCGCTGCGCCGGCTGCGCGACGCGCTGGCCGACGGCGACCACATCTGGGCGGTCATCAAGGGCTCGGCCATCAACAACGACGGCGCGGCGAAGGCGGGTTATCTGGCCCCCAGCGTCGAGGGGCAGGCGCAGGCGGTGGCCGAGGCGCTGGTGATGGCCGGCGTCTCCTCGGACAGCATCGGCTATGTCGAATGCCACGGCACCGGCACCGCCTTGGGCGACCCGATCGAGGTGGCGGCGCTGAACCAGGCTTACGCCCGCATCTCGGAAGGGACGCGGCAGGGGCCGTGCCGCATCGGCTCGGTCAAGACCAATATCGGCCACCTGGACACCGCGGCGGGCAGCGCCGGGCTGATCAAGTCGGCGCTGGCCGTGCATCACGGCAAGATCCCGCCCAGCCTGAACTATGAGAAGCCCAACCCGGCCATCGACTTCGAGGGCGGGCCGTTCCAGGTCAACGACCGGCTGTCGGACTGGCCGGTGCCGGGGCCGCGCCGCGCCGGGGTGAACTCGCTGGGCGTCGGCGGCACCAATGCGCATGTGATCCTGCAGGAGCCGCCGGCGGCCGAGGCCTCGGGCGAATCCGACTGGCCCTTCCACATCGTCGCCATCTCGGGCCGCAGCAAGGCGGCGCTGGATGCCAACAGCGCCGCGCTGGCGGGCTGGCTGTCGGCCAATCCCGGCGTGGACATGGCCGACCTGTCCTTTACCCTGACCCAGGGCCGGCGGCAGTTCGACCGCCGCCGGGTGCTGGTCGCGCATGATGCGGCCGAGGCGGCGCGGCTTCTGGCCGATCCCGATCCGCTGCTGGTCTTCGATCACCAGCCGGTGGGCGACCCGGCCGAGGCGGTGTTCATGCTGCCCGGCGGCGGCGCGCAATATGCCGGCATGGCGCGCGGGCTCTACGAGACCGAGCCGGTGTTCCGCGAATGGATGGATCGCGGCCTGGATCACATGGCGCAGGCGCATGGCGTGGACCTGCGCGCGCTGTGGCTGCCCGAGCCGGGAGCCGAGGCCGAGGCGGATCGCCGGCTTCTGCAGCCCTCGTTGCAGCTGCCGCTGCTGATGATCACCGAATATGCGCTGGCGCAGCTGTGGATCAGCTGGGGCGTGCAGCCCGCGGCGCTGATCGGTCATTCCATGGGCGAGAATACCGCCGCCTGCATCGCCGGGGTGATGGGCTTTCAGGATTGCATCGGCCTGGTGCGCCTGCGCGGGCTGCTGATGGACCGGGTGCCGGCCGGCGGCATGCTGTCGGTGCCGCTGCCGCCCGAGGAGTTCGCCGCCGAGCTGGCCGAACTGGAACTGGACCTTGCGGCGGTGAACGGGCCGGGCCTGTCGGTGGTCTCGGGCCCCGACGCGGCGCTGGACCGCTTCGCCGCGCGCATGGCGGCGCGCGAGGTGGAATGCCAGCGCATCGCTATCTCCATCGCCGCGCATTCGCGGCTGCTCGAGCTGGTGCTGGGCGAATTCCGCGCCTATCTCGCCTCGATCCCGCTGAACGCGCCGCGGATCCCGATCATCTCGAACCGCTCGGGCCAGCCCTTGACTGCGGCCGAGGCGACCAGCCCCGACTATTGGGTCGCGCATCTGCGCGGCACGGTGCGCTTCGCCGACGGCATCGCGCATCTGGCGCAGGTGCCGGGGCGGGTGTTCGTCGAGGTGGGCCCCGGCCGGGCCATGCAGGCCATGACCAAGGCGCATCCGGCGGTCGCCGCCAACCAGGTGATCTCGACCCTGCGCCACCGTGACCACGCCACCGGCGACGACAGCTATTTCATGGGCGCTCTGGCGCGGTTCTGGGCCTGCGGCGGGCAGATCGACTGGGATCAGGTCTGGGGCGGCGCCCGGCGCCGGCGCCTGTCGCTGCCCGGCTATGCCTTTCAGCGCAAGCGCTATTTCATCGAGCGTTCGGCCAATGCCGCGGCCGAGGTGGCCTCGGAGCTGGCGCGGATCGAGGAACCGGCGCAATGGGGCTGGCGCCCGGCATGGAAGCTGGCCTCGCCGAATATCGAGATCGGGCCGCAGGGGCCGGTCGCGCCGGGCGAGCGGACCTGGCTGGTCTTTGCCGACGACCTGGGCCTTGCCGAGCGCGTGGCCGAGGGGCTGCGGGCGCGCGGCCAGCGCATCGCCGTGGTGCAGGTCGGCGATACCTTCGCCGACAAGGGGGAAGGCCGCTTCCTGCTGCCGGTCGAATCCGATCGCGAGGGCTACGAGATGCTGCTGGCGGCGCTGGCCGCGCAGGAGATGGTGCCGGATCGCATCCTGCATCTGTGGTCGGTGACGCAGGGGGCGAAGTTCCGCCCCGGCTCCAGCCTGCTCAACAGCCAGCTCGAGCGCGGCTTCTTCGGCCTGTTGCATCTGGCGCAGGCCATCGGCGCCGAACTGCCCGATGCGAGGCTGGAGTTGATCGCGGTCTGCAACGACGCGCTGCGCGTCGCGGACGAACCGGCGCCGGTGCCGGAAAAGGCCACCGCCGCCGGCCCGATCCGGGTGATGCCGCATGAGATGCCGAATGTCTCGGCCCGTCTGGTGGACATCCGCCTGCCGGCCAAGGGGGGCCTGGACACGCTGGCCGCCAACCTGCTGGAGGAGGCGCTGGCCCCCTCGGGCGCTGCCGTCGCCGCCTGGCGCGACGGGCGCCGCTTTGAACAAAGCCTTGAAAAGGTTGCGCTGGAGGATGACGGCATGGCCGCCATCCCGCAGGGCGCCGCCTGCCTGATCACCGGCGGCTTCGGCGGCATCGGCCAGGCCATCGCCCGCGAGCTGGCGCAGCGCGGCGGGGCGAAACTGGCGCTGACCACGCGCGGCCGGGTGGATTCGCCTGCCGTTATCGCCTCGCTGCGGCAGCTGGAATCGCTGGGGGCCGAGGTGCTGGCGATCCGCGCCGACGTGACCAGCCCCGAGGACATGGCCCGCGCCGTGGCCGAGACCAAGGCGCGCTTCGGCAGCCTCGACGTGGTGCTGCACGCTGCCGGCGTGATCCGCGACAGCCTGATCGCCGCCAAGACCGACGACGACGCCTGGGACGTGCTGGCGCCGAAACTGCTGGGCACCCGCGCGCTGATCGAGGCGCTGGCCGGGGATCCGGCGAAGCTGACGGTGCTGTTCTCCTCGACCTCCTCGGTGATCGCGCCGGCGGGGCAGGCGGATTACGTCGCCGCCAACGAATACCTGAACGCAGTGGCGCGCTCGGCGCCGCCGGCGCTGGGGCGCGCGGTCGCGGTCAACTGGGGCGTCTGGGCCGATGCCGGCATGGCGGCGCGGGCGATGGGGCTGGACACCGCATCCGCCGTCGCCGTGCCGCAGGGGCGGCCGCTGCTGGACGACAGCCTGCCGGTTCCGGGCGGGCGCGAGTTCCGCAGCACCCTGCGGATCGAGGACTGGATCATCGGCGGCCACAAGACCGCCGCGGGCCAGGCGCTGATGCCCGGCACCGGCTGGATCGAACTGGTCTCCGAGGCGGCGCTGGAATCCGGCCTGTCGCTGCCCATCGTGATCCGCGACCTGGAGTTTCGCCGGCCGCTGCTGGTGACGGACAAGGCCATGGTGACGACGCGGGTGACGCCCGAGGGCGATGCGATGCGCATCGACATCCTGGACGACCCGCAGGGCGATCCGAACGTCACCGCGCTGGTCGGCCGGCTGGACGCGCCCGCGCCCGCGCCGCTGGCGGTTGCGGGCGGCTGGGACCAGGACGGGCAGGGCGCGGCGCTGCCTTCGGCGCAGGAACGGCAGATGGCGTTCGGCCCGCGCTGGAAGGTGCTGCGCCGCTTCCGCATCGCTGAGGGCGAAGGCGTGGCCGAGCTGTCGCTGGCGCCGGAATTCGCCGGCGAGGCGGGCGAGTGGCTGGCGCATCCGGCCCTGCTGGATATCGCCACCGGCTGGGCCATGGCGCTGATCAAGGGCTGGTCGCCCGATCACCTGTGGGTGCCGATGGGCTATCGCTCGATCCGGCTCTACGCGCCCTTGCCGGAGCAGGTGACCAGCCGCATCCGCAACGCGGGCGAGAATACCGATGCCCAGGGCATGGCGCAGTTCGACATCACCCTGGCCGGGCCCGACGGCACGATTGTTGCGGAAATCAAGGGCTTCGCGCTGCGGAAGCTCTCGGCCGCGATCTCGGCCCAGCCGCAGCGGGCGGCCGCCCCGCGCAGCCTGTCGCCGGCCGAGCGGCGCCTGCAGCACAATATCAGCCAGGGCATCCCGGCGGCCATCGGCCCCTCGATGCTGAGCCGGGCGATCTCGACCGGGCTGGCGCAGGTCTATGTCTCGTCGCTGGACCTGAACACGCTGATCCTTGAGGCCGGCGTGGTCGAGGATGCCGCGCCCAGCGAGGGCGGCTTCGAGCGCCCCGATCTCGACAGCGATTTCGTCGAGCCGGCGCCCGGCACCCAGGCCGAACTGGCCGCGATCTGGTCCGAGCTGCTGGGCATCGCCCAGGTCGGTGCCGTGGACAGCTTCTTCGACCTGGGCGGCCATTCGCTGATCGCGGTGCGCATGTTCGGCCAGCTCCGCAAGGCATTCGGCGTGGACCTGCCGATCTCGACTCTGTTCGAGGCGCCGACCATCGCCCAGCTTGCCGCGCTGGTCGAGGAACGCACCGGCCCGCGCGAGCTGGTCTCGCCCGACAACGTGCGCGCACTGCCGGTCTCGGCCCGGCCGCGCTTCCGTTTCCTCGTCGATATGGGCGGGCGGGGCGAAGGCACGCCCTTTTTCATGGTCGCCGGCATGTTCGGCAATATCATGAACCTGCGCCAGCTGGCGCAGCGGCTGGGGCCGGATCGCCGCTTCTGGGGCATCCAGGCGCGCGGCCTTCTGGGCGACGACAAGCCGCACGAGGATTTCGCCGAGGCGGCCCGCGACTATATCGAGGAACTGCGCCAGGTGCAGCCGACCGGGCCCTATCTGATCGGCGGTTTCTCGGGCGGCGGGCTGACGGCCTATGAGATGGCGCGGCAGCTGCGCGCGGCGGGCGAGGAGGTGGCGATGCTGGTCATGCTCGACACGCCCTTGCCGCAGCGCGAGCCGGTCAGCCGCAAGGACCGACTGGCGATCCGCCTGGGCGAGTTGCGCGAGGGCGGACCGGGCTTCGTCTGGAAATGGCTGCGCGACCGCGTCGCCTATGAGTTCCAGCGCCGCAGCAAGGCCAGGGCCGTCGAGGCCGAGGTGTCGGCCGAGGCGACCGGCGCCTTCCACGACTTGGCCATCGAGGCCGCTTTCCTGGCGGCGCTGCCCGGCTTGCAGCTTTCGGTCTGGGATGGGCCGGTGGCGCTGTTCCGGCCGCCGCTCGACCGGCGCTGGAAGGTGACCGGCGGGCGCTGGATCAATTCCGGCCGGGATTACGTCATCGAGGACAATGGCTGGACGCCCTGGATGCCGGGCCTGCGGGTGATCGAGGTGCCGGGTGACCACGATTCCATGGTGCTGGAGCCGAACGTGCGCCGCCTCGCCTCGGTTCTGCGCGAGATCCTGCGCGAAGCCGATGCCGCGGCGCAGGCCCCGGCCGGGATCAGGGCGGCCGAGTGACCATGGCCCAGGATGCGCCCCCGCCCAGCGTGCATGTCGTGGTGCTGAACTGGCGCACGCCAGAGATGTCCCTGCAGGCCGCCGAGGCCGCGTTGCGCGAAATGGCCGGCCTCGACGGCGGGTTGACCCTGGTGGATAACGATTCCGGCGATGGCAGCCATGAGGCGATGCAGGAGGCGGTGCGGGCGCGCGGCTGGCCGGCGGACCGGGTCGCCGTCGTGCAGTCGGGCTGGAACGGCGGCTTCGGCGCCGGCAACAACCATGGCATCCGCCAGGGCCTGCCGGACAGGCGCCGCGCCGATCTGGTCTATCTGCTGAATTCGGACGCGATTCCGCAGCCCGGCGCGATCCGGGCGCTGGTCGACTATCTGGCTGCGCATCCGCGGGCCGGGATCGCCTGCTCGCGCCTGCGCGGCATCGACGATGTGCCGCATACCACCGCCTTCCGCTTTCCCACCGCGCTTGGCGAGTTCGAATCGGAAAGCCGCACCGGCCCGATCTCGCGCCTGCTGCACCGCCGGGCCGTCTCGTTGCCGCAGCCCGAGACATCGGGTCGCGTGGACTGGTCGGCCGGGGCGTCGATGATGATCCGCATGGATGTGCTGGACCGAATCGGTCTCTTCGACGAGGGCTTCTTCCTTTACTACGAGGAGACCGACCTGTGCCGCCGCGCGGCGCTGGCGGGCTGGCAGACCCATTACGTCGTCGAAAGCCTGGTGCTGCATATCGGTTCGGTCAGCACCGGCATGAAGGAATGGAAGCGGCCGCCGGATTACTGGTACGATTCCCGGCGCCGCTATTTCGAGAAGCATCATGGGCGGCTGGGCGCGCTTTGGGCCACGCTTGCCCATCTGGGCGGCGCGGGGGTGTATCGCCTGCGCTGCCTTCTGTCGGGGCGCAGGCCGGATGGACCGCCGGGCCATCTGGCGCATCTGCTGCGTCACGCCCTTCGTGTTCAGCCAAAGCCCGTTCATGTTGAAAAGGGTAAGCCATGACGCAATTTTCCGCGATTCTGGTGGGTAACGAATCTCTCTTGCGCCACGCGGCCGAGACGCTGCTGGCGCGCGGGCATCGCGTCGCCGCGGTGGTGACGCGCAATCCCGACCTGCGGGACTGGGCGCAGGGCGCGGGGCTCGCGGTCGAGGATCAGGACGCGCCGCTGCCTGCCGGTGCGCCCTCTGCCGACTGGCTGTTCAGCGTCGCCAACCTGTCGATCCTGCGTCCCGAGATGCTGGCGCGCGGCCGGCTGGGCGCGATCAACTTCCATGACGGGCCGCTGCCGCGGCTGGCGGGGCTGAACGCCCCGGTCTGGGCGATCATCGGCGGCGAGGCCCGGCACGGCGTCACCTGGCACATGATCGAGGGCGGCGTGGACGAGGGCGACATCCTGGCCCAGACCCTGTTCGAGATCCGCCCCGACGATACCGCCCTGACCCTGAACGCCCGCTGCTTCGCCCGCGGGGCGGAAAGCTTTTCCGAGGTGGTGGCGCAGCTGGAAGGGGCCGGCCCGCAGCGGGTGAAACAGGACCTGTCGCAGCGCAGCTATGTCGGCCGGGACAAGCGCCCCGAGGCCGCGGGCGTGATCGACTTCACCCAGCCGGCCGGGCGCATCTGCGCGCTGGTGCGGGGGCTCGACCATGGCGGCTACTGGAACCCGCTGACCGAGGCCAAGGTTCGGCTGGCCGATGGCCGGGTGCTGGCGGTCGCCGCCTCGGCCGGGACCGAGCCGGCCAGCGCCGCGCCGGGCACCGTGCTGGCCCATCACGGCGATATCGCCACCATCGCTGCCGGCGATGCGGCGATCCGGCTGGTCTTTCGCGGCGAGCTGCCTCCGCTTGGCACGGTGATCCCGGCGCTGGCCGCCGAGGAGCGCACGCGGCTGACCGATCTGGCCGCGCAGGCGGCGAAGCATGACGGCTTCTGGCGGGGCTGGCTGGCGCGGATGAACCCGGCGGTGCTTCCGGGCGAGGGCTCGGGCGCGACGCAACGCCTGCCGCTGCTGCCCGGCGATGCGCCCGAGCGCATCGCGCTGGCCGCGGCGCTGCTGGCGCGGCTGGCCGGTCAGGCCGAACTCGACCTGGCGCTGCGGCCGCAAGGCCAGCCCGAGGCGACGGGGATCGTCGCCGACTGGCAGCCGCTGGCCGTCGAGGCGCCGGGCGACCGGAGCCTGGCCGATCTGGGGCAGGCGCTGGCGGCGCAGATCGCCGATCAGGCGCAGCGCGGCTTCTTCATGGCCGACCTGCTGCATCGCGCGCCCGAACTGCGCGACATGGCCACGCCGGACCTGGCGATCAGCCTCGATGCCGGCGGCCCGGTCAAGGGTGCGGCGCTGACCGTGACCCTGACCGCGGAGGGCGCCTGGCTGGACCACGACCCGGCCCGCGTCACCTCCGCGCAGGCACAGCGGCTGGCCCGGGCGCTGGACGGCGGCCTGGCGCTGCCCGGCTCCACGGCGCTGCGCGACATCCCCCTGATGGACGCGGGTGAGCGCGAGGAGCTGCTGGTCGGCCGCAACGCCACGCAGCTGGACGTGCGGCTGGCCTGCATTCACGAGTTGATCGCGGGAAAGGCCGCCGAGAACCCCGATGCGGTGGCGCTGGCCTTCGAGGATCACAGCCTGACCCGCGGCCAGCTGGACCGCGCCGCCAATGCGCTGGCCGAAAAGCTGGTGGCGATGGGCGTCGGCCCGGACCAGCCGGTCGGGCTGTTCGCGAAACGCTCGCCCGAGCTGGTGATCGGCGCGCTGGCGATCTGGAAGGCGGGCGGCGCCTATGTGCCGCTGGACCCGGATTATCCCGTCGAGCGCGTCGAGCTTTACCTCGAGGATTCGGCCGCCCGGGTGGTGCTGGTTCAGGGCGGTCTGGCCGACAGGCTGCCGGCGCATGGCGCGCAGGTGGTGGCCATTCCGACCGACCTGCCGCATGGCATGGTCGCGGCGCCGGTCAACCATGCCGGGCCGGAAAACCTGGCCTATCTGATCTACACTTCGGGCTCGACCGGCCGTCCCAAGGGGGTGATGGTCGAGCATCGCAACGTCGCGAATTTCTTCGCCGGCATGGATGCGGTGATTCCGCACCAGCAGGGCGATGCCTGGCTGGCGGTCACGAGTCTTTCCTTCGACATCTCGGTGCTGGAGATCTTCTGGTCGCTGGCGCGGGGCCTGAAACTGGTGATCGCGGGCGAGGAATCGCGGCTCGCCGTCTCCTCGGCGCCCGCGCAGCCGCGGCGCGAGGTTTCGGGCGGCATGGATTTCAGCCTGTTCTACTGGGGCAATGACGATGGGCCGGGGCCGAAGAAATACCAGCTTCTGCTGGAGGGCGCGCGCTTTGCCGACCAGAACGGCTTCGTTGCGGTCTATACGCCCGAGCGGCATTTCCACGCCTTCGGCGGTCCCTATCCGAACCCGGCCGTTTCGGGCGCGGCGGTGGCGGCGGTGACGAAGAACGTCGCCGTGCGCGCCGGCAGCTGCGTGCTGCCCTTGCATCACCCGGCCCGCGTGGCCGAGGAATGGGCGGTGATCGACAACCTGACCTCGGGCCGGGCGGGGCTGGCCATCGCCTCGGGCTGGCAGCCGGACGATTTCGTGCTGCGTCCGGAAAACGCGCCGCCGAACAACAAGACCGCGCTGGCCCAGGGGATCGATCAGCTCCGCCGGCTGTGGCGCGGCGAGGCGGTCGAGTTTCCGCGCAAGGACGGCAGCCTGTTCGGCGTGGTGACGCAGCCGCGTCCGGTGCAGAAGGAATTGCCGCTGTGGATGACCGTCGCCGGAAACCCGGAAACCTGGCTCGAGGCCGGGCGGCTGGGCATGAACGTGCTGACCCACCTGCTGGGGCAAAGCATCGACACGGTCGCGGCCCGGATCAAGGATTACCACGCCGCGCTGCGCGAGGCCGGCCATGACCCGGCGCGCTTCACCGTCACGCTGATGCTGCATACCTGCCTGGCCGAGGATCGCGAGACGGCGCGCGAGATCGCCCGCGAGCCGATGAAGAACTACCTGCGCAGCGCCGCGGCGCTGGTCAAGCAATATGCCTGGGATTTCCCGGCCTTCCGCCGCCCGGCGGGCATGACCAACCCGATGGCCATCGACCTGGGCTCGCTTTCCGAGGAGGAGCTGGACGGCATCCTGGAATTCGCTTTCCTGCGCTATTTCGAGGATTCGGGCCTGTTCGGCTCGCTTCAGGACGGCATCGCCCGGGTCGAGCAGCTGAAGGCCATCGGCGTGGGCGAGATCGCCTGCCTGATCGACTATGGCATCGCCCCCGAGCAGGTCATGGCCGGCTTCCCGCTGCTGGCGCGGCTGCGGGCCGAGGTGAACCCGCATGGCGCCGAGCCCGAGGAGGGCGATTTCTCGATCGCGGCGCAGATCCGGCGCTGGAAGGTCACGCATCTGCAATGCACGCCCAGCATGGCGCGCATCCTGGTCTCGGACCCGCAGGTGGCGGCGGCGATGGCCGGGCTGACATGCGTGATGGTGGGGGGCGAGGCGCTGCTGCCCTCGCTTCTGGCCGAAATCAGGGCGGCGACGCGGGCGCGGGTGCTGAACATGTATGGCCCGACCGAGACGACGATCTGGTCCACGGTGGCCGACCTGTCCGATGCGGTCGAGGTGACGCTGGGCCGGCCGATCGCCAATACCCAGCTTTACGTTCTGGACGCGGACGGCGCGCCGGTCCCCCCCGGCGCGCAGGGCGAGCTGTGGATCGGCGGCCATGGCGTCGCGCGCGGCTATTGGCGGCGCGAGGACCTGACGGCGGCGGCCTTCCGGCCCGATCCCTTCGTGCCCGCGGATCGCGGCGCGCCTTGGGGGGCGCGCATGTATCGCACCGGCGATCTGGTGCGCTGGCGCGAAGATGGGGGCCTCGACTATATCGGCCGGGCCGACCACCAGGTGAAACTGCGCGGCTTCCGCATCGAACTGGGCGAGATCGAGGCGCAGCTGGCCGCCCAGCCCGGCGTGCGCGAGGCGGTGGCGCTGGTGCGCGAGGATGCGCCCGGCGACAAGCGGCTGGTGGCATATGTCACCGGCGCGGGCGATCTGTGCGAGAAGGGGCTGCGCGAGGCGCTGCTGGCGCATCTGCCGGCGCATATGGTGCCGGGGCGGATCGTGCGGCTGGAAAAGATGCCGCTGACCCCGAACCGCAAGATCGACCGCAAGCATCTGCCGGTGCCGGGGGCCGTCGCCTCCGCTCCGGTGGCGGCGCCGACCGTCGAGGCCGCCACCGCTGTCGCCGCCAACGCCCCGACCGAGGATCTGGCGCAGGCGGTGCAGGCGCTGTGGTCCGAGGTGCTGGGCGTCGAGCAGATCGGCCCGCGCGACAACTTCTTCGCCTTGGGCGGGCATTCGCTGCTGGCGATCCAGCTGCACCGGACCATGCGCGACCGGCTGGCGCTGCCGCGGCTGGGGGTGACGGATATCTTCCGCTTCCCGGTCATGGCGGATTTCCTGAAGCACGTCGCCTCGCTGGCGCCGGCGAACAATGTTGCTCCGGCGGTGGCGGTTTCGGTCCCTGTGGCGCCTGTGCGCCCCGAGCCCGAGCCGGTCGGGGCAGCCGACGATGCCATGGCCCGGCGCCGGGCCTTGCGGGCGCAATTGCGCGGCGGACGGTGAGCGGGCCGATGACCGGGCCGACGGCGCTCGAGGCGCTGGCCCGCCGGCTGCTGCCCGCGGGCCATGGCTGCGCGGTGCTGCCG
>NZ_JAEHFP010000119.1 GCF_016446475.1 Paracoccus binzhouensis | reverse complement strand
GCTACGACAAAACCGCAGACAGTTTCCTCGGCTTCATCGACATCGCCTGCATCAGGCTCTGGCTTCGCCATTTGTCAACATGACCTACTGCTTTCCGCAACGAGGAGAGCTTAACCGCTGATGACCGTGACACGATCCAGATGATGATCAACACCCTCGCTAAACGGCGCCAAGGTGATGGCTCTTGAGCAAGTTTCGTCTTCTCATGGCGCGCCAATGCGGTGAGAGGATCGCCGCCGACCGTGATTTCACGACGTTTCCTGTTGACCCCTTTGCGATTGCCGCGAATGAAGACATCCTTGTCGAAGCCAAAGCCCCTGATCGTAAGGGCATGAGCGGCTGCATCGTCTTCAACGATGATGGAGTGGGCATCATCTATGCGACCGATATCCGCAGTGAGGGATTTCGGCGGTTCACCGTAGCCCATGAGCTGGGCCACTATTTCCTCGAAGGACATCCCGAGGAAATCCTGAAGACCGGACCCGTACACTTTTCGCGAGCGGGGTTCGTTCAAGGCAGCAGCTCGATAGAGATCGAGGCGGATCACTTCGCCTCCGGCCTGTTGATGCCAACCCGCCTGACGCGCGAGGCGCTTTACAAATCCCCGATCGGTCTTGCTGGCGTGCAGTATCTCGCAACTGTGGCTGAAGCATCGCTCACCGCGGCTGCTATCAGAACTGCCGAATGCGCGCCCTATCCGGTGGCGGTCATCGTCAGTGAGCGCGAGCAAGTGTCGTACGGATTCATGTCTGAGGGCTTCAAGAAGCTTGGAAGACTGCGCTTTCTACGCAAAGGCGATGGATTGCCGCATACGGGTACCCTCGACTTCAACGCGGTCGCAGATAACATCCGCTTGGGACGTTCGGTTTGCTCCCAGTCCACTCTCGCGGAATGGTTCGGCGGTCCGGCCGGTATCACACTTGACGAAGAGATTATCGGGCTGGGCAGCTACGGCTATACCCTTACAGTCCTGTCCAGCGAGGCGTTGGCTGATGATCCAGAGGAAGACGAGAACGAAGAGCAAGACCTCATTAGAAGCTGGACCCCGAAGTTCCGCTAGCTGCCTGTCGGATCAACCAGCAGGGCACCAAGATCGTGCCGCACCTTGATCGAGTGACTGCTTTCGAGGAGTCGGCTCGCTTCTCGTTGCTGGACTGACCGTCAACTCTGGGCCGACCTTGCCTGTCCGGGGCAGCTCGACCGATCCAGCCAAACCTGCCACCGGCTGCCCCGCGGCACGTTGCTCCGAGTGCTTCGCTGCCATTCGTGGGTCTGCAGCGACTGCAGTTGCAGCAAGCGACGGGGCGCTTCCAAAGTCGCTGGTCGAAACGAGCGCCATGCTGCCCTAGTGCATTCCCGGTGTTGCCGCTCGTTTGATTTGTAGCTCTGCAGGACGTTCACGATTGGCCAATAGCCAGTCACCATTCAATAGAAATGCAGCCGCCCGTCCGGGCGTTCATCGCGCTGCACGGGAATGCCATAGAGGACGCTCAGGTTCTCGGCCGTCAGAACCTCGCGGACGGGGCCTGACGCGACAATGCCACCGCGATTCAGCAAGATCGCGTCATGGCCGAGGGTCGCTGCCTGGTCCGGGTCGTGGGTGGACAGGATCACCGCCGTGCCCGCCTGGGCTAGGTTGCGGATGGCCTCGTTGACCGTGATGCGGTTGGCGAAGTCAAGGCTGGCGGTCGGCTCGTCCATGATGATGGTGGCGGCGTCCTGGGCCAGAGCGCGGGCGATCAGTACCAGCTGCCGCTGGCCACCCGACAGGCGGGTGACGTGGACGTCAGCCAGATCGGCAATGCCCAGCCGGGTCAGCGCCGCCATGGCCTGCGCGGCCTCGGCCGGGCCGGGTCGGGCGAAGGGCCCTAGCCGGGCCGCGGCGCCCATCAGCACAATGTCGCGCGCGGCAAAGGCAAAGGGCGTGGCCAGCGATTGCGGCACATGGGCGATGTGGCGGGCGATCCGGGCGCGCGACAGCCCGGCCAGCGGCTGGCCCGACAGGGCGACATGGCCGTGGACCGGGGGGATCAGGCCCAGCAGGGTGCGGAACAGCGTGGTCTTGCCCGCGCCGTTCGGACCCAGCAGGCACAGCACCCGGCCGGGCGACAGCGCCAGGTCGATGCCGGTGATCAGCGCCCGGCCGCCATGGCCGATGGCGAGACCGCGCGCCTCGATCAGGGGCGTCACTCGCTCCATGCACGGGCGCCTTTTGCCAGCAGCCAGACAAAGACCGGCGCACCCAGGACGGCGGTCAGGATGCCCAACGGAACCTCCAGCGTGGCGATGGTGCGGGCGGCGGTATCGACCAGGACCATGAAACCCGCGCCGATCAGGATCGCGGCGGGCAGCAGACGGTCGAAGCGCGGCCCGGTCAGCAGCCGCGCCATGTGCGGGACCATCAGCCCCACCCAGCCGATCACCCCCGCCATCGCGACCGCAGCCGCCGTCATCAGCGTGGCGCAGGCGATCACCAGAACGCGCAGGCGGGCGGCGTCGACGCCCATGGCGCGGGACTCGTCATCGCCCATCGCCAGCAGGCCGATCCGCCACCGCAGGGCCAGCAGCGGCAGAATGCCGATCAGCAGGGCGGGCAACGCCGCCGCCACATCCGCGCGCTTTGCCCCCGCCAGGCTGCCCATCAGCCAGAAGGTAATGGCGGGCAGTTGCTGTTCGGGGTCGGCCAGCAGCTTCACCAGCGAGATGCCCGCCCCGGCAAGCGCGCCGATGGCGATGCCGCACAGGACGATCATCAATACCTGGCCGCCGCCCCGCAGCGCCAGCGTCAGGCCGATCACCAGCCCGACCGTGGCAAGCCCCATGCCAAAGCCCAGCATCTGGATCGCCATGACCGGCAGGCCCAGCAGGATGCCCAGCACCGCGCCAAAGCCCGCCCCCGCCGAGACGCCGAGGATGTCGGGCGAGACCAGCGGGTTGCGGAACACCGTCTGATAGGCCGCGCCCGCCGCCGCCAGGGCCGCGCCGACGACCGCCGCCGCCAGCACGCGTGGCAGGCGGATGTTCAGCAAGACCGCCACGGCCTGCGGGTCGCTGCGTTCCCCGGCCAGCACGGCCAGCACCGTCGCGGGCGACAATGCGAACGGACCCACCGCCGCACCCAAGATCAGCGTTGCGATCAGCCCGACGGCCAACAGCCCGGTCAGCGCGCGATCACTCACCCAGCAGGGCCGACAGCGCGGCATCGTCGGGGCGGACACCATAGAACAGGTCGTAGAACCGGGCGACCTCGGCCCGCAGGTCGCCGGTCGCGGCGTCGGGATAGAGCTTGTGGGCCAGCCATGTCAGCCCGATCAGCCGGTTGACCGAGGGCGGTGCGTCGATGAAGCCGAAGGGCGCGGCAGGCGCCAGATAGACACGGCCGTTCTTGACCGCCGGAATGCCCTGCCATTCCGGCATGGTCCCGACATTGGCGGCGAAGTCGCGGTCGATGGTGATGATGACCTCGGGCGCCCAGGCCTGCACCTGTTCGGGCGAGACGGTCGCCAAGCCGCGTGTTTCCGCCTGGGCCACGTTGACGGCGCCGACACGCTCTATGATTTCGGCGTTGATGGAGCCGCGCGCGGGCGTCTCCAGCCCCTCGGGGCCGCGCGCCAGATAGACGGTCGGGCGCGCATCCTGCGGGATCCCGGCCAGCAGCGCGTCCAGATCGGCCAGCGTCCGTTCGGTATAGGCGGCCAGGACCTCGCCCCGGTCCGGCACAGCCAGCAGGTTGGCCATCCGGCGGATGCCTTCCGTCATGTCGGCAAAGCTGCCGTCGATCAGCACATAGGGCACGCCCGCCTGGTCCTGGATGCGCCCGGCCAGGTCCGCATAGGTGGCGTTGACGGTGCCGTAATCGACGATCAGGTCGGGCCTGGCGGACAGCAGCACCTCGAGGTTCAGCGTGTCACCCCGCCCGGTCAACCGGCCAAGCGCGGGCAGGTCCGCAGCCTGGGGACGCAGAAAGGGTTTGTCGGCGGGCTTGGACGCGGTGACCCAGCCGACCATGGCGTCGGGCTTCAGGGTATAGAGCAGCGTCGCGGCGGGCGGACCGGCGGCAAAGACGCGGGCCGGATCGGCCGGAACGGACACCGCACGACCGGTGGCGTCGGTGACGATGCGATCCTGCGCAACGGCAGGGGCCGCCAGCAGCAGGGCGGCGGTCAGCAGGCGCAGGTGGATCATGGCACGGCTCCGAATTCGGCCTTGATGTCGATCAGCGGCGTACCGTCCAGGCAGTCCAGCCCGCGCACCACCAGCACCGGCCCTTCGACCGCCAGCAGCCGCACGACCGAGGACGCGACCGGGTTCGGCCTGACGGGCGAGCGGAGGGCAAAGGTGCCCGTCGCGCGGTTGCCGAAGTTGGGATTTTGCAGCACCAGATCGCGCCGCGCCCGGTCCATCCAGTAAAGCAGTTGCAGCCGGTCACGGCCGTCCACCCCGCGCAACCCCTCCGCCCAGGGCTCGAAGACCTCGACCCGGCAGACCGGGCCCTGATCCGGATCGCCCCGGCGCGGACAGTCACCACGCAGGGTCCAGGGCGTGTGGATGCGGCCGATGAACCACAACTGCGCGTCGAAGCGGTCGGGAACGGTCACCGCCGTCTCGAACGGCCGCAATTCGTCGCGCAGGGCGTTAGTCATCGACCCCCACCATGACATCGGACGCCTTGATCACCGCCGAGGCGCGGCTGCCAACCTTCAGCCCAAGGTCCTTGACCGCCTCGTTGGTGATCGAGGCGGTGACGGTGCTGCCGCCCAGGTCGATGCGGACATGGCTGGTAACGGCGCCGGTGACGATCTCGGTGACGGTGCCGGGCAGGACGTTGCGGGCGCTGAGTTTCATGGTCTTTCTCCCAAACAGGGTGGCGCGGATCACAAGGCGGCCTGACTGCAGGCCTCGCGCAACCATGACAGGATCTGCGCCTCGTCCGCAGGACATTCATGCGCGCGGCCATCGGCGAAGGCAAGAAAGGCCGCACGCCATTGCGGGGACAGGCCGACCAGGACAGGGATCCCTCGTTCGCAAGCCTCGCCGATGGCCGGCACAAGGCCGCGCCCGGCGGCCTCCTGCTTGCCGAACTTGTTGGCGATCAGCGCATGCGCGTCCGCCACCCGGTCCTGGACCACAAGCACGGCTTGTTCCAAGGCGCCGGGATCCAGGCGGCAGCCCGTCACCTCGGGCGACAGGGGGACGCTGATATCGCGCAGTTCGCCGTCCGGCAGCAGCGACAGGACGATATGGCATTGTTCACCGGAATGGCGCGCTGCGGGCGGTTGCAGGGTGCCCGCAAGCCTGACCCCCTTGGCCGACAGCGCTTCGGCCACGGCGCACAGCACCGCGTCGGTGCGCTTCTCCTCGTCCGAGCAGACGTAACAAATGTCCATGAAGCCCCCAAGACCATGCCGCGCCATTCGATATGAATGATTAGGCATATCGAATGGCGTTGGCAAGGGGCGCCTTTTCGGCGGTTTTGCGCATTCGAAAGAAAGTCTTTTCCGCAGGAACACGCTCTTGCATTAATCACACAATCGTTATGTTATTTCAGACATAACGATTCGTCCTTGAACAAGGACAGCGCGGTCAGGAGGGGGACAGATGCGAATGACGATACGGGCGGGGTGGTTGGGGGCGGCCGTCTGGACAGTGCCGATGGCGATCCTGGCACAGGACGCCGCGACGGGATCGCGACCCTTCGTGCTGGGGACGATCGTGCTGACCGCCGAGGAGGACCGAGACGGCGGCGGCACCTCGTCCACCGTCAGCGACTTGGACATCCTGCGCCAGAACCGCGTGACCCTGGATGACGCCTTGAAGCCCGTGCCGGGCGTGCAGATCGGCAATACCGGCGGTTCCCGGAACGAGCGGCTGATCTATGTCCGGGGCTTCGACCGCTTCCAGGTGCCGCTGTCGGTCGATGGCATCCGCGTCTATCTGCCCGCCGACAATCGGCTGGACTATGGCCGTTTCCTGACACCCGACCTGGCCGAGATCCAGGTGCAAAAGGGCTATGTCTCGGTCCTGAACGGGTCGGGCGGCATGGGTGGGGCGATCAACCTGGTGACCCGCCAACCCACGGAACCCTTCGAGGGCGAGGCCCGGCTGGGCGTCGAGGCTGGCAATCGCGGCGACATCACCGCCCGCACTGGCTTTCTGTCCCTGGGCATGAAGCGGGAGCAGTTCTGGCTTCAAGGCAGCTATCTGACCCGCGACAGCGACGGCTTTTACCTGTCGCGCGACTATGAACGCCGCCCGCAGCAGGGTTCGGGCCTGCGCGATTATTCGGATACCGAAGACAGCCGTCTGAGCCTGAAGGCCGGCTGGACGCCGAATGCGACAGACGAATATGTCCTCAGCTATACCCGTCAGACGGGGTCGAAGAACGCGCCCTACAATGTCGACCAGCCGATCCGCAGCCTGACGCCGCCGCCGGGGCCGGGACAAAGCTGGCAGCGCGACTGGACCTGGCCGGAATGGGATCTGGACAGCCTGGCCTTCTATTCCCATACCGACCTGGGTGGCGGGTATGTCAACACGCGGGCCTATTACAATCGTTTCGACAACCTGCTGTCGGCCTGGGACGATTACACCCATAGCAGCCAGACGGAACGTCGCGCCTTCGACAGCCGCTACAAGGACCGCGCCTGGGGCTTCAGCCTGGAAGGCGGGGCAGACCTGGCGGCCGGCAACGCCCTGCGCGGCGCCCTGCATTACCGCCGCGACCGGCACGATTCGATCCAGCTGCCGCAGCCAACCCTGGGCCTGCCCGCCGACCCGACCGAGCGCAGCGAGGAAGAAACCTGGTCCTTGGCCCTGGAAAACACCTGGGCCGCGCGCGAAGACTTGGAAGTCGTTGCCGGCATCAGCTACGACAAGGCCACCGTGCTGAAGGCCGACCGCACCGACGATGACCCCGGCCTGCCGACCGGGTCCTCCGACGCCGTCAACTGGCAGCTTGCGGCAATCTGGCAGCCCGATGCGCGCGGCGAATTCCACGCCAGCCTGTCGTCGCGGACCCGGTTTCCGACGCTCTTCAACCGCTACAGCACGCGCTTTGGCACGGCGATCCCGAACCCGGATCTCGACTCGGAACGCGCCACCAACGTCGAGATCGGCTACAAGGGCGACCTTGGCCCTGCGGTGATCGAAACCGCGCTGTTCTACAGCAAGGTCGATGACATGATCCAATCGGTGCCGACCGGCACCCTGGACGACGAAGGCGGACCGATCACCCAAAGCCGCAATGTCGGCGACGGCACCTACAAGGGCTTCGAAATCGCGGCAAGCTGGGACATCAGCGACCGGATCGGCTTGGTGGCGAACTATACCTGGCTCGACCGCGACATCTCGGACCCGATCATCGACAACCTGCGGCCGACCGACACGCCCCGGCATACGGCCTTCCTGCGCCTCGACTGGCGGGCCACCGACAGCCTCACGGTTTCGCCCTCGCTGGAGGTCTCGGGATCGCGTTTGTCGGAAAGCGCGATCCAGCCCGAGGATCCGACCGAGATCGCCTATACCCGCATGGGCGGCTTCAGCTTGGCGAATTTGGACTTCGACTGGCAGGCGACCGACCGGGCCAGCGTCGTCTTTGGCGTCAGGAACATCTTCGACCGCGATTACCAATTGGTCGAAGGCTATCCCGAGCCCGGCCGCACGGTCTTCCTGACCACCTGGCTGACGTTCTGAACCAGGGCGGCACCGGATCAGCGCCGGTGCCGAGTGGAAGGTTTTCTGGGCAATGACCGGATAGGTCATATACACAAGGCTTGGCTACGCGGATCGGGGCCAGCCCGATCTCAGCATCGCGGCGCAGGACCGTTGCATCCGGTTCCTCCTGAAGGCCTATGCCGAGCACGACGCCCTGCGGCTTTGCCGGTCCCGGCACGCGACCTTGCTGATCGCCCGGCTGGATCGGCTTGCCTGTCCAGAGATGAATCCGGCCATCGCCCTGGACGATCCGGACTTGTCGGTGCGTGTTGCTGTTCTGCCCGGCGCGACGGCGGCAAAGCTTGCGACCCACGCCAGGCTTCTGGCCCAAGAGAGAGCATTCCATGCAAGGCATGGCGTGCGGAGTCTGGAACGGTGTTCAGGCAAAGGTCAGCATCGCAGGATGATCGTGACAAATGGCGCGCCGGGCGGGCAGGCCGACCCGGCCGAGCGGGTCATGGACGTGGTGCTGTCCATCCGCGAGAACGGCGCGACGTTTCGGGATATCGCCGCCGCCCTGAACCAGCAGGAACTGGTGACGGCCAGTGGAACGGTGTTGACCGGCGTGGAATAAGGACCCCGCTTCTGGGGTGATCGGCGTCCAAAAAAGGGACCCCACCGACCGGGGGTTGGGTCCAATGTGCTTCCGAGGATTATCGGAGGCCGAGCGGGGGATGCTGATCGTGGAGACAATCGCAAAAATCAGGCGGCTGCATTTTACCGAGGGCAAGGGGATCAAGACGATCTGCCGTGACCTGAAGCTGTCGAAGAGTGAGGCGTGAGCCGCCATCGGTCCGAGGCCACGCCGAACGGTGCGCAAGGTAATCCGCACCGGGATAACGGAGTTCACCTACACCCGGACGGTTCAGCCACGCCCGAAGCTGGGCGCCTGGCTTGAGGAACTGAGCCGGCTGTTGGCGATCAACGCGGCTCGTGGGCGCCGGGAACGCCTGACACTGATCCAGATCTACGAGGAACTGCGCGGCCTTGGCTATGAAGGCGGGTATGATGCGGTCCGCCGCTACGCCTCGGTCTGGGCGCGCACTCAAAGCTCCGGTGCCTCGTCCGCCTTCGTGCCGCTGAGTTTTGCCCCCGGCGAAGCCTATCAATTCGACTGGAGCCACGAGGTTGTCCTGATCGATGGGGCAACCACCACGATCAAGGTGGCGCATGTTCGCCTGTGCCACAGCCGGATGTTCTTCGTGCGGGCCTATCCTCGCGAGACGCAGGAGATGGTGTTCGATGCCCATGATCGGGCTTTCGCCTTCTTCAAGGGCACCTGCACCCGGGGGATCTACGACAATATGAAGACGGCGGTGGAGACCATCTTCGTCGGCAAGGAGCGCCTCTACAATCGTCGGTTCCTGCAGATGGCCAGCCACTACCTGGTTGAACCTGTTGCCTGTACCCCTGCCAGTCTGACAATTTTGACATACCGGCCGGGAAGTGGACGACGACGCATCAGCGCAATCGCAGTGAACTGCATGGATGGTGCGACCTCGCTGCCGGTCTCGGCACCATTCGTGGAGAGTGGAAAGCCTCCATCGTGACCCGGCTTGCCGAAGAGGCTTGCGGCGTGGCCGACCTGCAGCGGCATCTGGCCATAGCGAACCGGCGCGTGCTGGTGCGGGCATTGCGGCAGCTTGAAGTGGACGGTCTGGTCCAGCGTACCGGATCACCAGATACCGCCTATTGCCTGACACGCTCGGGCGTCGAGCTTGCCGCCATCCTCCTGCAGCTGGCGGATTGGCAGAAGCGGCGCAGGTGGGCGGAATGAGCATTGGGGGAAAGCTCGAAACTCGCGGTCATTGCCGGTCGATGCATTTCTCCTGCGACATGAGCTGGCTGATCATCGCGCCGGGCAGTGCATCCGCCGCATAGGTGAACGTCCCGGAGGATTTCACCTCTTCCGCCGCGCGCACCAGGGCGCCAAGCGCGGCCCGGGCGAAAGAGCCGCCAACACTGATGCGGCGCACCCCGGCTTCGGACAGTTCGGCCACGGAATAGCCTGGCCCGGTCAGTCCCATGCCCACATTGACCGGCTTGTCCACCGCCTGGCACAGGGTTCTGATCGCCCCGATGTCGGGAAGCCCCGGCGCGTAGAGGACATCTGCACCGGCATCGGAGAAGGCTTGCAGCCGTTTGATCGTATCGTCCAGATCAGGTCTTCCCCATAGATAGTTCTCGGCCCGCGCGGTCAGCAGGAAAGGCAGATCGCGTACCGCCTCGGCTGCCGCTTGGATGCGTTCAACCGCCTGGGCGATATCGTATATCGGGGTCTCGGAATCGCCCGTCGCATCTTCGATCGACCCTCCGACCAGACCGATCTCGCAGGCCATGCGGACGGTTTGTGCGCAGGTTTCCGGTGCGGCGCCGAAACCGTCTTCGAGATCGGCAGAGACGGGAAGAGTGGTTGCGCCGACGATCTCTGCGGCGTTTTCAAGAATCTCGCCCCTGCCAAGACCCGCGAAGGAATCCCGCTTGCCCTTCGAGAACGCATAGCCTGCGCTTGTGGTGGCAAGAGCGTCGAAGCCGAGACTGGTCAGAAGGCGAGCCGACCCCGCATCCCAGGGGTTGGGCATGACGAATGCCCGGCTGCCCTCATGAAGCGCCTTCAGGCGGTCGAACCTGGCCTGCTGATCCATCATCGCTTCCCTCCGCATGGTTCATGGGCAGAGTATAGCCGGCAAGAACAAAAAGGAAACATCGTGCTGATTTCCACCGCAGGCCGAGCGGTGAGGCGACGCGATGACGCTCGCGACAGGTCACATCAGGCAGCCGGTGTTCGCGCTTGACCGGAGAATTTATCTGACTTAAGTCAGATAACATGCTTGCCGATCCCGTTTCCCGTTTTCGTCGCTTCAGCCGTGCCGTCACCTCCGAGGTAGGTGCGCTCGACACCTCATTCCTCGGACGCGGCCGCCCGCTCGGGGCTGCCCGTGTGCTCAACGCAATCGGTCATGGCCGTACGGATGTGGCGGAGTTGCGCGACTATCTCGGTCTGGATTCCGGGTTGTTGAGCCGACTGTTGCGCGGTCTTGAAGTGGAGAAACTGATCGAAACCGCCCCGCATCCCGACGATGCGCGTCGTCGGGTCGCCACCCTCACGGCGGATGGCCGTCGTGAGTTCGACGCCTATGAAGGCCTCTCGAACGGACAAGCCGAGGCCCTGCTGGCCCGCCATCCCCATCCCGAGGCGCTGCTGGCGGCGATGGATCTGGTCGCCACGGCGCTTGGGCGCGACCGTATTTCCTTGACCGAGACCGATCCGCGCAGCGCCGAAGCATGTTGCTGCCTCAGTCAATATTATGCCGAACTTGCGAGTCGCTTCAGGCAGGGCTTCGACGTATCGCTGTCACGCGACCCGGAGGCGCGCGACATGATCCGTCCCCGAGGTGTTTTCATTGTGGCGATGTCGGACGGCCTTCCGATCGGTTGCGTCGGGCTGAAAGGCGCGGGGCACGACATGGCCGAGGTCAAGCGTCTCTGGGTTGCGCCTTCCACGCGCGGCCTGGGTCTGGCCCGGCGCCTCATGACGGCAGTGGAGGAGGTCGCCCGGGGCCTGTCGATCACGACGCTGCGCCTCGATACGAACAGTTCGCTGACCGAAGCGCTCGGTTTCTACCGAAAATCCGGTTGGCGCCAGATCGACCGGTTCAACGACGATCCCTATCCCGACGCATTCTTCGAAAAGTGCCTCTGATACGGCCGGGGCACCGCAAACGGGCACCTGAAGGCAGACTGGCCGGGTGGGGCAGGCGGGTGCGGTTCCGGTCGAGGTCGCGGGGATTGCCGCGTTCGCTGCAGAGGGCTGGAGGCGAAAGTGGAGAGTGATATAAACGGCTGATCGGCAGGGTTCACCATGAGCTCTCCGCGATGTTTCAGTCATGCTCGGACCTGAACGTGATCGCGAGCATGTATCTTGGTCAAACTCGATTGATTCGGGCCACCTTGCCTCAGGAAGACTGGTCACCGCCACGCAAAACCGCCGTTTCCCTGTCTTTCTACGCCAGACTACGACGGCGGCTGAATAGCTGTTGCGCGGCTGCGTTTTGAGGCTCTCTTAGTCGACCCCATCCGGGGACCTTCTCTCACCGCCCCGGAGGAACGGGGGACGGGATGGCAGGTCCAGACCAAAAAACGGCAGTGGTGGAGCGCGGCGTCCGCATGCTCCGCACCGCGCTCGGGCCTGCCATCTCCGCCCTCTTGCGGGATCCCGACATCGTCGAGGTGATGCTGAACCCGGACGGTCGGATCTGGATCGACCGGCTGCGCGATGGGTTGGCGCAGACAGGACAAACACTGTCCGCATCCGACGGCGAGCGGATCGTCCGCCTGACGGTGGTTGAATCGAGCTGGTCGATGATCGCGGGCCCCTTGATCGTCACGCCGGCAGGCAGGCTCTCGCGGTCATAGAGCGCGGTCGTCATCGGCTCGGGATGGTCGTGGAACAAGGCCTCGCGCGTGCCCTTGGGAACTGCCTTCGCGTCCGGGTCGATGGCGATCTTGGGGAAAGAGGGCTTAGGCGTGACGCCGATGGCGCGCACGGTCAGGCGATAGACCTCGACCGGGAAGTCCTCGCGGCGGAAGTTGTGGGCCTTTCCGACCGGGGATGAAAGACCGTATCCACTTGTCTTTAAACGTATCCTTGAACCAACCGGCATCATAGCCGCGGTCGGCCAGCAGCCATTCCGCCTTTCCAAGCGGCGGGCACGTAGTCGGGTGCTGACATCTGTCCGGCCTTTTCTGCGGCCTTGGCTCCGCTATTTGTCAGTATGATCTACGACTTGAGCAAAGTAAGTGCGGTGGAGAAACGCAGGTTTGTGGATGTAGTGCTGATCTGGTTGCGCAACAGGTAGCGCTGAAGAAGCGATTCCAGGGGTTCCGGTTGCATAAACTGACCGACCGTATCGCTCCCGGAATTAATTTCCGCCTTCAACTTGATCTCCGATAGCTGCCTGTCAATCGGCAGGGTCGAAAAACTGCTTCCCAGACCATAAGCCTTTTCAAATATCTGCCTCAATGACTTGGAGCCGAGGATCTGGTACCATTTCGCATTCTCGCTAACATCCATAGCCGCGATCTGTGGCAGCTCTCGCTGCGCATTCAATGCAAGCTCTATCTCCGGATAGCGCTCTCCGATATTTTTTTCGAAGGATCGCTCCTCGTACAAGGAAAGAATGGTTTGAACTTTTGGGGCGTCAAGGGGGCTCTGTTGCATAACTCAGGTGATGGGCGCGGTTACCCCCTCCCCGGACAGACTTATCCTACAGCTTCCGTGACCGGGATGCCG
>NZ_JAEHFP010000118.1 GCF_016446475.1 Paracoccus binzhouensis | reverse complement strand
ATGGCGCGCGGCCGCGGCGCGCCGGTGGCGTCCAGCTCGGCCCGCAGTTCCTCGAGCAGCAGTTCGCGGTTGCGCCAGGCCCGGACCGGCCCGCAAAGGCCGCCGCGCCGCTGCGCCGCCCAGGCCTTCAGCGACACCGCCGCCCCGGCATAGCCGGCCCAGTAGCCGAAGGCCGCCAGCCGGCGCCCGGCCTCGTCGGTCAGGTATTCCAGGTCGTAGAGGCTGCCGCCGCCCTCGCGGAACCGGCGCAGCAGCGCCTGCCCGGCCGGCTGGCCCTTGAAGGCATGGCCGAACATGATGTGGCGATGGCGCAGCGGCGTTTCGTCCCCGGGCAGTTCCTTGAGGCCGAAGATGATGGCTTCGGGCGGGGCCTCCGGCCAGCTGCCCTCGGGCGCGATCCCGGCGCCGGCCTCGGCATAGCCGGCGATGGGCAGGATGCGATGCGGGCTTTCCTCGACCGTGACGCGGAAGCCGCGGGCGATCAGCTTGCGCACCCCTTCGGGGGTGATGCCGACACGCTGTTCGTTGGCGCGGCTTTCGCTGCGCACCCAGAGATGGACCATGCTCGCCCCTCCTTTCATCTTGCCAGCATCACGGAAACTGCCCCTGCATGGCAAGCGGCGGCCGCCGGGCGCCGCGGAACGGGCCCTGGCCGGCGGCGTCGATGCGGGCCATCGCCTGGGAAATCGGCTCGATGATGACGGCCATGGCATAGGCCGTGGCATGGATCATCCGCCCGGCATCCAGGGCCAGGGCGACATGGCCGGGCCAGAACAGCAGGTCGTTGCGGCGGATCTCGCCCTCGACCACCGGGAAGGCCGCCTCCTGCATGTCGCTGTCGCCGGGGCAGGGCAGGGCGCAGGCGGCCAGCGCCGCCTGGACCAGACCCGAGCAGTCGATGCCGCTGCGGCTGTTGCCACCCCAGAGATAAGGCGTGCCCAGAAGCGTCTCGGCCACGGCGGCGGGGTCCGGTTCGGGCCGGTCGGCGATATGCTGGACCGGCACCCAGCCGCCCTGGGCGAGCCGGGCGAAGCCGTCCTGGGTGGCGGTGACCGACAGCCGTGCACCCAGCGACAGCAGCATCCGCTCGGGCGTCTTCAGGTCCGGTTCGGCATAGGCATGCGTGGCCGGGGCGCTGACGCGATGGGTGATCGGCGTCAGGTCGGGGGCCAGCGCCTCGGTCCGGATCCAGCCGCAATAGCCATCCGCCGCCGCCTGCACGAAGGTCCAGTCGCCCTGTTGGTCGATCACCGTCAGATCGGCGCCGAAATTCAGCTGCCGGTCGCGGGCGCCCTGCGGGGCGCGGCAAAGATCGGCCAGGGCGGCGCCCAGCCGCATCGGCCGGCCCGGCGTATAGGCCGGGCGCACCAAACCACCGCGCAGCGATTCCAGCGCCACCCGCTCGGTGGCCGGGGTCAGGCGGCGATCCGTCGCGACGGTCACGTCAGGATCTCCGGCAGGGCGTGCAGCAGCGCCCGCATGCCCTGGCCCGCGCCGCCCTTGGGCCGGCCGGGCGCAGCGCTGGGTTGCCAGCCGTAGATGTCGAAATGCGCGTAGCTGCGGGCCCGGCCGGTGAAGCGGCGCAGGAACAGCGCCGCGGTGATCGCCCCGGCAAAGCCGCCCGAGGGCGCATTGTCCAGGTCGGCGATGGCGGGCTCGATCATCGTCTCGTAGGGCTCCCAGAAGGGCAGGCGCCAGATCGGATCGGCATGGGCGTGCCCGGCGGCCTGGATGGCGGCGGCGACGGTATCGTCGTCGCAGAAGAACGGCGGCAGGTCCGGCCCCAGCGCCACCCGCGCCGCCCCGGTCAGCGTCGCCATCGAGACCAGCAGCGCGGGTGCCTCCTCGTCGGCCAGCGCCAGCGCATCGGCCAGGACCAGCCGGCCCTCGGCATCGGTATTGTTGACCTCGACCGTCAGGCCCTTGCGGCTGGTCAGGATGTCGCCGGGCCGGAAAGCATTGGCCGATATGGCGTTTTCCACCGCCGGGATCAGCAGCCGCAGGGCAATGCCGCCGGTCAGGCCCAGCCGCGCCAGGGTTTCGGCCAGGCCCAGGACATTCGCCGCGCCGCCCATGTCCTTCTTCATCAGCGCCATCGAGGCGGGCGGCTTGATGTCGAGCCCGCCGGTGTCGAAGCAGACGCCCTTGCCGACCAGGGTCAGGCGCGGGCCGCTGCCGGGAAAGCGGATGTCGATCAGCCGCGGTTCCTGCGCGCCGGCCCGGCCGACGGCATGGATCATCGGCAGGTTCTGCGCCAGCAGCGCCTCGCCGCGGGTGACCTCGATGGCGGCGCCGTGCCGCTGGGCCAGGTCCCGCGCCGCCTGCTCCAGCTCGGCGGGGCCCATGTCCGAGGCCGGGGTGTTGATCAGGTCGCGCGCCAGGTATTCGCCGGCCGCCATGGCGATCAGCCGCGCGCCATCCACGCCCGCGGGGCAGACCAGCCGGGCGCGCGGCGGCTCGAGCGTCTTGTAGCGGTCGAAGCGATAGCGGGCGAAAAGCCAGCCCAGGGCGGCCAAGGCCGGATCCAATCCCTCGGGCGCGTTGGCCAGGCGCCAGTTGCCTTCGGGCAAGCTTTCCGCCGCGCGGGCCAGCAGGAAACGCTCGCGCGCCGGCCGATCCCCGGGTTTCGGGGCCGGGCCAAGGCCGAACAGCGCCCCGGCCAGGCCGCCGTCCTCGCCGGGCAGCAGGCAGAGCTGGCCGGGTTTCGCGGCAAAGCCCTGCGCCCTGGCCCAGTTTGCGGACCGGCCGTCGATTCCGGTCGGGAATTCCGCGCCTGCCCCGCCATTCCTGACCAGCCACAGGGGAAGCGAAGGCGCATCGGGATCGGCGAATTCGGGAATCATCTCTCTGCTCGTGCTCGGTTCCGTTGGCCGCAGCCTAGCGCCCGGACCGTCTGCTGCAAGGGTCGCCGCCATCACGCCCCCTCGACCGGGTCCCAAAGCTCGGTCAGCGAGCGATTGCCGATTCGCTCCAGCCTGGCGGCGGTCGAGCCGAGCGCGGTGCGGTCCCGGCGCTCGGCGCAGGCCCCGACATCGACCGCCACCCCCGCCAGAGAGGCCAGCCCGACCTGCCAGGCCAGGCGCGACAACTGGTCGGCATGCGCGGCCACGGCGCCAAGATCGTCCTGCTGGACGGCCGCGATGGTGCGGCGCAGCGCCAGGGCAAGCTGTTCCAGCGCCGCGCCGACGACCTGCGCCGCCGTCGCCTCGCCCAGTTCGCGGACGATCTGCTCCAGCCGCTGCACGTCGATGTGGACGGTCTCGTCCACGGCCAGAAACGCAATCTTGGTCATGTGCTCTCCCAGTTCGGGGCATCGCGCCATGTTGCGCAAGCTCGCATCAATCCATCAAGAAAAGGTTAGGCGCGCCGTGTGAAACCTCTCGAACTTTATCGGATCAGCGGCTATCAAACGCGCGAACGGTAGATGAGGAAGCAATGAAACAAGCACGTCCATTGCCGCAATACCTGGTCCAGCGTTATCACGGCTGGCGCGCGACGGCTTTCGTCGAGAACCGTGTCTGGTATCGCCGTCTGGCCGAGGACGGCCAGCACCCGCGCGCCATGGTCATCGCCTGCTGCGATTCGCGCGTGCATGTCACCTCGATCTTCGGCGCGGATACCGGCGAGTTCTTCATCCACCGCAACATCGCCAATCTGGTGCCGCCCTATGCCCCGGATGGCGAGCAGCATGGCACCTCGGCCGCGGTGGAATACGCGGTCAACACGCTGAAGGTCGCGCATCTGATCGTCGTGGGGCATACCAGCTGCGGCGGCGTGCAGGGCTGCCATGCCATGTGCTCGGGGCACGCGCCGGAGCTCGAGCAGAAATCCAGCTTTGTCGGGCGCTGGATGGACATCCTGCGGCCGGGATACGAACGGGTGGCGGCGCTGCCCGAGGATCAGCAGATCCGGGCGCTGGAACGGCAGGCGGTCCTGATCTCGTTGGAGAACCTGCTGACCTTCCCCTTCGTGAAGGCGGCGGTCGAGACCGGCAATCTGTCCCTGCATGGCGTGCTGCACGACATCGCCGAAGGCACGCTCGAGCAATACGACAGCCAGGCCGACAGCTTCGCGCCCATCGTCTGACCCGCGGGGCCGCTGATCCGCGGATGCTGCCCGGAAGGGCCGGCGCCGATCCGCCGGATCGGTGCCCGGTTGGCTGGCCCGCGGGTCGAGATGTCGTGCCAGTCCCGCCGGGCCGGCGGCTTCTAGTTCACGATGAACTCGGCATGCAACGCCCCCGCGGCATGGACGGCCTTCAGGATGTCGATCATGTCCCGGGGCCGGATGCCCAGGGCGTTCAGCCCGGCCACGACGTCCGACAACGAGGATTCGCCGGACACTTCCGCAAAGCCGATGCCGGGTTCCTGGGTGATCTCGGCCTGGGTGCGGGGCACCACCACCGTTTCCCCCGGCGCGAAGGGGTTCGGCTGGGAAACCGCCGGCGTTTCCCGGACGCGGAGCGTCAGGTTGCCTTGCGAAACGGCAACCCGCGAGATGCGCACGTCCTCACCCATGACGATGGTTCCGGATTTGTGGTCTATCACCACCCGGGCCGCGGCCTCGGGTTCGACGGTGATGTTCTCGATCCGTCCCATCAACCGCGCAGGATTGACATTGCCAAGGACCGTGGAATCGATGGCAACCGTGCCGGAATCGACCAGTTCGGCCAGACCATGTCCCAATTGACGGTTGATGGCAGCCTCGATGCGGGCAGCGGTAGTGAAATCGGGATTTCTCAGCGCCAGCCGCAGATTGGTCATCTGCGAGAAATCGAAGGCGACCTCGCGTTCCACCCGGGCCCCCGAGGGTATCGTTCCGGTCGTGGGGACGCCCTGGACCACCGAGGCGGCCGCGCCCGAGGCTTCGGCCCCGCCAGCCAGGACGGAGCCCTGGGCCACGGCATAGATTTCTCCGTCCGCGGCGTTCAGCGGCGTCATCACCAGCGTGCCGCCCAGCAGGCTTTTCGCATCGCCGATCGCCGCCACGCTGACGTCGATCTGCGACCCGGCCCGGGCAAAGGGCGGCAGGGTGGCGGTGACGATCACGGCGGCGACGTTCTTGGGGCGAAAGGCTTCCTCGGTCACGTTCACGCCCAGCCGTTCGAGCAGGCCTGCCATGATCTCTTCCGTGAAGGGCGAGTTGCGCAAGCTGTCGCCCGAGCCGCTGAGCCCGACCACAAGCCCGTAGCCGACAAGGTCGTTCCCGCGCACCCCGTCGATATTCGCCAGGTCCTTGATGCGCACGGGTGCCGCGGCGCTGAGCTGGGCAAAGCTCAGCAGGGCCAGAAGGAAGCAGAGTGCCCTCATGATAGGTAATCCGTCAGATTCAGCTTTGAAAGCCGGGCGGTCAGGGCATAGAGGCTTTGAATATTGGCCTCGGTCTCCTCCAGGGCGGTCGCGGTTTCGTAGGGATCGGCATTGATCAGGTTGCCGCGAGCCACCGAAAGAGAGGTCGTTTCCGCCGCGTTCCTGGTCTGCGCCTGTGCGACGACCGCCTGGCGCTGGCCCAGATCGGCGCGCGCCCGGATCAGCCCCACGCTTCCCTTCACCAGACGCGAGCCTGCTTCGGTGAAAAGATCGCGCAAGTTGGCAGCGTCAATGGCCGCGCCGTTATCGGCAGCATAAGCCATGATCGCCATGCCCTTCAGGCTATCGCGAAGCTCTGCCGAATTTGCGGTCAGGCTCATGCTGACGCGCCGATCGGGCGATACGGCAAGTTCGGTGGTTCCCGTATCGTCGCCCTGATAGATCGTATCCACGAAACCGCCGCTGCCTGCGGGGGCGTCGAACCAGGAATCGATGCGCGCGGCGATGTCGCTGGCAGCGGTGGCGCCGCCCACGGCACTGCCGAGCGTTGCCATCATGTCGTCGAAGCTGCCCAGCGGCGCGGTTTGCGTTCGGCTGCCCGAAAACGCATAGCGGCCGGCGATATTCGTGTTCAAGCTGTCGAACATCGAGCGGAAGCTTTGCGCGATATCGCCCAGCTGCGCCCGGAGATCGTTGTCCCCCGAGGCGCTGACCTCGCTCAGCAGCCGCGGCCCCAGGTCGTCGACAGTGGCCTGGATGCTTTCCAGCACCGTCTGCATGCCGTTGAATTGGATCTCGGCCTCGGAGGCGTTCAACTGAAAGCTGTCGAGCATCTTCAGGCGCGCCTCGATATGGGAAATCCTGGACAAGTCCCCGCCAAGCGCTGCGGGGATGTCCGACTGGATGCCGGTCATCATTTCCTGCGTCAGGCGGTCCAGCCTGCTTTTCAGCATGCTTTGGCCGAGCCGGAACTGGAACGAGCGGGACAGGTCACCGATTGAACTGAAAGAAGTCATGTCAACCTCAGGATAGCGTCGAGCATATCGTTGGCGGTCTGGAAGACCTTGGCATTGGCGGAATAGGCCCGTTCCAGGGCGAGCAAGCCTTCCATTTCCTTGTCGGTGTCCACCCCGTCTGCAAGCAGCGCGGTCTGGAGGCTGTCGCGATGCGTATTGTCCTGCAGGGCCGCCGCCTCGGCCTGGACGCGCCTTGTGGCGGCATTCGACGCGAGTTCCGTGGAAAGCGTCTGCAGGCTGCGCGGGGTCTGCGACAGCGTGGTGGAGGATGGCATGCGCGAAGCGGCCAGCGCCGCGCTGAGATTGCCAAGCACGGCGCTGTCCCCGGCATTGCCGGGATCGGTCGCGTTGATCCCGGCGCGGATCCGCCACAGATCCCCGCCGACTGCAGGATCCACCAGGGCCGTGACGGCGATCCGGCCGGCGAAGCCCGTCTCCTGCGCCGGGTCGAAGGCGGCCTGGGCATCGGTGAAGAGGCCCGGCCCCCCCGCATTCAGCGAAGGATCGACATTGGTGGCGGACAGGCGGTCATAGAGATCGCGGGCGAAGGCATCGATCTGCTGCTGATAGGCGGGGGCCAATTCGTCGCGGATAGCGAAGTTGGCGCCGATCGTTCCGTCCGCGAACATGGCCATCTGTCCCTCGGTCAGCGGCTTGCCGTTGAAGGACAGCCGGGCCAGCGCGCCATTGCCGACGGTCATGTCTGCGGTGATGCCGGAGGTGCTGTCAAAGGCGATCCGGGCCGGATCGCTGCCATCAAGGAGGATGGCGCCGCCCGAGGTGAACAGCGCGATGCGGCCGTTCTCGCGCGGGACCTCCTTGACGGGCACGATTTCCGCGATGCCGTCGATGGCGGTCTGGCGGGCGTCGACAAGCGCCAAGACATCCTTGCCTTGCGCCGCTAGGCTGACGATCTGCTTGTTCAGCGTCGCGACCTGGCCAAGCGCGGTATTGAGGCGCGATACGTCCTTGCGGATCGCTTCTTCGGCGCTGGTTCGCTCGGCCTGGATGGCACTCGAGATCTGGTTGAGCTTGTCGGCCAGATCCGTTGCGGAACCGAGCACGTTTGCCAGCCGGACCTCGTTGTCCGGGCGCGCGGCGGCCGAGACAAGGGCCGAATCGAAGGCGGTGAGGATCTGGCCCAAGGAGGAGGCTTCGGTTCCGGTGCCGAAGGTCTTCTCGATGGCCGCGTGAAAGGTCGACAAGGTGGTCGAGGCGCCGACATCTGCCTCGGCCAAGCGGTTGTCGGCAAGCAGTCCGGCATTGATCGCGCGGCTGACGCCGTCGACGCTGACGCCGCCGCCGCGTTCGGCCGTGCGCGGCGAGAGATCGAGCTCTCGTCGCGCGTAACCGGGGGTCTGCGCGTTCGCGATGTTGGAGGAGACGATCTCGGTCCCCCGCGAAGCCGCAGTCAGCCCGGAAATGGCGTTGGAAATGGCGGAGGAAATGCTCATGCGAAGGCTCCGGGTTCATGTGAGGGGGCGATTGGCCCCGGCGATGTCAGCGTTTCAGATTGGCCGTTTCCTGCAGCATCTCATCCACCGTCTGGATGACCTTGGCATTCGAGGTATAGGCGCGCTGGGTCTGGATCAGGTCGGTCAGTTCGGCCGCGACATCGGTGGTCGAGGCTTCGCGGGCATAGCCTGCGATGGCGCCGGTCGGGCCATCACCGGAGTTCCACAGGTAGAACGCCCCGGAGTCCGGCGAGACCTTGTAGGTCTGGTTGTCCATGGCGATCAGGCCGTTCGGATTGGGGACATCCACCACAGGAATCTGGTAGAGTGTACGGGTGAATCCGGTGTCATAGGTGGCCTGCAGATAGCCGTTCTCGTCGATCTCCAGTTCGGTCAGGTTGCCGACCGGAGAGCCGTTCTTAGTGACATTGGCGGGCGAGAAATCGGTGCTGAGCTGCGTGAGGCCCTGGCGGTCGCCGTATCGTCCCAGGTTGATCGCCATCGGGCCATTGGCGCCGGGCACGGTGATGGTGCCGGTGGCCGCGTCATAGGCGCCGCCGGATACGGCGGTGACGCTGGCCAGGGTGCCGCCGCCCGACTGGCTGGCGTCGAAGGTCAGGGTATAGGTGCCGATCAGCGATTCATCGGCTGGCGTGCCCGCATCATCGATGATGGCGGAATTGCGGATCTCCATCGTCCAGCTGTTCGAACGGGTGCCGGTGGTGCCGGAGACATCGGGCGTGAAGGTGATGGTCATTTTCTCGGACCCGCCGAGATTATTGAAATATTCGACCTCCATCTCTCGCGAATCGCCGCTGGCGCCGCCGACGGTGTCGGTTGCCGGCAGGTTGACGCCCAGGTTGATGCGGGTGGTCGGATCCGCGGCCGTCTGGCTGGGATTGATGCGGATCGGCTGCAGGCCGGTGGCGGAATCGCGCGGTTGCGCCGGGATGGTGCCATCCGCATTGGCAGGCCAGCCCATCAGTACCAGGCCCGAACTGGTGCGCAGATAGCCTTCGTCATCGGGGCGGAACGAGCCGGTGCGGGTCATGACCAGGTCGCGCGGCGTCGTCGGCCCGGAAAGCAGGGTCGAGGAGTTCACCACTGGCAGCATGCCTCGGCCGGTGATGGCGATATCCAGCGGCTGCGAGGTGGAGACGAGGTTGCCGCGTTCGTCCACGTCGCGCGAGGTGGTGGCGCGGACCCCGCCCGCTGTGTACAGGCCGCCGCCGCGGCCCTGGTTGATCACCATACTTTCGAAATCGGTGTCCACGCGCTTGTAGCCGTAGGTGCTGGAATTGGCGATGTTGTCCGAGATATTGGCCAGCCGGGTCGAGTTGGCGGCCAGCCCGGACACCCCGGCGCTGAGGGCAGATGAGATAGCTGGGGTAACTGTTTCTGTTCTCGTCGCGTGTGAAGAACTCGCTCTTGGCCATACCGTGAACGGCGATCTGATCGGCTCGTGCCGGTCCACCACCAACCGGAATGGAGAGAGACGATGGACTACTTTGCAGGACTGGATATTTCCCTTGAGATGACGAGCATCTGCATCGTCGATGCAGATGGCACCGTGGTGAAGGAGGCAAAGGTTGCTTCCGAGCCCGACGATCTCGTCGCATTCTTCGACCAATGCGGCATGGCGATGAAGCGGATCGGCCTTGAAGCGGGAGCCCCGTCGCAATGGCTGTATGGCGGAATGGCTGAGGCCGGGCTGCCGGTCGTGTGCATCGAGACGCGACACGCCAAGGCAGCGCTGTCGGCCATGCCGAACAAGACCGACCGCAACGACGCGCGCGGGATCGCCAACATCATGCGCACTGGCTGGTTCCGCGCCGTGCACGTGAAGACGCAAACCGCGCAGGAACTGCGCTTCCTGCTGGTGGCCAGGCAGACGCTGGTGCGCAAGCTGATGGACATCGAGCTGGCGATCCGCGGCATGCTGCGCAGCTTCGGCTTGAAGATGGGCGTCGTTTCCAAACGCAACTTCGAGGCGCGCGTCCTGGAACTGGCTGGCGATCGGGCGATGCTGATGCGCGCCCTCAATCCGATGCTCGCCGCGAGGCGTGCCCTGGCTCTGGAATATGCCAACCTGCAGAAGGTGGCGATGGACTTCGCCCGTGACGACGACGTATGCCGCCGGCTGATGTCGGTTCCAGGTGTCGGTCCGATCGTGGCGCTGACCTATCGAGCGACCATCGACGTGCCGTCGCGGTTCCGGCGTTCCAAATCTGTCGGTGCCCATTTGGGGCTGACGCCGCGCGCCTACCAGTCCGGCGAGGTCGACTGGAACGGGCGAGTGTCCAAGAGCGGCGACGCGATGGCGCGGGCAGCGCTCTACGAGGCCGCGCACATCCTGCTCACCAGGGTGAAGCGTTGGTCTTCGCTGAGGGCATGGGGCATGCGGCTGGCGAAGAACCGGGGTCACAAGCGTGCCGTCACCGCGCTCGCGCGCCGGATGGCGGTGCTGATGCACCGCATCTGGGTCGAGGGCACCACCTTCCTCTGGAAAACGGGTAACGGCCAGGCCATCGCGCCCAGTCCCGTACCCGGCGTCTAAGTTCCCCTGTCGGTCATTCGCATGGATGCCGGCTGACAGAGGCTGAGAGATCCGCTGCGGCGGAGAGATGTCCCCCGAGGGGACGAGGGTTCGGGTGAGTACGTTCAGAATCTTGTCCGCATCGCATTTAGCGACAGCGAAGACGCGAGTTAGCTTGGCCGCCCAACCTTCCGATCCCTGCTTGTGGCGATCCTGATATCGACCACGGAAAGAAGCGTGAGCCGCTCGGGGTGATGTCGATGATCCGCTCATGGCGTGTCCTCCGGCTTGATGCCTCGGACCCACGGAAGACCGATAGACTGGGATTGATCTGCTGCAGCTTGTTGCGAACGCCCACGATCACTGGCAAGTTGATCGCAGGTGGCACTGGGCGCGTTCTTCACACCCACAGAAACAGTTAAAGAAGACTCGGAAATTTTCCAGGATGGACCATGATCAGGATGACCAGAGTCGCCCCGCTTTTCCTGAGCGCCAGCGTGATCGCCATGGCGGCGCCAGGCGCCTTCGCGCAAGAGCAGGACATGCAAACCGAACCCAGCCGCGACACCTTCGTCGGCGCGATCGTCCTTGATCCCGTGACGATCGAGGGCTTCCAGAACCCCAACGCGCCGCTCGAGGGCACGGTGGCGCGCTCCTCGGCCACCACCAAGACCGGCCGGCCGATCCTGGAGACGCAATCCTCGGTCTCGGTCGTGCCGCGGGCGCAGATCGAGGAACAGGGGGCGACGAACCTGTCCGAGGCGCTGAGCTATTCGGCCGGCATCGTCACCGAGAACTATGGCGGCGATCCGCGCTTCGACAGCCTGTATCTGCGCGGCTTCAACCTGGAAAACGACAAGTTCCTGGACGGGCTGCGGCTGATGCGCTCGACCCAGTTCCCGACCAGCGCCCCGTCCTTCGAGCTTTACGGGCTGGAACGGGTCGAGGTGCTGCGCGGCCCGGCCTCGGTGCTTTACGGGGCGGGAACGCCCGCCGGCCTGGTCAACATGGTGCAAAAGCGCGCCCAGGCCGATGGCGATTTCACCGAGTTGGGCTTCAGCGCCGACAGCAAGGGCTCGGCCGCGGTCCATGGCGATGCGAACCGGGTCGTGGACGACCGCTTCGCCTATCGCGTCACCGCCAAGGCCGGCAACAGCAAGACCGATGTCGAGGAGATCGACAACCGGCGCGGCTATCTGGGCCTGTCGGCCAGCTACGCGCTGAGCGACGCGACCGAGCTGGAATTCATGGCTAGCTATCACGACGATGCGCCGATCTCGCCCACCGGGGTGCCGAACGAACTGGTCGGCCTGGTCGATGCCGAGGATCTGCGCGAGTTCTATTTCGGCGACGATTCGGTCAATTTCAGCGACCGCAAGATGGCCACGTTCAGCTTCGGGCTGACGCATGATTTCGGCAATGGCTGGCGGCTGAACAACACTTTCCACTATACCGATTTCGACTGGGATTACGACAGCATCTACCTGAACCCGCTGCTCGGCGACACCCTGGTCGGGCGCGGTGCCATCACCCAGCGGGAAAGCTTCCGCGCCATCGCCACCGACCTGCGGCTGGCGGGCAGCGCCACGACCGGGGCGGTGACGCATGAGCTGACCTTCGGCCTTGACGCGCAGAAGCTGCGCGAACGCGCCTATACCGGCTTTTCCACCATCGCGCCCATCGACTATGCCGCGCCCGCCTATGGCGGCGTGACGGTGCCGGCGCCGTGGTACACGGCGGACAAGTCGGTCGATGCCACCCAGGTCGGCCTTTATGCGCTTGACGAGATCGAATACGGCAACTGGCGCGCCACGGCGGGGCTGCGCTACGAATGGACCCGGCAAAGCGGTCAGAGCGTCACGAATTTCGGCACCACCGATTACGCCCGCGACGATCAGCAGCTGACCGGGCACCTGGGCCTGGGCTATCTGTGGGACAACGGAATGTCGGTCTATGCGTCCTATTCGACCTCATACCTGCCGCAGCCGGGCTTCGACATCGACAACGAGCCGCTGGAGCCCACCCATGGCAGGCAGTTCGAGCTGGGCGCCAAATACGAGCCCGCCGGGTTCGACGGGCTGCTCACCGCGGCGCTGTATGAGCTGCGCGAGACCGACCGCAACACCTCGGTCACCGAGGAGGTCGAGGGCGGCACCATCACCGGCACCCGCCAGATCGGCGAGGCGCGCATTCGCGGGCTGGAGCTGGAAGGCGTGGCCGAGTTCGCCGAGGGCTGGTCGGTGAAGGGCGCCTATACCTATGCCTCGACCGAGATCTCGGGCGACAACGACGGCAACGAGCTGGCCAATACCCCGCGCCACGCCGCCAGCCTGTGGCTGTCGCGTGAATTCCGCTCCGGCCCGATGCAGGGGCTGCAACTGGGCGGCGGCATCCGCTATATCGGCTCTCGCTGGGCTTCGGACGCGAACAGCCAGCGGCTCGAGGCGGTGACGCTGGTGGATCTGGGCGCCAGCTATGAATGGGAGAACGGCGTGATCGCCCGGCTGAACGTCAACAACCTGACGGACGAGGCCTATATCTCGGCCGTGGGGCTGAATTCCAGCTATTACGGCGACGGCCGCACCGTGCAGGCCAGCCTGAGCCGTCGATGGTGACAGCCGCCTGCGGGTTCAGCCGACGCGCCTTTCTGGCCGCCGCCTGCGCGGCGGCCGGTGCGGTGACCGGCGGGGTGCGGCCGGCCTGCGCGGCCGGCGGGCTGCGGCTGGCG
>NZ_JAEHFP010000117.1 GCF_016446475.1 Paracoccus binzhouensis | reverse complement strand
AGCCAGAAGAGATCGCTCATGTCACCGCTCCGTTTTCGGAGGCGTGAATCACGCAGCGCAACAGAAATCAATGCATCCTGACCCTAACCGAGCCGATCCTGCTTGGTGGAGCACCCCGCTCCGTCGCCATCCTGAACGGCACGCTGGCCGGAGCCGTGGGCCTCGGGCTGCAGCTCTGGTTCGCCGGCATCCTGATCTGGGCCGTCGGCCATATCGCCGCCGTCTGGGCTGCAAAGCGCGACCCACTCTTCGTCGAGGTCGCGCGCCGCCATCTGCGCCTGCCCGGCCATCTATCGGTGTGAGGCTCGAGACATGATGAATCTCGCAGAATACCGCCGTACTACATCCCGCCTCGCCGATTACCTGCCCTGGGTGGCGCTGGTCGGAGATGGCATCGTTCTGAACAAGGACGGTTCTTTCCAGCGCAGCGCGAAGTTCCGTGGTCCTGATCTCGATTCCTCCGTCGCGGCCGAGCTGGTCGCGGTCGCCGGTCGGTTGAACAACGCCTTCCGTCGCCTCGGCTCGGGCTGGGCCATTTTCGTCGAAGCGCAGCGGTCGGAAGCCGCGACCTATCCCGCGAGCCGCTTCCCCGATCCGGCCTCGGCGCTGGTCGATGCCGAGCGCAAGGCCGATTTCGAGGAAGAAGGAAGGCATTTCGTTTCGGGCTACTTCCTGACCTTCCTCTGGCTTCCGCCTGCCGAAGACGCCGCGCGCTCCGAATCCTGGCTTTACAAGGGCCGCGAAACGTCGGGCGTGAACCCCTGGGAACAGGTGCGCGGATTCGCCGATCGCACAGACCGCGTGCTGGCCTTGCTCGACGGTTTGATGCCCGAATGCCGATGGCTCGATGATGCCGAGACCCTGACCTATCTCCATTCGACGATCTCGACCAACCGGCACCGCGTCTGCGTGCCGGAGACACCCATCTATCTCGATACGCTGCTGGCCGATCAGCCGCTGACCGGCGGGCTGGAGCCGCGCTTGGGCAATCAGCATCTTCGGGTGCTGACCATCACCGGCTTTCCCGGCACGACCACGCCTGGACTGCTCGACGAGATGAACCGGCTGGCCTTTCCCTATCGCTGGTCCACGCGCGCCATCCTCATGGACAAGACCGATGCGACCCGGCTGCTGACCAGGATAAGACGGCAGTGGTTCGCCAAGCGCAAGTCGATTGCCGCGATCCTCAAGGAGGTGATGACCAATGAGCAATCCGCATTGGTCGACACCGATGCTGCCAACAAGGCCGCCGATGCAGACCTCGCCCTGCAGGAGCTCGGCGCGGATGTCGCGGGCATGGCCTATGTCACGGCAACCGTCACGGTCTGGGATGAAGATGCCCGCCGCGCTGACGAAAAGCTGCGGCTGGTCGAGAAGATCGTTCAGGGCCGCGATTTCACCGCCATGCCCGAAACCGTCAACGCCGTCGATGCCTGGCTCGGCTCTCTGCCCGGACATGCCTACGCCAATGTCCGGCAGCCGCCCATCTCGACGCTCAACCTTGCCCACATGATCCCCCTCTCTGCCGTGTGGGCGGGGCCGGAACGGGACGATCACTTCGGCGCACCCCCGCTGCTCTATGGCAGGACCGAAGGATCGACCCCGTTCCGGTTTTCTCTTCATGTTGGCGATGTGGGCCACACGCTTGTCGTCGGACCGACCGGCGCGGGCAAGTCGGTGCTGCTCGCGCTCATGGCGCTCCAGTTCCGGCGATACGCAGGAAACCAGGTCTTCGCGTTCGATTTCGGCGGCTCGATCCGCGCCGCCGCGCTCGCCATGGGCGGTGACTGGCATGATCTCGGCGGCGAGTTGACCGACGCTGCCGCGGCGTCAGTCTCGCTGCAACCGCTGGCGCGCATCCACGAGACGGCCGAGCGCGCCTGGGCCGCCGATTGGGTCGTCGCGATCCTCACGCGCGAGAACATCCAGATCACGCCCGAGGTGAAGGAGCACATCTGGACGGCTCTAACCTCGCTGGCTTCGGCCCCGGTCGAGGAACGCACCATTACCGGCCTGTCGGTCTTGCTGCAGTCCAACGATCTGAAACAGGCGCTGCGTGCCTATTGCGTCGGTGGTCCCTATGGGCGGTTGCTTGATGCCGAGAGCGAACATCTCGGATCGGCCGACGTGCAGGCGTTCGAGATCGAGGGGCTGGTCGGCACAGGCGCGGCGCCTGCCGTCCTGTCCTATCTGTTTCATCGCATCGGCGACCGGCTCGACGGCCGCCCGACACTGCTCATCATCGACGAGGGCTGGCTGGCGCTGGATGATGAAGCCTTCGCAGACCAGTTGCGCGAATGGCTCAAGACGCTGCGCAAGAAGAACGCCAGCGTGATCTTCGCCACGCAAAGCCTGTCCGACATAGACGGCAGCAATATCGCACCAGCCATCATCGAGAGCTGCCCGACGCGGCTCTTGCTCCCGAACGAGCGCGCCGTCGAGCCACAGATCACCGCGATCTATCGCCGCTTCGGCCTCAATGACCGGCAGATCGAGATCCTCGCGCGGGCCATGCCCAAGCGGGACTACTACTGCCAGTCGCGGCGCGGCAACCGCCTGTTCGAACTGGGCCTCAGCGAAGTCGGCCTCGCACTCTGCGCAGCCTCTTCGAAGTCCGATCAGTCCCTGATCGCCGAGATTCTCGCCAAACATGGCCGCGATGGTTTCCTCGCCGCCTGGCTCAAGGCACGCGGCGTCGAATGGGCGGCCGACCTGATCCCGGACCTCACCAATCTCGCACCGGAAAGCGAAGACCTGTCGCCCGTCATCTTCGATGACGACGCATTCGAATTCACCCTGGAAGAAGAGGAGATTACTCCATGACGTGCAAAATACCCCGGATCACGCGCATGGCCAGCGCCTCGGCACTGGCCCTTGCGCTCGCCGCACCGCTGGTCCTGGCCCCGGTGTTCACGACACCGGCCCATGCCTTCTTCGGCTTCGGCGGCATTGTCTACGACCCGACCAACCACGCGGAAAACCTCCTGACAGCGGCTCGATCCCTGGAGCAGATCAACAATCAGATCGCACAGCTCCAGAACGAAGCGCAGATGCTCATCAACCAGGCCCGCAATCTCGCGAGCCTGCCCTATTCGTCGCTTCAGCAGCTCCAACAGAACGTCCAGCGGACCCAGCAGCTTCTCGGGCAGGCCCAGAACATCGCTTTCAACGTGCAGAGCATCGATCGGATGTTCCAGCAGGACTACGGCAACCTGTCTCTGAACGCGACAGACGCCCAGATGATCGACGATGCGCGCAACCGCTGGGAAAATACGGTCGGCGGCTTGCAGGATGCGATGCGCGTCCAGGCCGGCGTCGTCGGCAACATCGATAGCAACCGCACGCAGATGTCGGAGCTTGTCGGTCAGAGCCAGGGGGCAACTGGCGCGCTTCAGGCGACGCAGGCCGGCAACCAGCTTCTCGCCCTTCAGTCGCAGCAGCTCTCCGACCTGATCGCGGTCATCTCGGCCAATGGCCGGGCCGACGCATTGTCGGAGGCGGAACGCGCCACCGCCGCAGAACAGGGGCGCATCCAGCGTGAACGATTCCTGACGCCGGGGGCGGGCTACCAGCCCGGCAACGCACAGATGTTCAACTGAGGCCGGGAGGGAAGATCATGGAAGGGAAGGTGCTGGCCCGGATCGCGGCCATCGTATTCATCGCCGTCGCCATCACGGCGACCGTCATCGAGATGACCCATGAGGACATCTCCGTCCCGGCGCCTTCCACTCCTTCGCTCCAGCCTCCGACCGATCCCTTGCGTGAAGGTCAGCGCCGCTGCCAGCGGATGGGTGAGGCCGCCGCGAGCGATGCGGATTGTCTGGCGATCTGGGCCGAAACCCGCGATCGCTTCCTCGGCTGGACACCGGCGCCTGCCGCTCCGAACGGAGGACAGTGAGCCATGGGCGGAACGGGGGTCATCGACAACTTCCTTGGTATATTCACCAGCTACATCGACTCCGGATTCGGCCTGCTCGGTGGCGAAGTAGCGTTTATCGCCACCTCGCTGATCGTGATCGACGTCACCTTGGCCGCCTTGTTCTGGGCCTGGGGTGCCGATGACGACATCATCGCCCGGCTGGTGAGGAAGACGCTGTTCGTCGGCGTCTTTGCCTACATCATCTCCAACTGGAACAATCTCGCCCGTATCGTCTTCGAGAGCTTCGCCGGCCTTGGCCTGATGGCTTCGGGAACCGGCTTTTCGGCTGCCGATCTCCTGCGCCCCGGCCGCGTCGCGCAGACCGGCCTTGAGGCCGGACGGCCGCTGCTCGAATCCATCTCCGATCTGATGGGCTGGATCGCCGTTTTCGAGAACCTCGTGCAGATCCTCTGCCTGT
Organism: Paracoccus binzhouensis; assembly: GCF_016446475.1. Taxonomy (GTDB): domain Bacteria; phylum Pseudomonadota; class Alphaproteobacteria; order Rhodobacterales; family Rhodobacteraceae; genus Paracoccus; species Paracoccus binzhouensis. Next base: position 8,743 of record NZ_JAEHFP010000117.1, on the reverse strand, counting down.
TCTTCGCCTGGGCACTGGTCATCCTCGCCTTCTTCATCCTGGCCGTCCAATTGTTCGTGACGTTGATTGAGTTCAAACTGACCACGCTGGCAGGCTTTGTCCTCATTCCCTTCGGCCTCTTCGGCAAGACAGCCTTCATGGCGGAAAGGGTCTTGGGGAACGTCATTTCCTCCGGGATCAAGGTGCTGGTCCTCGCCGTCATCATCGGCATCGGCTCCACATTATTCGGCCAGTTCACCGCCGGTTTCGGCGGTGCGACCCCGACCATCGACGACGCCATGGCGATCGTGCTGGCGGCACTCTCCCTTCTGGGCCTGGGCATTTTCGGCCCCGGCATCGCCACCGGCCTCGTCTCCGGTGGTCCGCAACTCAGCGCCGGCGCAGCTGTCGGTACGGGCCTCGCCGTTGGCGGAACGGCAATAGCCGCTGGAGGCGCGACCATGCTCGCAGCAAAGGGCGGCGCTGCTGCACTCTCGGGTGGTGCCGCCCTCGCGCGTGGTGGGGCCTCCGCCGCTGGCGCAGCCTCGTCGGCCTACACCCTTGGCTCCATGGGCCAGTCCGGCGCGGCCGGTGCCGCTTCGGGCCTCGGTGGTGTGGCCCGTGCGGGTGCGGCCGCGACCGTCTCGCCCCTCAAGCGTGCCGCCTCCCGCGCCGCAGACAGCCTGAAATCCAGCTACTCGGATGGCATCAAAGGCGGATTTGAAGCCTCCGGTGGTCACTCCTCGATGGGCACGGTTGGCGGAAACCCAACCCCCGTGTCCGCCAATTCCCCCTCCACCGATGGCCCGCCTGCCTGGGCGCAGCGGATGCAGCGCAGCCGGGCCATGGGCCACGGCGTCACCGCCGCCGCCCATGCCGTCCGCTCCGGCGACAGCCATGGTGGCGGTTCCTCCGTCAGCCTTTCCGAAAGCGACCGCTCATGAACCTCTTCAAACGACCCACAACCCATTACGGCAAGACGCCGGAACCCGAGACGCCCTATCAGAAGGCCGCGCAAGTCTGGGACGAGCGCATCGGTTCTGCCCGCGTGCAGGCGAGGAACTGGCGCTACATGGCCTTCGGGTCGCTGATCCTGTCGGCCGGTTTCGCCGCCGCGCTGGTCTGGCAATCGGCACGCGGAACTGTCGTGCCCTGGGTGGTGCAGGTCGATAATCTCGGCCAGGCACAGACCGTCGCGCCGGCCGTGGCCGATTATCGCCCGACCGATCCGCAGATCGCATTCCATCTCGGCCGCTTCATCGAGCAGGTCCGAGCAATTCCCGCCGACGCGATCATTGTCCGCCAGAACTGGCTGCGCGCCTACGAGTTCACCACCGACCGGGGCGCGGCGGCGCTCAACGACTATGCCCGCGCCAACGATCCCTTCACCAAAGTCGGCCGCCAGCAGATCGCTGTCGAAGTGTCGTCGGTCATCCGGGCCTCACCGGATAGCTTCCGCGTCGCCTGGACCGAACGCCACTACGAAAACGGCCAACTCTCCGCAACCGAACGCTGGACCGCGATCCTGACCATCGTGATCCAGATGCCGCGAGACGCCGAGCGCCTGCGGGCCAATCCCCTTGGAATCTATGTCAACGCTATCAACTGGTCGCGGGAGATGAGCCAATGACCCGCGCGATTTTCCGTAAAGCCGCGCTTCCGGCTTTCCGTAGACCCGTCTTGTCGGATTTCCGCAAACTCGGCCTTCCGGCTTTGCTGTTGTCAGCGACCATGCTCGCAGGTTGCGCAACGAACCGGGTTCCGCAATTCAGCTATGACGACTCTGTGCCGCCACTGCCGGCCCCGCCTGCGACTTCGACGGAGAATCGTTCCCGCCCGCTGCACACGCCCCCGGTCTGGACCGTGGCGCGCGGCGGCGATGCGGCCGGCACGCCGACCGCCCGCGTCGAAAACGCCAATGCCGCGGCTCGTGTCGAACCGCGCCGCGAGGGGTATTACAATGCCATCCAGATCTATCCGTGGTCGGAAGGCGCGCTCTATCAGGTCTATGCCGCGCCCGGGCAGATCACCAATATCGCGCTGGAGCCGGGCGAGAGCCTGACGGGCGCGGGGCCGATTGCTGCTGGCGATACCGCCCGCTGGATCATAGGCGATACCGAGAGTGGGAGCGGGGCGAACACCCGCGTCCATATCCTCGTCAAACCGACCCGACCAGACATCTCGACCAACCTCGTCGTCACCACCGATCGCCGCCTCTACATGATGGAGTTGCATGCGCGGGAGGAGCCGTACATGCCTGCCGTCGCCTGGGCCTATCCCACACCACCTGCCGGCCAGCGCCAGACCGCTCCCGCCGCGCCGGTCATCCCGGCGCCTTCGGGCCGCAATCATCGCTACGGGTTACAGGTGCAAGGTGACACCCCGCCCTGGCGGCCGATCTCGGTCTTCGACGACGGCCGCCGCGTCTATGTCGTTTTTCCGCGCGGGATCGTGCAGGGCGAGATGCCGCCCCTCTTCGTCCTGGGCTCGGACGGCGAGCCGCAGATCGTCAATAGCCGCATCCATCAGAACGTCCTGATCGTGGATCGCCTGTTCGGCGCGGCCGAACTGCGTCTCGGCAGTGGCAACCGCCAGCAGGTGGTGAGGATCGTCCGCATCGAACCTGGCCAGGCGACAACGCAGCCGGCCAGCCCAACCACGGGAGGATCGTCCTCATGACTCAGACCGATACCGCCGCGCCCATGCGGCTGCGCGCCGAACCGCCCCGCGTCACCCGCCTGTCCCGCAAGGTGCTGGCAGGCGTCGGAGCGGTGGCACTTCTCGGCATCGGCGGGGCGCTGATCTATGCTCTCCAGACCCGCGAAGCGGGACCGGGAGGGGAAGAACTCTATTCGACCGAGAACCGTCCCACCGCGGACGGCCTGGCTGGCCTGCCGCGCGACTATAGCGGGCCGGTGCTTGGCCCCGCGCTGCCCGGCGATCTCGGTCGTCCGATTCTCAGCGCGCAGGAGCGCGGACAGCCGGTGGCGCCGCCAGCCATCGTAACACCCGCTGTCGATCCCGAAGAGGAACGCCGCCGTGCCGAGGAAGAGGCCGCGCGTCTGAGCAACGTGTTCTTCCAGACCGGGCCGCGACCCGGGCCGACGGTGGGAACCGCCATACCCGCCCTGCCCGATCTCAGCGGACAGCGACAAGATGCGTCCGGACAGAATCGTCATGCCGCCTTCCTGGGCGGCCCGGTGGATCGGCAGACCGTAGCACCTGACCGCGTCATGCCGCCAACCTCGCCCTACATTCTTCAGGCAGGGTCCGTGATCCCTGCCGCTATGATCACAGGCATCCGTTCCGATCTACCCGGACAGATCACCGCGCAGGTCACGGAAAACGTCTATGACAGCCCGACCGGCTCACTGCTCCTGATCCCACAGGGCACGCGCATCATCGGGCAATACGATGACGGTGTGACCTTCGGTCAGCGCCGCGTCCTCCTCGTCTGGAACCGCCTGATCCTGCCCGGCGGCCGCTCCATCGTGTTGGAACGACTGCCGGGCGCGGACGCTTCCGGCTATGCCGGTCTTGAGGACGAAGTGGATTACCACTGGTGGGATCTGATGAAGGCCGCCGGCCTCTCGACCCTCCTTTCGGTCGGCACCGAACTCGCCGCCAGCGACGAGGACCGGCTGATCCGCGCCATCCGCGACGGGGCACAAGACACAATCAATCAGGCCGGCCAGCAAATCATCCAGCGCCAATTGCAGGTCGCGCCGACCCTCACCATCCGGCCGGGCTTCCCGGTCAGGATCATCGTGACGAGAGATTTGGTGCTCGAACCCTACGGAGGCTGACCATGGCGAAACTGAAACTCGGGCCGCTCCCCGACGACAAGCCGGTGAAAGTGACAGTGGAACTGCCCGCGTCCCTACACCGCGATCTTGTCGCCTATGCTGCGATTCTCGCACGGCAATCGGGCCAACCCGACATCGAGCCGAGCCGCCTGATCGTGCCGATGCTCGAACGGTTCATCGCCACCGATCGCGAGTTCTCGAAAGCGAAAAGAAACAACCCGGCCCAGCGATAGCACCCCGGCGCAGCCCGCCGCCGCATGTGCGTCCAACAACGCCCCAAGTCTCGATGCCATTCCGATCAATACAAATTCTTCACGCGCGCGGGCGCAAGCAGTGTTTCACAATTGGTCTTATCGGTATTTCCGATTTCCCGCCGCCAATACCATCCGACATATCGTTTATCCAACGAGGCGCAACCAACGGAAACAAGAATAAGCAGATATCTACGAAATGGCGCAGGGAGGGACGAAGTCGACGGCTTCGCATTCGAAGAGCATGACCTGTCACCACTACTGGAGTTTCAAATGCTTGAGGCAATATCCCCGCGACACACCACCTCCGACCCAGTCGATCCCGCAATTCGGATCGACGCCACCAGGGAAGACGTTTCCGTACTGAACAATCTGCTCAGAAGCGGAATCCGCATCGAAAGCGAGCAGCAAGATCGTGACGAATATCTCAATGGGCTGATCACCAAGCCCTGGGGGCAGGAATATCGCGCCTTTGTGGACGACTTCCTCGATATCTGGCACCTCCAGATCAATCCGGGGCAGTCCACCTCCGTGCATGCACATCCCCGCAAGACCACTTATCTCCTGTGCCTTTCCGGGTCCGGGGTCAGCACCAACCTCAAGAGTTCGGTGCCGATCAGTCAGGGCACGATCCTTCGCATCGGTCGCGGTGCCTTTCACGCGACGAAATGCGACGAAGGCACCGATCCGCTGATGCTGATCGAAGTGGAGACACCGAGAAACAAATTCGATCTTGTGCGGCTGGCCGACAACTACGACCGCGCTGCAAAGCAGTACGAACCCGAGGGCACTCCGTTGCCAGCCGGTCGGCGGCGCCACCCGCAGATTCCGAACGCGAGCTTCTGCCCCGCATCCCCCTGCGGAAATTTCAAGTTCTCGATCCGGACCGGAATGGATGTCTTCTATCGCGGCATCCCCGACGGCGTGTTTCTGATCAAACTCGGCATCGACACCCTGCTCTCCGACGACATGCTCATCCTGAGCAATCGCGTCCGTGAGAAGGAGAGCATCAACACCGATGCGCACTACCTTTGCGTCGAAACCATCGGCGCCTGATCCTCCCCTCCCTCAAAAGACGAAAGGTCATTTCATGTCGAGACGCGCAGCAATCATCACCGGGCAAGGGTTCCAGGACCACGACGTCATCTACACCTATTACCGCCTCATCGAAGAGGGCTGGGAGGTCGACGTCGCCACCAAGGACGGCCGAGAGACCATCGGGAAATACGGAGTTCCCCTTCCCATGGACAAGACCGCCCAACCTCTGATCTCCTATGACGATCTGGCCGTTGACGACTACGACGCCGTAGTGCTCACCGGCGGTCACGAAGCCCCCGACCGTGTTCGCCAGGTCAAGCCGGTTCTGGATTTCGTGCGCGATATGGACGCCGCCGGAAAGGTGGTGGCCGGACTGTGCCATGGCCCCTGGATCATGGTCAGCGCCGGTGTTCTTCGGGACAAGACCGCCTGCGCCTATATCGGCCTGCGCGATGACGTGATCAACGCCGGCGCGAATGTCATCGATGGCGATGTCGTCGTGGATGGCAACATCATCACCTGCTCCTACTACGCCTATGTCGGCAAGTTCATGCGGACGATGTTCGAGGTCGTTGAAGCGAGGGCGGTCGAGGCCAGCTCGGAGAAGCAATATGCTCGCGCTTGATTTCGACGGCGTGGTTGCCGACGCGTTGCAGGAATGCGCGGCGGTAACCTGGCATGCGGGACCATTCGGACGGGGTGCGACAGCACCCCGTCTTCCCGATGCCATCGACGAGGTGCCTCATTCGTTCATCGAAACCTTCAGACAGGTACGTGCCTACAGCCGCACGCTCGATGATTTCATGGTTGCCAACGTTCTCCATGAACGCCCCGGCTCAATCGACCGGCAGCTCTTCCAGAGCACCCGCGATCTGCACAGGCGCGATCTCGCGGATCAGGCAGCCGCTGCCGAGCGGGTCAGGGGCAACTGGCGTGACCAGCAATATGACCAGTGGACCGGGCTGCACACGGTACATCCCGAGGTCGCCGAACTGATCGCCAATGCCCGCCAGGACATCGTGATCGTCTCTGCAAAGGATGCCGAGTCGATCAAGGCGGTTCTGAAGCTTCATGGACTGGACGAAAAGGTCTCAAGGATCAAAGGGGCGTGCAAGAACAAGCGTCATGTCCTTCAGGCCCTCCTCAACCATGACCCCGACATGGCTGGCGAAGGCATTATTTTCGTCGACGACAGCATCGAGAATATCCTCGACGCCCGCGATCTTCCCGTTCGGGTCAAATGGGCGGGATGGGGATACCACGGTCCGGAGGATCTTGCGGTTGCCGCGGAGCACGATGTGCGAATGCTCCACCTCTCCGAAGTCGCGAAGTTGACGTCGGCTGGCGGTTCCTGATCCGCCGGCCCCTCGACGCGACAACGACGCCGCGAAGGGGATTCTGATTGCAATCCAATGTGCTATTACTTGAAGACGGGATGTCATTCTCGGCATTATTTCGTCTTCAAGGAAAGCCATGTCATTCAGCCGTACAAGTCTTGGTAATCTCGATCTGAACCTCTTGTCGGCGCTGGTGGTTCTGGTCGAGGAAAAGAGCACCGTCCGCGCCGCCAGACGCCTGCATCTGGCCCAATCGACGGTCTCGGGTGTCCTTGCCAAGCTCCGCGAGACACTGGGCGATGAACTGTTGGTGCGCAATGGCCGCGCGCTGGAGCCGACCACGAAAGCGCTCGAACTGGTCAGGCTCACCAAGCCTCATCTCGAGGCGCTCTCGGCCGCAGTCGGAACGACGCTGGACTTCGATCCTGCCCTGCACACCCGCGAATTCCATCTCGGATGCACGGATGCGGTCGCTTTCTCGATCCTGCCCAGCCTGACACAAACCTTAAGGACACATGCTCCGGCCTGCAATCTCATCGTGCGGATCGGTGACTATCGTACGCTCCCGGATATGCTCGCGGCAGGGCAGATCACGACCGCGATAGGCTATATGCGGGAGAACCTTCCGGCGACCGCCAAGATGAAAGTGCTGCGCAATGCGGGTTGGGTCGTGCTGCGAGACGCGCGGCAGCCGCCGGTCACCGATCTCGACGACTTCTGCGTGCGGCCTCATGCCATCGTCACCCCAAGGGGGGACCTCTGCGGCTTTGTGGATGATCAGTTGCAGGCCCTGGGCCGGAGTCGACGTGTCGCCATCGGTCTTTCGAATTTCGCGCTGCTTCTGGCGGTTCTGCCCGGCAACGACATGATAGCGACGGTGCCGGACTTCATCGCCGAGAAACTGGCGAGCATCGGTCATCTGGAGATCGATCCGTGCCCGGTAGAGATTCCGCCCGTCAGGAATCTGATGACCTGGAGCGTGGTCGCCGATAGCGATCCCGCGCAGCAATGGTTCCGCACCCAGGTTTCCAGTGCCTTCGTCGAACCGTCGCAATAGGCACCGTCTGCGCGATTGGAACTATCGGTACTTCCAATTTCCGCAAGGGTCGAAAGTCAAGCATTGTTCCTCTGTCTCAAACAGAGGAACACAAAATGGCAAGAATTCTGATCGTGTTGACGTCCCATACCAAGGTCGGCAGCACCGAAAAGAAAACCGGCTTCTATTTCGACGAAATGGCAACGCCCTATTGGGCACTGGTCGATGCCGGTCACGAGATCACGATCGCCTCGATCGCGGGCGGGCACCCCGAATACGATCCCTCCAGCGTCAAGGACAATCCATCGGAGCGCCCTGAACCCGTCGCGCGGTTCCTGGGCGACAGCCAGGCGATGGCACTACTGTCGAAAACGGCTCGGATCGACGATGTGTCTCCGGCCGATTTCGACGGCATTTTCCTTGCCGGCGGCCACGGAACAATGTTCGACTTCCCGAATAGCGATGCCCTGGCCACCCTGATCGGCAAGATCTTCGACGCGGGCGGCATCATCGGGGCGGTCTGCCACGGCCCCGCCGGTCTGGTTTCCGCGAAGCGGGCCGACGGTCGGCCGGTTGTCGAAGGCCTGCGCGTCAATGCCTTCACCGATGCCGAGGAACAAGCGGTAGGGCTGGTCGAAGCGATGCCGTTCCTGCTCGAATCCCGGCTGCGCGATCTCGGCGCCAAGTTCGAGGGCACGGACAACTTCAAGGAACATGCGGTGCGCGATGGCCAACTGATTACCGGCCAGAACCCGGCCTCGGCCGCGCTGGTTGCCGGTAAAATGCTCGAAGCCCTCGTCGAGAAAGAGCATACGGCCACCGCGTGACAGACGCGATGGCGGTGAAACCGCGCCGTCTTCCCCATCCCTCGCCGCCGAAAGCCTCATCCCGGCCTTGAGGCCGGGATGGCCGTTTGGCCAGAGCCTTTCCCCGTCGCGTCCGCCAGGGCGCTACCTCATTCACGAACCGGGAGAACCCCAATGAAATACCTTCACACGATGGTTCGCGTCTCGGACATCGAAACGTCCCTTCATTTCTACTGCGAACTGCTCGGCATGGTGGAAGTGAACCGCATCGAGAACCCGTCCGGTCGCTTCACCCTCATCTTCCTGGCGGCGGACGAAGACGAGACCGCGGGACGCGCCAGCAAGGCCCCACTTCTTGAACTCACCTACAACTGGCCCGATCAGAATGGCGAGACCGAGAATATTAGGTCATGTTGACAAATGGCGAAGCCAGAGCCTGATGCAGGCGATGTCGATGAAGCCGAGGAAACTGTCTGCGGTTTTGTCGTAG